>CAYWQK010000123.1:0-2563 GCA_964460575.1 uncultured Desulfovibrionaceae bacterium | reverse complement strand
TCTGCTTCAATCGGATCGCATACAGGCAGTCGTTCTCCTCGCAGGCCTCATATAATCAGGGGGAGACGAAGCCGCTGTCGCCACGCAGATATGATGGGAGCGACGGGTCCCTCCATCAGCGGGATCATCCATTGATCCGCATCCTTGCTGCAGTATTGGGTTCCATCCCGGTGCTCGACTTTGAACAGGTCATAGGTCAGCCCAATTTTCTCGGCGAATTCCTGGATGAACAGGAGGTCGCCGTTAAAATTTATCTTTATTTTTTGCTTTCCAGTGAAAAGCGTTTACAATAGCCATGGAAGAACTCCTCTCTTTGGTTAGACATTGGATTGTGCACCTTTATCTTACCAAAAAGGGGGTTCTTTTCTACTCACTTTTCAGATGAAAGCAAAAAATCCGTACATGCAGCAACTGTGCGGCTTTCCGCCGTTTTTTCGAATGATGGTGAATCATTCAGGCTAAATCAAAATTCTCCTTGACAAGGGAACACTTTAAATAAATATAGAATGGCGATAAAATTGGTGTTGCGGTCTATCCATTGAATAACAAGGAGGCAGTCATGAAGAGATTAACGACTATCCTCATAGCAGCACTATTGTTTTCAATGACCTTAAAAGCCTCTGCTTCCGAAATGATTCCTCTGCAATTTACAGAAGCGCCGATTGACTATCCACAGTTCTTTCTATTGCCGAATGGATCTTACGAGGCAATTTACTATGTGCCAAACAATACAGAATATTGGCTCAACCAAGGGCGCAATGATGTATCCAACTGCGCTATAGAGATTTTTGATGCATCCGGGAAAAGCGTGTGGTATTATCCTATCCTTGGGATTGACATTTTTGCGGATGACCCCGACGCATTCTTTTATCAGAACGCTGTCTATAGTGACCAAATTGTTTTTGAAACCTATTGGAATCATTCATATGAACAATATGTTTCCCGAAATTGGAGTCTGAACGGCGAACGCCTGTATACATCCTTTGACCCCATTCGCCAGCCGGAAGAATCCTTTCGATATATCGTTTCCCACTATCCCTATACGCTCGAAATGTGGCCCTTTGGGGAATTACATGACACGCCAGCCAGATTGACGTATGTGGTAGACGGCACGACCGCTACTCTTCCGTTTGCCTACGGTGTAAGAACGTCCTGTGTGGATGTGGAAGAACGGTATTACATGCTTTACGAAGCGGATGACAGCATCGAGGGCGAACAGGGAACTGTGTATCTGCTGTCCTATTCGCCTGATACGCACAAGTTGGCCTGTTATAAGACGAATTTGGCAACATGCTCCGGGCCTATTGCCGTTTGGAATGATAAACTTGTCTTTTTGCAGGAAAAGGTTCTCTCAGATGCGCTAATCTATGAACTCTATTCTTCCTCGCTTGGCGATGGTGAACAAGATACGCTTAGTTTCTCACTTAGCGGCGAAATTTCCTTGGGCATGAACGAGGTTATTGAGAACATTATTCCAGCGAATGATTTGCTCCTATGCCTTAAAAGCAGGATCATTGATATGAATATGGATGGGGAATATGTGACAAGCGAGCTATGCACCGTATCCCCGGAAGGCGAGCTAACGCTTGTTCACACCAGGGAGGGAGAAGCGCGGTTTCTGGGAAACGCCGCCGGCTCCCTGCAATTTGTTTGTGCAGATGGAGCCGATGGCTACCAAATCATTCGGTTAACTGATGAAGATGCCACTTATTTCTTTACATACTTTGACCAAGCCCAGTAATTCCACACAGAGGACATGGAACTCAGATTAGGGCCATTTCTGTTTCCATTTTCACCTTTGTTTTTGAAGTATTTTACCGCAAGAGAACCGAAATTGCCCGTCACCAAAATCATGCTTACCGGCATAACACCCACATGGCCAGCATACTGATTGCTACTTGCATTTTTTCGCTGTGCTTGATACAACTCCATGTCTGGAACAAGTTTATCATAGCCACCTAAAGCAGCAATGTAGCCAAAATACTTGCAATGCTGGTTAAAATTGGCCGTTGCACCATGATAACCTTGATTATTCCTCGCCTTGTAGGTAAACCCCGAACAGTCAATTTTGTCATAGGTGTTCGCGGGTACAGCAGCGATACTGTCACGATTCGTCTTATACTGTGCAACGGTCAAACCGCTTGCTGACTGTGGAGCCTTAACCGCTGCAAGCGTGTTAGCGCCAAACTGGCCATCCGCCCTCTTTGTATCGAAGCCAACAGCAGCGAGAGCTTGCTGCATACTTTTTACCTGCGAATGCGTTGTAGCGGTATCCTTTCTAAGGTAAGCGCTCCATAAACTCACGGTATTCATAAAGCAGATTCCTTGTTATGAACTGAGCGAGGAATCTGCTTGAAATGTTTTGTTGCAGCAGGAAATT
This sequence comes from uncultured Desulfovibrionaceae bacterium, assembly GCA_964460575.1. Lineage (GTDB taxonomy): Bacteria > Desulfobacterota > Desulfovibrionia > Desulfovibrionales > Desulfovibrionaceae > Avidesulfovibrio. Next base: position 183 of record CAYWQK010000123.1, on the reverse strand, counting down.
CATTCTATTGAACCATACCTTGATGCGGCTTGATATTCAGCTCAATCGCAAAGCGTTTGTCACAGTAGAGTTTTCATCCGCCATCAAGAACTGCCGCTGCAGCAACTTTTTGTGGATGAAATCATAGATTGGAGTGCGGAAGAGCGTTCGCGTACTTCTGCCCTGCCACAACTCGCGCTTGCC
>CAYWQK010000122.1:2096-2852 GCA_964460575.1 uncultured Desulfovibrionaceae bacterium | reverse complement strand
GTTCAAGTCTGCTCATGCCTACCATTAGACAATACGGGGAGGGAGGTGTTAACCTTCTCCCCTTTTCTTTATAAACCGATATCCTCATTTGTTGCGAGGACCATAAAGCGACTCTCTCCCCGCTTGTCGGGACGAGCCTCCCCCTCCCGGTGGAAAGAGCGGCAACACAAGGAACATTGTACCATGATGGTGACCGTTGAAGGCAAGCAGGTGGATGTAGCCGAAAACGCTACATGTGAAGAAGCTCTCAAAGCGGGGCTTTCCGGAAAAAAATTCAAGGCCGCTCTTGCCGTTAAAGCTGGTGAAACCCTTTTCGACCTGACTGCCCCGGTAAGCTGTGCGACAGCCTGTGGCGCACTTCAGCCCGTTACGACCGAAACTGCTGAAGGACTGGCTCTTCTGCGTCATTCCGCCGCCCACATCATGGCCGCCGCAGTGCGCCGCCTTTTCCCAGAAGCAAAAGTCGCCATTGGCCCGGCCATTGAAAACGGCTTCTACTACGATTTTGAAGTCGCCCGTCCCTTCTCTCCTGAAGATTTTCCCGTTATCGAAGCTGAAATGGCAAAAATAATTCAGGAAAACGTGCCGTTTGAGCGCATTGAAATTTCCAAGCCTGAGGCACTGAGACTTTTTGCGGAACGCGGCGAAACATACAAGGTAGAACTCATTGACGGTCTCCAAGACGGAACTATCACGCTATACCGTTCTGGTGATTTCTTAGACCTGTGCCGCGGTCCACATATCGCCCGCTCGGGA
>CAYWQK010000122.1:0-2086 GCA_964460575.1 uncultured Desulfovibrionaceae bacterium | reverse complement strand
ACGTTCAAGCTCCTTTCCGTTGCTGGCGCGTACTGGCGCGGCGATGAAAAAAATAAAATGCTCTCAAGGCTTTACGCAACAGCTTTTGGTTCCGAAAAGGATCTTAAAGAGTATCTGAACCGCCTGGAAGAAGCAAAACGTCGCGACCATCGCAAACTCGGTAAGGAGCTCGATCTATTCGCTTTCCACGAAGATGTGGCCCCGGGCATGGTTTTTTGGCATCCTAAAGGAATGCTCATTCGTACCATTTTGGAGGATTTCCTCCGTAAGGAGCACCTCAAGCGCGGCTATGACATTGTGCAGGGCCCGCAGATCCTGCGGCGCGAGCTTTGGGAAAAATCCGGCCACTACGCCCATTACCGCGAAAATATGTATTTCACGGAGATTGAAGGCGATAACTACGGCATCAAGCCTATGAACTGCGTTGCGCACATGCTTATCTATAACTCCGCAGTCCGCAGTTACCGCGATCTTCCTAAACGCTACTTTGAGCTGGGCGTTGTGCATCGGCACGAAAAATCCGGCGCGCTGCACGGCCTTTTGCGTGTTCGTCAGTTTACGCAGGACGACGCGCACATTATCTGCGCCCCCGAACAGCTCGAAGACGAAATTATCAACGTCATTGCCTTGGTTCACGATCTTATGCTCCTTTTCGGCTTTGACTACCGCGTGGTCATCTCCACGCGTCCGGAAAGCTCCATCGGCTCGGATCAGGACTGGGATTTGGCAACCAATGCGCTAATAAAAGCCGTAACTAAAGCTGGTCTTAGCTATGCATTAAATCCTGGCGACGGAGCGTTCTACGGTCCAAAGATCGACGTTAAGGTGACGGATTGCATCGGCCGCGAGTGGCAGCTCTCCACCATCCAGTGCGATTTCACCCTGCCCCAGCGGTTTGAGCTTGAATACATGGGCCAGGACGGCGCCCTTCACCGCCCCGTTATGGTCCACCGCGCCATTCTCGGCTCTCTCGAACGATTTATTGGCGTACTTACCGAGCATTACGCCGGCGCCTTCCCGACCTGGCTTACGCCCATCCAGGCCCGCGTCCTCACTATTACAGACGCGCAAAAGACCTTCGCGGAGCAGGTTTGCAACACACTCCGCGCCAGCGGCGTCCGCGTTGAATGCGACACCCGCAATGAAAAACTGGGCTATAAAGTCCGGGAAGCGCAGCTGGCAAAAATTCCTTACATCCTTGTTGTTGGCGATAAGGAAGTAGAAGAAGGCACTGTGAACGTGCGCCTTCGTTCCGGGGAAAATCCCGGCGCAAAGACGCCTCAGGATGTCATCGCGCTTATTGCTGACGATTGCATTGAACCTTTCAAACGTGGAGGGATGACTTATCGCTTCGCTTAATGTCAAACCGCGTCGTGAATTGCCCCAGTCAGGGGTGCGCCGCAACGAGCAGATCCGCGCCAGGGAAGTAAGAGTCATTGGACCCGAAGGCGAGCAACTGGGGATTCTTCCCCGGAACGAGGCGATTGCCGCCGCTAAGGAACATGGCTACGACTTAGTGGAAGTGGCGGCTACCGCTGTGCCTCCGGTTTGCCGGATCATGGACTACGGCAAGTTCAAATACGAGGCGCAAAAGAAAAAGCAGGAAGCCAAAAAGCGCCAAGCCGTTATCCAAATCAAGGAAATTAAAGTCCGCCCAAAAACGGATGATCACGATTACGAAACAAAGTTGCGCCATACGCGGCGTTTCCTTGAAGACGGCGATAAAGTAAAGATAACAGTCTTCTTCAGAGGACGTGAAATTGTCCATAAGGACCGCGGATCCGACATTCTTGACCGCTTTGCCGAAGACCTCAAGGACGTTGGCAAAGTGGAGCAGGAGGCCCGCGCCGAAGGCCGCACACTGCAAATGCTCTTGACCCCCATTCCGCATAAAGGAGGCTCTCCTAAAACGGAAGTTCAAGAAAGCAAGGCGGAAGCGACGGAAGCCGCGCAGGAATGAGTTCCCTGTTTTAACCAAGTACCAAACGGGAAACTGCTACAGCAGTTTTCCGTTTTTCTATTCCTCCAAAGGAAAGCGAAGGCATGGTCTGTTGCCGCAGACCAAGTAAGCCGCATCAACACAGCC
>CAYWQK010000121.1:0-2859 GCA_964460575.1 uncultured Desulfovibrionaceae bacterium | reverse complement strand
AATTCCACTAAAAAATTTGCTTCACGTTCACCATGCGGACTGGCAAGCTCTGCGCAGTGGCGTAGCGCATAGCCGGTTGACCAGAGTTCCGGCAAGATGATGACATCTGGCGGCTGAGGGCTTTGCACGGCTTTGGACACAAGATGCTTTACAGTGCGGAAATTATAGTCGGGTTTACCGGATTCAATGGAAAACTGGATGCTCGAAACACGCATAGCTCTTCTCCACGCAAAGTAGTCAACGCAACCTGCCTCAGAGTACTAAAAAAATCAAGGCATACTTCGTCGGGAAAAAAATTTTAAAAATGGCGGCAAATAAGTTGACAGGAGCAGAAGAAACGCTTAAGACATCAACCGACGGGATGTAGCGCAGTCTGGGAGCGCACCTGAATGGGGTTCAGGGGGTCGGAAGTTCAAACCTTCTCATCCCGACCAAATTTAGCCCTGCTATTCATAGCAGGGCTTTTTCATTGGCGGAATTATTTCGTATTATTGTACTTGCAATGGAACCTACCGGTAAGCAAAAATTTATGCTGCGTTATTTGGTATGCAGGAGCTTTATTTTTACGCGTCATGCGACGAAATGCGGGGGACATAAAAAAGCCTCCGCATAAGCGCGAAGGCCTGATAACTGGAATCGATGGATTACATGCTGTCGGACTGGGAATCTTGCGCTTCGGGAAGGAAGCAGTAGCGGTCTAGCGTATCCAGAATGTTGCAGAGAGTAATGGCCATCATGCCGGCAATGAAGGCCAGCTGGTCCTTGCTGAGCTTTGCGGCCTCCTCTTTTCCTAGCACGTTTTCCAAAAGAAGCTGCGGGCAGGCGCGCTGTTCGTTTTTCACAATGAGGCTGGCGTAAGTGTGTAGAGTGGTATCTATAAAATCCTCGGCTTCCTTCGCGCTGTAGCCGCCAAGACGGGCCAGCAAATCCTTGGTGCAGGCAATATAAGCTTCTACGGTTTCCGAAGGTGCCTTGTCCATGAGCGCACAAATAATGCCTGCATGGACGAAGCCAAACCATTCTCGGCGCAGAGCCGCGACTTTTTCACGATCCTCCACGCAAGGGAGGGAGGCATGCGCCGCCATTTCCTTTAGCTCGTCTTCCTTTGTACTCAGATCAAAGAGCGCGCAAGCAGCCAGAACGGCGCGGTCACCGCTCAATACTTTCGGCCGAGCGATTTCAGCAGAAGAGGCCATAGAGAGCCTCCAACGTACCAGCGGAATTTATGAATGCGGTGTTAAGCTCCTCTGCGGGTACGCCGGCGTCATCCAGAATGGGTTTGGTCATGCGGCTCAGCACAGGCTTTGGTCCCAGCTCCAACCAGGCGCGGACGCCGCTTTCCCACTGGTTGCGAATGGTATCTATCCAGAAAACGGAAGAAATCATCTGGCGGGTGACCAGGTCTTGCACTTCGTGCCTGTCGCTCGCCGGGCGTCCTGTGGCATTGCAAAACACGGGGAAGCGTGGAGTGTGCCACTCTGTTTTTGCCAGTTTTTCGGCGAGTTCTCGAGAAGCGCCACTCATAAGGGGACTGTGGAAGGCACCGCTTACAGCCAGCGGAATAAGGCGGCCCTTGCGTGCCTTGATGAGCGGCGTCACCACTTCCAGCGCTGCGCGCGTGCCGCTGAGCACAAACTGCAGGGGCATGTTGTAATTTGCAATGAGCAGAATTTCATGCGGATCATCCATCATGCTTTTGGCTTCCGTCACAGCGGCCTCGACATCCTCGCGCGCGAGCTTTACGGCCGCAGCCATCCCTCCCCTGTGATCCGGGTCGGCATCGGCCATAAGAGCGCCGCGCCGTGCGGTAAGCTCAATGGCGTCTTCAATAGAAAGCGCGCCGGCGGCGACCAGAGCCGGGTATTCGCCAAGACTGTGGCCCGCGGCGCAGCAGGGTGTAAGTCCTTTTCTTTCCATCAGGGGCTTGGCAGCCATCCAGAGGGTAATGGAAGTTATTGCCAAGGCAGGTTGGAGGGCGCGGGTATCGGCCATAAGGGCGGCATCGCCGCTTTCCCAGTAGATCGATCGCAGGTCCAGCCCGGTAAGGCGTTCCGCGCGTTTCCACAGGTCCATGGCCTCGGTGGAGGCTTCGGCCACATCGCGGCCCATGCCTTCCACCTGTGATCCCTGTCCGGGGAAGAGCAGAGCAAGTTTCATAGTGCAGTCCTTGAGGCACTCGCTGTTTGGGCGGCGGAGCGCTGCATTTAACTTTGTTCCGAAAAGCGGTTCAAGCGTACTGGATGGCGCTAATTTGCATTAGCTTGCTCCATTGGTGGTGCGATTCCAAGTAGCGGAGCGTGCCTGTTTTGCTGCGGATAAGGAGCGAGTGGGTTGTGGCTCCGTTGCCGCGGAATGTTACGCCATGCAGAAATGTACCGCCGGAAATACCAGTGGCGGCAAAGCAAACATCCTCGCCACGTACCAGATCATCCTGCGAAAGGATGCGGGTGGTGCTAAGCCCTTGTGCCTCAATGGCGACGCGTTCTTTTTCGGATTGCGGGTCCAGCCGGCAGAGCATGGCTCCACCAATGCCTTTTATGGCACATGCGCTGATCACGGCTTCGGGCGTACCGCCCGTGCCCATCATCACATCCACTTCGGATGCAGGGTCCACGGCCATGAGGGAGCCCGCCACGTCGCCGTCGGAATGAAGCTGAATCCGTGCCCCGGCAGCTCGGATTTCGGCGATAAGATTTCCGTGCCGGGGCTTGTCCAGCACAAAAACTACGAGGTCGTTGATATCCTTACCAAGAGCCGCGGCGATGTTTTTAAGATTGCCGGAAACAGGCGCATCGAGATCTATGGCGTTCCTGGCTTTTTCGCCCACAACGAGTTTCTGCATGTAGTAGCTGGAGCCAG
>CAYWQK010000120.1:0-2955 GCA_964460575.1 uncultured Desulfovibrionaceae bacterium | reverse complement strand
AACAGCAGCCCCTTTCCCCCGGCACAGCCGAAGAAGGTCTTTCTCAGGAAGTTTCGGCTCTCTACCAGAACGACAGCCCTATTATCATCGGTAAATACACATACCTGGGCCAGATCGGGCGTACCTATCTGCTTCTGTGCGCCGAAAACAATCTTTTGCTTGTCGATCAGCACGCAGCCCACGAACGGATTCTCGTCAACCGTCTACGACGCGGAGGACTTTCCGGACAAGGACAAATGCTCATGCTTCCACTGGACTTTTCCCTCACGCAGGATGAACGCGAACGCATCGAAAGCCACCGCGCAGCTCTTGCCTCAGCTGGATTTGATATCGCTTACGAAGCCAATAGGCTTACCGTAACGGCCATACCGCCTTTCCTTGAACGTTCCTCCGCGGCGGCCTTCATCAAAGAAACGCTTCAAGGGCTCTGTTCCAGCTGTTCTTCCGGCGCACTGGACGGCCCAGATGGACTGTGGGCCAGCATGGCCTGCAAAGCGGCTATCAAAGCTGGTGACGAATTGACTAAGGAAGAAGCAGCCACATTGCTTACTCAGTTGTTTGCCGAAAAAGAAAGCCAAAACTTCTGCCCTCATGGGCGCCCGACCATACTTTGCTGGACCTGCGAAGATCTGGCACGATTCTTCAAACGCCGCTGAACGCAACAAGCAGACCGTATTGCCGTCTACTCTATTTCACAGCAAATACGGCAGTTATGCCTTTTTCTCAAAAAAGCTTAAAGCCGCGCTTAGGTCAAGAGTACACAATTTGGTAAATGGGCCATGTCTTCCCTCCGTATTATTTACCGTTGCCTTTTTGCTGCCGTCTGCAGCATTGCCCTAGCCGCAGTCCTCATTTTTGCCCACTACACGCGAATGCAGGATCCTGCCGCGCCTGTCTCCTTTTTCACATATTTCTCTGCTCCCCCCAATCCTGCCCTGCCCATACTTGACGGTACGCCGGTACAAAACATACCCGCCCCCAATGTAAAAAGCAGATCGGCCAATCAAGCAGCCGCCCTGGGAGAGGAAGAAAACTGGCTGCCTCTTTCCCAAGGTAAAACAGCAGGAAAAGGCGCCATTGAAGCCTTAACTCCCCTTGAACGCGCGGATGGAAGCCTTGAACTGCGCCTCCCCTATACTGGTAAAGTGGGTCAGTACACGGTTTACACGATTTATCGGCCTACAGGCTATATCTTAACGGTAGCTTTATATGGGGACTGGACCAAAGGTCCAAATCTAAAACGCACGATCAGGCGGGGGGACATAAAACGCCTCTGGGCAGCTAACCATCCTCAGGCATATCGGGTTTCCGTCAGCGGCAGAGATATGCGCACACCGCTTGATGTCGACGTATCCGCTTCCACGGACGTTATCCGCTTCGTTTTTAACAAGACAAAAAGCCGTGAACCGACGCCGAAGTAGGTGCTGTCTGCTGGCTGCAGATCGGTTTTCGTTTCAAATGCAAAACATGTCATCCTACTGGCAAGTAACGCGTTCGATGGAGAAAAAAACAATGTATGAACTTATTCAGATTTCAGACCAAAGCTACTATATACAGAGTCCGGCTAAAATAGGCCTTATAAAATTAGACGATACGCATGTTTGTTTGATTGACAGCGGAAACGACAAGGATGCAGGCCGTAAGGTACGCCAAATCCTAGACGCCAACGGATGGAAACTGACGGCGATTTACAATACCCATTCCAATGCGGATCATATTGGAGGCAACAAGTATTTGCAGAATCAAACCGGATGCAGAATCTATGCGCCGGGCATCGAGTACAGTTTCACGAGGTATCCTGTTCTGGAGCCGACTTTCTTATACGGGGGATATCCATGCAAAGACTTGCGGCATAAATTTTTGATGGCCCAAGAGAGCGACGCGGAATTGCTTACGCCAGAGGTTTTACCCTCAGGCTTTGACATCATCAATTTGCCAGGGCACTTCTTTGATATGGTTGGTTTCCGCACACCGGACAACGTGGTTTTCTTGGCGGACTGCCTATCTAGCAGAGAAACGCTTGATAAATATAAAATTTGCTTTATCTATGATGTTGAAAACTATATAAAAACTCTTGAAACGGTTAAAACCATGCGGGCTGATCTCTTTGTGCCCGCTCATGCGGCCCCGGCAAAGGATATATCCGATCTGGCGCAGTATAATATCGATAAAGTTTATGAAATCGCAGAGGCAATCGCTGACATATGTAAGGAACCGATCTGTTTTGAAACACTTTTGCAAAAAATTTTCGCAACCTATTCCCTCACCATGAATTTTGAACAGTACGTGCTTGTCGGAAGCACCGTCAAATCATATCTTTCATGGTTAAAAGACAACGAAAAAATTAGTGCAGTATTTGAAAATAACTTGCTCATATGGAAGCGGATTTAAGGAGGCGCGTGTATGTCATTAAATGCCGTAAAAAATTTTTTTGCCGCGCATGGCATTGCTGACAGAGTTCAGGAATTTGAGGATTCAAGCGCAACGGTTGAGCTCGCCGCAGCGGCGCTGCACTGTGAACCCTGCCGAATTGCGAAGACCCTTTCTTTTATGATGAACGGCGACCCCATTCTAATAGTGTGTGCCGGAGACGCAAAAATTGATAATTCAAAATACAAAGCGCGGTTTGGAACAAAGGCTAAAATGCTGACGCCGGATGAAACTCTCAGCATGATCGGACACGCGGTAGGCGGTGTCTGCCCTTTTGCCGTCAACCCCGAGGTCACGGTTTATTTAGATGAATCTTTAAAAAGATTCGATACAGTCTTTCCCGCTTGTGGCAGCGGCAACAGCGCGATTGAACTGACCATTAAGGAACTTGAAAAATACTCGTCCCCAGCAGCGTGGATTGACGTTTGCAAGGGCTGGATGCGGGCAAGCCAAGGCGCTGCTGTTTTTATTTAAAGCCGGTATTACTGCTTTCCTACCGGCGGGATGATAATATCTTTAAACTTG
>CAYWQK010000119.1:554-2963 GCA_964460575.1 uncultured Desulfovibrionaceae bacterium | reverse complement strand
ATTAAAGCTATGCCGGCTTTGCGGATACCTCTGCCGGGGAAGAGGTCTTGTTTGTCTGCTTAGCTGTGCGGCGTACGGATAGGTGGCAGACATGGGCGTACGGTGTTTTCAGCATGACCGAGGCGCATCTGCCGATTGCGGTGGTGCGGTGGAACGGATCGTGTGTTCCGGGCAAAGTCCGCGCGGGACGGGTGTTCCGGCGGCAGGCGCGGCGAGGCTTTTCCGCTGGGCGCAGGGGAAGGTGAAAAAAAATTCCGTGCGCCTCGCCTATTGGCTTCTTTCCCATACCGTGCCGAAAGATTCCGTTTGCTTTTTGTGCACGGCGATATCGGGAAAATTCAATACAGTAGAATACGTTTATACAAAGCTTGCCGTTAAAAAAAAGATTCGCATCCATACGGAAGACGCGCTGCTGAAAAAACTCTTTTTTCTTGCGCGCGCAAAAGTTCTCCTCGCGGATCAGGCCAATCCCTTGCTTTCTTCGCTGCGTATCCATAAAGAGACCGTTTGCGTGCAGTGCTGGCACAGTAGCGGCTTGTATAAGAAAGTCGGCTATGACGCGGTGAGAAAAGGATACGCCCTGAAGGATGAGGAAAACAGGATACGGCGCATCCATGGCAATATAAGCTATTTTATCATTTCTGATGAAAAGCTCGTGCCTGCGTACGCTAAAGCCTTCCGGCTTCCCGAAGAAAAGGTTCTGCCCTTGGGGCTTTGCAGAACGGACCTGCTGTTTAAGGTGAAACCTGAGATTTGTAGGGCGGCGCTGTGCAGAAACTACGGGCTGGACCCTCAAAAAAAATTCCTGCTCTACGCGCCGACCTTCCGCGGCAGCGGAGAAGACCGCTGCCATCGCTATGCATTGGATATTGCGTCGCTTCGGGCCGCCCTCGGAGGCCAATGGAATTTCCTGCTGCGGCGGCATCCTTCCGTTGTTGACAATGCGCTGGAGGGGGCGGGATGGACGGATGTGTCCGACGCCCCGCAGGAGCTATGCCTTGCGGCGGCGGATGCGATGGTTACGGATTATTCGTCTATTCTTTTTGATTATTCATACTACCATCGTCCAATTTATCTTCTTGTTCCGGATCTTGAAGAGTATCTGGCTACGGAAAGAGGTCTTTACTTGTTGCCAAAGGATTTGGGAGCCAGCGGCGTGTGCGTGTCCACTGAGGAAATCATCGAGTGTTTGAGACATATGCCGGAACAGCCTGCTCCTATCGGCATTTGGGAACGCTTTATGAGCGCGTGCGATGGCCGCGCGACAGAGCGCGTATGCCGTTTCGTCATACGCGCTCTTCAGACATAGGCACGCCGCGGCAAGCCGGATAGATTTCGTTTTATCGTTTTTTTGCTGGCGGGATTTTTCGATCGGCTGCGTGAGCGATTGCGGCTTCCGCGATCGCTGTTATGCCAAACCAACGCTGAGGGTACTACGGTATGGGAGTATTATCGTTTTTCGCCAAAAAGGCGGCGGACGCCAAAAAGACGGCGGAAGATTATTGTAATATTCTTGCCGATCGTACTGTTGGGAATAGGCTTGTTGTGCAGGAAAGTACGCTCGATCAGCTATGTAGGGGTATTCGCAGTGGACTGTTTGGGAAAGGGTTAGCCGCATCCAAAACAAAGGACGCGAAGCTGGGCATTGTTGTCTGGGCTACGAGAAAGCATTTCTCTAAGAATATGCTGATCGCTCTAAAAAATTATGCCGCGGAAGGCTTGCCCGTCGCGTTTGTTGTGGACAGGACGATACGCCAAGAAAAAGCGCTGTTTTCCAACTTGGAGAAATTTAAGCAATACCCTTGTGTCAGCGTGTCTTATTTTTCCCGTTCTGTATCGTCGGCGGAACGGCTCATGGTTGCCTTGCAGAGCATAAGCACGGCGGAATACGTCGCTGTGTTTTCTATGAGTGACGCTGTCAATGCCCGTTCGTACGTAAATGCTCTCCATGAGGTTCTTGAAAACGCGGAGACCCCCGTACTCATCCCGAGTTATGCCTCCAGCTGCTTCACGAAAGAAAATTGCTTTGTAGTGCCGTCGCTGCAGAGTTTGAGCGGTGTTATTTTTAACAGGGCCTACCTGCTTAGAAAAGTGCAGGCTATCGACGCCCGCTATGACTTTTTTGTACCGTATATTTTGTATCACGGCATTAAGAAAGAAGATATTTCTGAGGTTGAGCTGCAAAAGCTCCATGCGTGCAATGAGGTCAGGGACCTGAGCATTCTGGATATCGCCTATATTTTTAAAAACGCGAGAATGCTGATTAAAGACGGTGTTATTCGCAAGGAAACGATTTTTGAAGACGCGCGGCGTATTCTAGCCATGGCTGAAAACATATTAGCGTACAACGGCATTACGGAATTAGAACTTGCCTATATCGCCAACGGATGCGCGCTTCTTGCCATGGAT
>CAYWQK010000119.1:0-544 GCA_964460575.1 uncultured Desulfovibrionaceae bacterium | reverse complement strand
CATGGATATAGAAAAATTCATGTCCACGGACGAATGGCGCAAGATCCTTTATTTGTTTTCAACGGTTTTCCATTTTGACCAGCAAGTGAAGAAGGATTCCGTCCAAAAACTCAATGCCGAGATCGTAAGCGACATCATCCCCGTGAAAAAGGATACGGTCGCGGTTATTGAGGCGGACTTCATGGAAGACCTGAAAGCGTCGTTTGTGCCAACGCTCAAAGAAAAATACAGCGTCATTTATATTCGCAAGCCGCAGTATTACGACTATCATTTTTTTTACTGCCTTGTCATGCGCGCGAAAGTGCAGCCGGCGCAGTACGTGTTGTCTTCGATAGACGCGCATAAGTACATCACTCAGGGCAAAACGGTGGTGACGCTCTGGCATGGGCTGGGCATGCTTAAGGAAATCGCGCTTGCTGACAGAACGACCTATCCCATGAACTATTTAGTGACTTCCTCCGTGTCCTGCGTGCGGCCTTGGTCCCGTCAGTTCGGCGTGCCCGAGGATCATGTGCTCCCGCTAGGTCAGGTTCAGACGGACATA
>CAYWQK010000118.1:0-2964 GCA_964460575.1 uncultured Desulfovibrionaceae bacterium | reverse complement strand
GGGTTCACGGAACGGTTGGGTTCCTTGCCAAAAAACTCGGAAACTTTCTTCTGCACCAGAGGCATACGTGTCATGCCGCCAACCAGGAGAACCTCGTCTATCTGTGAAGTGGTAAGTCCGGCGTCGGAAAGGGCCTTGCGGCAGGGTTCCATGGTCTTATCCACAAGGTCAGCCACCAGCTGTTCAAGTTTGGCGCGGGAAAGCTTCATCATCATATGCTTGGGGCCGCTGGCGCTGGCTGTAATAAAGGGCAAATTAACTTCGCTCTCCATGGAGGTGGAAAGGTCCTTCTTAGCTGCCTCAGCGGCGTCTTTCAGGCGCTGCAGAGCCATGCTGTCCTGCGAAAGGTCAATGCCTTCCTGTTTTTTAAATTCATCCACCAAGTAATTGATGATGCGCTGGTCGAAATCTTCACCTCCAAGGAAGGTGTCGCCATTGGTGGCGCACACTTCAACAACGTTGTCGCCCACTTCAAGGATGGAAACATCAAACGTGCCGCCGCCAAGGTCAAAAACAACGATTTTCTCATTGACCTTTTTATCGAACCCGTAAGCCAGGGATGCGGCCGTTGGCTCGTTGATGATACGCTTGACCTCCAATCCGGCGATACGTCCGGCATCCTTGGTAGCCTGCCGCTGAGCATCATTAAAGTAAGCAGGGACGGTAATGACTGCTTCCGAGACGGTCTCACCAAGGTAGGCCTCCGCATCGGCCTTCAGCTTGGCAAGTATCATTGCCGATATTTCCTGCGGGCTGTATTCGTGGCCGTCTATTTTCACCGCGGCATCGCCGTTGCTCGCGGCAACGATTTCATACGGCGCGCTGCCCTGCCAATGGCGCACTTCCTGCGCATCGGCCCTGCGGCCCATCAAGCGCTTCACCGCAAAAACCGTACGCTTCGCGTTGGTCACAGCCTGGCGCTTCGCGTTCTCACCAACAAGACGCTCCTTATCCGTAAAAGCCACCACAGAAGGTGTGGTACGTCCGCCGTTGGGATTTGTGATACACTTGGCATCTTTGCCTTCCATAACATATACGCAACTGTTCGTCGTACCGAGGTCGATACCAATAATCTTACCCATTATTCTTTTCCTCCCAAAACATGATCGTGAGGCGGTCTTGCCGCCATTGTTTTCTGAAACAGAAAATAAGACACTGTGCGCCATCGTCCAGAGGTTAACGCTTTTTTTTTTTATCGTTGCCAAAAAAACCGCATTCAGCTAGGCTTTCCCTTGTGGGGATCTTGGTCTTTTCCGGCAGGATAACGTCTGCTCCAAGACTGCAAACTACATTGCTATACGTTCCCTGCAAAGGTTTTTGGGAGGAATACGCATGGCAACACGTGTCGAGCATGATTTTCTTGGCGAAATGGAAATTCCCGCTGACATCTATTATGGAATCCAAACATATCGTGCGCTCGAAAATTTCAGAATTTCCGGTCAGCCAATCTCTGCCTTTCCTGAACTTATTCAAGCCTTAGCCTGCGTGAAAAAAGCTGCCGCCCTTGTGAATATGCAGCTTCGTATCCTGCCGGAAAATATCGGCAAGGCTATTTGCACGGCCTGCGATGAACTCATTGCCGGAAAACTCCACGATCAGTTCCCCATTGACGCCATCCAGGGCGGAGCGGGAACCTCTACAAACATGAACGCCAATGAGGTTATCGCCAACCGCGCGCTTGAACTGAAGGGACATTCTAAAGGCGAATATCAATTTTGCCACCCCAATAACCACGTAAACCGATCGCATTCCACCAACGACGCATATCCTACGGCCTTCCGTCTAGCCCTCTACACAAAGCTAACCAGCCTTATGGACGACATCCGCTACCTTCAGGAAGGTTTTGCCCAAAAGGGCGCGGAATTCATCGGAATCCTCAAAATGGGCCGCACGCAACTTCAGGACGCTGTGCCCATGACGCTGGGCATGGAATTCGACGGGTACGCGGCCACACTGGGGGAAGAGGTCAAGCGGCTGGAGGAATCCCGCAAGCTGGTACTGGAAGTCAACATGGGCGCTACCGCCATTGGCACGGGCATCTGCTCGCCCGCCGGCTACGCGCAGCTCGTCGTCAAGTCCCTAAGGGAAATCACCGGTATCCCTGTTGTAAGCTCTTCAAATTTGATTGAAGCCACATGGGATACCGGCGCCTATGTGCAAGTTTCCGGCGTACTGAAGAGAACCGCCACGAAAATCTCGAAAATCTGCAATGACCTACGTCTTCTTTCTTCAGGCCCCAGGGCCGGACTTTGCGAAATCAACCTGCCAAGTCTCCAGCCCGGATCCTCTATCATTCCCGGCAAGGTGAACCCCGTTATGCCGGAAGTCGTTAACCAAATCTGCTTCGATATTATGGGGAAAGACGTAACCATTGCCATTGCCTCTGAAGCTGGGCAGCTGGAACTGAATGTTATGGGGCCAATTATTGTTTTCTGCCTCTTTACCGGAATGGAACGCCTTGGCCGCGGCGTCCGTACCCTGCGCGACCGCTGCATAGTCGGCATCACTGCCAACAAAGACCACTGCCGCCGTCAGGTTGAAAACAGCATCGGCATCATCACCGCGCTGACCAACCACATAGGCTATGAAGCTTCCTCCATCATTGCCAAAGAAGCACTGGAAAACGGCAGCTCCGTCTATGACCTTGTCGTGAAGCGCAAACTCCTGACCAAGGAACAAATGAAAACTGTCTTTTCTCCGGAAAACATGCTCCATCCACAAGACTCCCTGTAGAATCAGGAACTTTGCGGCAAAACCGCGCTCCCCAGCTTGCCCTGGACGAAAAATCCGCTAAATCCTGCGCGAAGCAGGTAGAATAGCAAAGCCCCGGCACACCGACTGAACCGACTCCGAGGCTTTTTCTTGTATTACTTTCCCTAAAAGCGCACTATATAAAAATCAGCAGGGCTAACTTTCGGGAATCTCCCTAAAAAAACAGGAACGAGATCCCGTATGGCAGGCAGG
>CAYWQK010000117.1:659-3091 GCA_964460575.1 uncultured Desulfovibrionaceae bacterium | reverse complement strand
CGGTAAGCAAATTTTCAACTGCTCCACCGCGTCAGCCTTGACACTTGCAGTCATGGGATACCGCGTGGTCAAGCATGGAAACAGAGCTGTTTCTTCAACAAGCGGTAGCGCGGACGTGCTGGAGCGTCTTGGCCTTCCTTTTGGTTCAACACCCGAGAGCATTTTGACGGAAGTGAACAAACGCGGCTTTGCCTTTGCGTTTGCGCCGTTTTTTCACCCTTCTTTCAAGCACATCGGTCCTGTTCGTAAGGCGCTGGGTATTAGGACCTTGTTTAATTTGCTTGGTCCAATGATTAATCCGGCATGTCCATCCCACTTACTAATGGGCGTGGCGAGTCCGGACATGGTTCCTCTTATGGCGAATACGCTTATGCTAACGGGGGTGAAGCGTGCTGTGGTCGTGTGCGGGGCAGGCGATTATGACGAAGTGACTCCGTTGGGTCCTGCTACCGCCATGCTGGTGGAAAACGGCGTGTCATCCAAATTGGAAATCGTGCCGTCGCGTTATGGAATAGCACCGTGTGGCGCCGAAGAGTTGGCTGTGCACAGCGCTGAGGAGGCTGCGGACGTCCTGAGGAAAATTTTAAAAGGAAAAGGACCTGCAGCCATGCGTGACATGGTGATTTTGAATGTTGCGCTGGGGATTTTTCTTATGGAAAAAAATGTTGCGCTGGAAGAATGCATGGTCCGGGCCAAGGAAGCCGTGTTCCGCGGAGCCGCCCAGGAGGTGCTTCATGCCGCTTAGCCGTTTTTTGCAAGCGAAAGCTGGGGAGCTTCGGCGCTTAGAGCAGATGGCGGACCATATGCAGCCGCTGCGGGAACCGCGCCCCTCTTTTTCAGGAGCCCTTGAAGCTGGCAGAAATAGAGATAGCATCGCCGTTATTGCGGAGTACAAGCGTCGTTCTCCGTCCGCGGGCGTTTTGTGCGATACGCTTGCGCCGGACGAGGTGGCCAGACAGTACGCAATGGCTGGAGCCTCTTGCATGTCCGTTCTCACCGAAGAACAGTATTTTGGCGGAAGCCTCGCTGATTTGTCTCAAGCTGCCGCGGGGCTAATGTCTGCCGCAGAAGGCGGCCAAGTTTTGCCTATTTTGCGTAAGGATTTTCTTTTTCATCCGCTACAGATTCTGGCTACAGCGTGTACAAAGGCTTCCGCCTTGCTGCTGATCGTGCGCCAGACGCCCGAACCAACCCTTTTGCGTTCGCTGCGTGAACAGGCGGAAGCTTTGGGATTGGATGCTGTCGTTGAGGTGTTCGATGAAAAGGATCTGCGCTTAGCCCGGGAAAGCGGCGCCCGGATTATTCAGGTTAATGCGCGTGATCTGAAAACGTTTAAGGTGGATCGCGATGCCTGTCTTGAACTGGCCCGCCGCATCCGCCCCCCAAAAAATGAAATTTGGATTGCTGCCAGCGGCATGGACAAGGCGGAGCACCTGTTGTCCGCACGCGAGGCAGGTTTTTCCGCAGCGCTTATCGGTTCCGCGTTGATGCGCAGCGGGTGCCCTGGAGAGAAGCTTGAGGCTCTGCTGGCAGGAATACGCAATTCAGGCGGGGAGGCAAAACCATGCTGCTGAAAGTGTGCGGCATTACGCGCCAGCAAGATGCCGATATACTGATGGAGTTGGGGATAGATATGTGCGGTTTTATCTTTCATGCCGGCAGCCCTCGATCCCTAGTTCCAACAGCCGCGGCCCACTTGCATACGGGAGAACTAGGCAGGGTAGGAGTCTTTGTAGATCAGGATGTAGCAGAGACGCTCCGCGTCAT
Source organism: uncultured Desulfovibrionaceae bacterium (assembly GCA_964460575.1). Taxonomy (GTDB): domain Bacteria; phylum Desulfobacterota; class Desulfovibrionia; order Desulfovibrionales; family Desulfovibrionaceae; genus Avidesulfovibrio. The sequence goes on along the minus strand of CAYWQK010000117.1, from coordinate 1,324 downwards.
GCGCGAGGCCAGACTTGATTTCGCGCAGCTCCATGGCCGCCAATCCTTGCTTTGCGCGGAAAAAATCGGAGCCAGCAGGGTGATCCGAACTGTTTGGCCGGAGTCCTTTGATTCACTGGAAGATTTTCAGAATATGTTGGAGATGCTTGCCCCGTCATGCACGATGTTTTTAGTAGATTCAGGATCGCAGGGCGGTGGCAGCGGGCGGCGTTGCGTCTCCTCCTGGTTGAGCACTGTCCGCTTTCCTCGCCCGTGGCTTTTGGCAGGGGGGTTGGATGCGGAAGAGGGGCTTAAGGTATTTTATCAGTATCAGCCAGACGGATTGGATTTCAATTCTGCGCTTGAAGACCGGCCAGGCTGCAAAAACGAAGAAAAATTGCGCGCGCTTAAGGCGCTGCGCCACATATAGATGGAGAGTCGCACGATGGAAAATGCCTATTTTGGGTCTTTTGGAGGATGTTTTGTGCCGGAGCTCTTGATGCCGCCCCTTCAGGAGGTGGAAGAGGCCATGAGAGACATACTTCCTACGGAATCTTTTCAGAGAGAATTGACAATTTTGCTGAAACAGTATGCGGGGAGGGAAACGCCTATAACATTTTGCCCTTCGCTATCCGGCCGCCTGGGCTTTAATGTTTGGTTGAAACGCGAGGATTTGCTCCATACCG
>CAYWQK010000117.1:0-649 GCA_964460575.1 uncultured Desulfovibrionaceae bacterium | reverse complement strand
GTCTTTATTTGCTCCCCGCTGGGGGACGCCCTTTTGGGGGCCCCCCCCCGGGGCCGGCCCGCCCGGCGCGGCGCCGGCGGCCGCGGCCGCCCGACTGGGGATGCAATGTATTGTGTTTATGGGAGCGGAGGATGTGCGCCGTCAGTCCTCCAACGTGCGGAGGATGCGCCTTTTAGGAGCGGAAGTGCGTGCGGTTTCCAGCGGCACAAATACTCTTAAGGACGCCATTAATGAAGCCCTTCGCTACTGGATTTCCTCGCAGGAAACAACGCATTACTGCTTTGGCACTGCCGCTGGTCCGCATCCTTTTCCAAGGCTTGTTCGCGAGTTTCCGTCTGTTATTGGCAAAGAAACACGCAGGCAGATGCTGGAGGAAACGGGGAAATTGCCGGATGCAGTGGTCGCAGCCGTTGGAGGCGGCTCCAATGCTATTGGAATGTTCGCGCCTTTTATTGAAGACAGCACTGTTAGGATTATTGGCGTAGAAGCTGCGGGGACAGGTGAACCCGGCTGCTACAACTCTGCTTCACTGAATCTGGGCAAACCTGGTGTTTTGCATGGCAGCCGGACCATGATTTTGCAAGACGCTGACGGGCAAATCGAACCGTCTCATTCCATCTCTGCAGGGCTTGATTATCCTGGCGTGGGA
>CAYWQK010000116.1:0-3106 GCA_964460575.1 uncultured Desulfovibrionaceae bacterium | reverse complement strand
GAACTGCGTTCAATGATGCCCTGGCTGAATAAAAAGAAGTAGAGCTATACGTTTTCCTTGTACCGTTTGCTTTCCAAATGAGCCGCAGGGATCTTGGCATAGCGCTTTGTAAGCTTGAAAGCGGAACCAACATGGCGTTGTATGTTGGTTCCGCTTTTTTGTATGCTTTGCCATGGCCATGAGCCAAGCGTTTATGGCTTCCGCCGCGCTGGATTTATAGATTCCGGCATGGACTATGGGGGGCTGTAAATACGATGCTGCCCGCCGCTGGTTATGAAATTTTTTTTGCGTTTGAAATGAAATACGGTTCTATGGACAAAAAATACAACGTAGCGTATCCTGTAAAAAATCTCTAGGGGAGTCCTCAAATCAAGGGTACTGAGAGTGGGATATGTTCCCAGACCCTTTGAACCTGATACAGGTAATACTGTTGTAGGGAAGCCTTGCACAGATGTATGCGACAAGCGGCTTTCTGCCGCTTTTTTTTTATACTCTCAAGGCGAAAAGGGCGTAAACCTGCAGCCTTAGGAGGCATGCGAAATGTTTTCCCGTAATCGAGCGTTAGACGCGGTGTTCGCTGCCCATGCCAGCGGCCTCGCCGCTGCCGAGGGATTGAGCGAAGCCGTTCTTGGAGAAAAAATAGAGTCTGGCGGGATGGTACTTCTCGGCAATCCGAATCATCCGTCTGTCCGGCCTGCGATCGTTGGTCAGCCCGCGCGGGTAAAAGTCAACGCAAATATTGGCACATCGCCTTTGTGCGACTGCGTGCAGACGGAAATGCGCAAGCTTCAGACCGCTCTCGATTCAGGCGCGGATACCGTTATGGATCTTTCCATTTCGGGGGATCTGGACGCCATCCGAACGGAGATGTTGGCGCATTGTCCCGTTCCGTTGGGAACGGTGCCCATGTACGCCGTCGCGCAAAAAATTCTGGATGCGGATGAAGATGTCGCAAGCATGACGGAGAATAGTCTTTTCGAAGAAATTGAGAAACAAGCGCGTCAAGGCGTCGATTTTATGACTGTCCATTGCGGGCTGACACAGCGCGGCGCGCAGTGGGCGGCTCAAAAGGGAAGCGCCAGTTCTCGAAAAATGGGCATTGTTTCCAGAGGAGGCTCAATCCTTGCCCGCTGGATGCTTTCCAACCATAGGGAGAACCCGCTTCTTGAGCAGTTTGGAACGCTGATCGATATAGCGAGGACGTACAATGTAACCCTTTCTCTTGGCGACGGTCTGCGCCCGGGGGCGGGGGCTGACGCCGGCGATGCCGCGCAATGGGAAGAGGTGATGGCGTTGGGTCAATTGGCCGTTAAGGCGCGGGAGGCAGGCGTGCAGTGCATGATTGAAGGGCCTGGCCATGTTCCCATGCATCAAGTGGAAGCGCAGATTGTGGGAATCAAGCGGCTGACAAACGGCGCGCCCCTTTATGTTCTTGGGCCTCTTGTGGTGGACAGCGCCGCGGGCTACGATCATATCGCCGGTGCCATTGGAGGGGCCATGGCGGTTAGGAGCGGGGTCGATTTCCTTTGCTACCTGACGCCGGCTGAGCATCTGACTCTTCCCACTGAAGACGACGTGCGCGCTGGGGTTATGGCTTCGCGTATTGCGGCGCTTGCCGGTGAAGTCGCCCTTGGACGGCCGCTAGCCCTTCAGCGTGAAGTGGATATGAACCAGGCCCGCAGTTCCTTGGACTGGAAAGGCATGGCCGCCGCGGCCATTTCTCCCGATGCAGTAAAGAGGCGCCGCGAACCGCATCGCGCGCATGAGGAATGCGCTATGTGCGGAAAATTCTGCGCGGTCAAGATGCTGCGCAGTACACAGTAGGACTTGCTTTTCCTATGAGGAAAATATATATCTGAAACAAAATACGCGGGACGCGGCGTGAAAGTTGTGTTCCCTGCGTTATATAGCTTATATAGAGGAGGATTCTGGCATGAGCCATAATTCTGCATATTCTGCGGCAGACAGCTTTTCTCGTTTCAGAAAAATTGACGCGCACTCCCATATCGGACGCTTTGGAAGTCCTTTCAATGTCGATTTCGATGTTGAAAAGCTTGCCAGGCAAATGGACGAATTTAATATTGAAAAAACCATTCTGTGTTCCGCCGGGGCGCATCTTAATGAAGAGTTGCGTATCGCTTGGAAAGAATTGCCTGAACGCATAGTCCCGTTATATTGGATCAACGCCAATCTTGGGCAGCAGGCGTACGACAGCTTGGAACATTACTTGCGGGACGAAGGGTTCGCGGGCGTCAAAATGCAGCCGCTTTTTGACGCGTTTACCGCTGACTCTCCCTTGGTTGACCCTATTATGGATATCGCCCGCGGCTATTCCTGCCCGGTATTTATCCATTGCGGTCATCCGCCTTTTTCTCTTCCCTGGCAGATTGGGCTGCTAGCAGAACGCCATCCCGATGTTCCCGTTGTGATGATACATATGGGGCACGGGCACGGTGTATACATAGATGCCAGTATCACCATAGCGCGCAAGTATGACAATCTTTTTCTTGAAGTTTCCGGCATGTGCATGGGCTGCCAGATAAAGAACGCGTATGAGAGCGTTGGGGCGGAACGCGTTATGTTCGGCATCGATTCGCCTTTCTCTCATCCCACGGTAGAAATTCAGCGGACTCTCACTTGCGGTCTTAACGACGCGCAGCTTGAAGACGTTTTTTACCGGAACGCGGCAAAATTTATGGGTTGGATGTAATTGGCTTAGGGAGCGCTGTGTCTTTTTCTATGGCGTGGAAAAGCTGCGCCGCCACTTTTTCCACCCCGAGCGCTTTGGCTTCTTTTGATGCCGGCGGAGTATTTCGCTAGGCTGTTCTGCGGGGGGCAACGGCGTTGTGCCCAATCCAGCCGCCGGGTGCCTGCAAAGGCATCCGGTAATTTTTTTTTGCTTGGCGGAACGTGTATTTTTTAGGGCAGGGCCCGATTCCCTTCAGCTCCGGAGAACCTTTTCGGTCAGTTCCCTTAGGCGCGTTTCTATCTCTTCCCAGCGTTCCAGCGTCTTGATTTGCTGCGCTTCTATTTGAGCCAGCCCATCGGCGGTGAGGGTGCTAAGATCGGCGGCAAGCTGCTGACCTTGGATGAAGAGACCAAGGGC
>CAYWQK010000115.1:0-3202 GCA_964460575.1 uncultured Desulfovibrionaceae bacterium | reverse complement strand
GTCTTGCCAATGTATACGGCCATGGCGCACAGCACCGGACGATCAGCGCGATCTACAGGCGCCATAGAAGAGGCATCCACCATATCCACATAATCAATGCGGGCCAGAGGTTCTGTTTCCAAAATATCACGCATGGCTTTAAGAACCGCTGCGGCGCTGCGCTCCCCTTCACGCATTAGACGCTCTCCCTCCCGGACGGCGCGACTTAAAACAACGGCGGCCTTGCGTTCAGAAGGATTCAGATAGGTATTCCGTGAGCTTTTGGCCAGGCCATCCTCTTCACGAACGATAGGACAACCCACTATTTCAAGATCAAAGTTCATGTCGCGTACCATGCGGCGGACAACGGCCAGCTGCTGTGCGTCTTTCTGGCCAAAATACGCGCGGTCCGGCGCGACTATATTAAAAAGCTTGGCCAATACCGTGCACACGCCGCGGAAATACGTGGGACGCGTTTTCCCACACAGGGAGTCGCCTAAATTCCGCACATCCACAAACGTGCAGAAATCCGGCGCGTACATCACAGAAGCATCAGGATGGAAAATCAAATGACCGCCTGCTGATTCCACAAGCGCACCGTCTGCTTCAATATCGCGAGGATAACTTGAGAAATCCTCCTTTGGACCAAATTGAATGGGATTTACAAAATCGCTAACAACAACCCTGTCATTTTCCGCGACAGCCCGAAGAATAAGGCTCTTGTGCCCCTCATGCAGAAATCCCATGGTGGGGACCAAACCCACGCTCAGGCCCTCACGGCGCCACGCCTTCACCCTTTCGCGCACTACAGGCACAGTGACCGTAATTTCCATTGTATTCCCCAGGCATTCGTTTTGTCAAAGCATTTTTTCAGAATAAGCGGCCTATGTTCCCCATACCGAACCGCGCAGTCTGAGGAAAAGCTGCCATTGGACTTGCGAACCATACTAATTCGGCCTACACTTTAAAGAAACATCCGTCATTTTCTTCACCCCCTCCGCACAGGACAAAAAAATCTCATGGAAAGTAAATAATGAACCCTGAATACTTCGCCATAAGCGTTATCGGTCTGATGGCCATAGGTTTTGTTACGGAGGTCGTGCCAGTTTCTGTTACCGCTATTCTTGCTTGTATGTCCTTTGCAGTAACAGGCATTATTTCGTTCCCCACAGCTTTTTCCGGATTTGCCAGCGATACGATCATGCTCATCGCCGGCAGCATGGTGGTGGGCAACACGCTGGCGCGCACAGGTTGCACCCAGCGCCTCGGCAAAGCCATCATGAACGTTGTCGGTCCGCGGGAAAATCTGGCACTGACAGTTTTCATGATCCTAGGCGCAGTGATTTCCATGTTTATCAGCAATTCCGGAACAATGGCCATGCTTCTGCCTGTAATGCGCTCGGCCGCGGCCTCGTCTGGCGGAGCTATCCGCACCAAGAACCTCGCCCTTCCTGTAGGTATAGCTGTAATCCTTGGCGGCAGTTCTACACTTGTTGGCTCTTCGCCGCAGCTTGTTTCGCAGGCTTTTCTGGAATCCAACGGACTGCGTTCTATGGCTCTTTTTGATCCAGGAATCTGCGGCATACCGGAGCTTGTTTTCGCTGTTCTCTTCTTTACCGTGCTGGGGCGCAGCTTTTTCCTGCGCGAGACATCGCGTATTGTTGACCGTCATTTTAAAAATATGGAAAACGGTGACCAGCCTCGCAGCAAAATGATTATATCCCTCTTCATTCTTACCTGCATGGTGGCGGGCTTTATTTCCCATATCTGGACTATCGGCGCCGTGGCCGTGCTCTGCGGCGCTGCCTGCATTGCTTTCCGCTGCATCCCAGCGAAAGAAGCCTACCAAAATATCGACTGGAGCTCCATCATCGTTATTGCCAGCTGCTTCGGTCTCAGTAAGGGGCTTACCGCCAGCGGCGGCGCGACCCGCATTGCCAACACGATCATTCAGCTTTTGGGTTCCAACGCCAATCCCTATATTTTTCTCTTTGCAATCGCATTGTTCTATTTCATTCTTGCCAATATGATGTCGCACACAGCCCTGCTAACACTAAGCCTGCCGCTTTTTGTCCCTCTAGCCGGGCATTTTCACATCGATCCATCCCTGCTTGTCCGTGCTATGACATGGTTTGTCTGCGCCAGCATGTTAAGCCCTCTGGGGGCAGCTTCCTATTCCATGACCATGACGGAAGGCTACCGCTTTGCCTCGTACATACGTCTCGGTTTTATTCCCAACCTTGTTTTCTTTGCCATCGTGATTACGGTGGTTGCCATTCAGCTTTAATTTTGCCATGATGCCTTCCTCAGCGAAAAACAGAGTGGACCTTGCCTCACCGCCGCTGATAGTCGCCTGTGACTTTGACGGCACGCTCTGGCGCAATCATAGCGTAAGCCGGGAAGATATTGCCGCAATACGGCGCTGGGAGGCCGCCGGAAACGCCTTTGGCCTTGTAACCGGCCGCGGTATTTCGACCCTTCTCGAAGATCTAGCCCTCTGCCCGCCTTTCGCCTGCGACTTTCTCATTTGCAACAACGGCGCCCTGCTCTGCGACGGATTCGGGCGCAAGCGCCTGTGCTGCTCTATTCCCGAAAACGACCTCGAGGCCCTTAACGCCGAAAAAGCCACCAGCCTCCCTCTGCATCAAGTAAGCATTGCCTATCCAGACTTCGAAACCGCCCTATGCTGGACGGAAAGTCTGCGGGATTTGGCCGGCATTGAACCGCATCCAAGCCGCATCTGCATTGATATTACAGCCAAAGACGTAAGCAAATCCAATGGAATTTTGAATATGCTAGAACTCTTCAGCTGGAAGGGAAAAGTGCTTGCCATCGGCGACGACGGCAACGACCTGCCTATGCTTAGGGCATTCACCGGATTCGCCATGGACACGGCGCCCGATTCAGTTAAAGAAGCCGCAGAGGCTGTTTTCCCTTCCGTTGCTTCCGTCTTGAATGCCTACCTGTAACTCCCACTCCTGCAAGCCGTTAACAGGACAAAGCCGGATCCTTGCGCGGCAGTTCCTACAACATGCAACGTCAAACCGGAGTCAATCATGATCTTAGGCCGCATTATATTTTTTACCTGCATGATAGGGATGTTCATATGGATTGCAGCCATAAGACACCTGCACTACGACACAAAAAAACACATTCTTATGTATTCTCTCGCGCTGCTTTTGGGTGCGTTCGGAATGAATATTTTTTATAACATCGCAGCGCT
>CAYWQK010000114.1:1110-3352 GCA_964460575.1 uncultured Desulfovibrionaceae bacterium | reverse complement strand
CTCCGGCCGCGGCATCGGCTGCATTTCTTGGGATGGTAAGGTCCACGCCGACCAGTTCTGGCGCAACCATGTCTTTGGCAATGTGCTTGAACATCCCTTCTCGCAAATTTGGGACAATCCCAATATCGAGCTGCTACATATGCTTAAAGACAAAAGGCCCCATGTGAAAGGACGATGCGCCACGTGTCGCTTTCTGAATATCTGCGGCGGCAATTTCCGCGCCCGCGCTGAAGCCGCCTACGGTGATATCTGGGCCGAAGATCCCGCTTGTTATCTAACGGACGAGGAAATTCGCAAGCCCGATTAACCTTTTCATTCGTCTGCGCGGAGCACTGTGGATTTGCAAAAGCCCCTCAGTCCCGCGTCTGGCCCGTTATGTGAGCAACGCTGCAAAGGCAGGAATCAGCCCGCGTTTCCCCGCCGCTGCAAAGAATTCCGCCTTACAGGCGGGGGCCTGTGTTACCGTCGAATTGAAGGAGCATGTGTTATGCAAGACACTTTTTATCGCGGACGTCGTCTGCGCTCTTCCGCGCCACTGCGCGCTATGGTTCGTGAAACGCATCTTCAGGCTTCATCCCTGATTATGCCGTATTTCGTGGTAGATACACCTGATGGAGCTTTCCGCCAGCCCATTCCTTCCATGCCCGGACAGTTTCAACTTTCTCTTCGCGAACTGGAAAAGCAAATGAGCCCAGCGGTTAAGGCCGGCCTGTCCGCTGTGCTTCTTTTTGGTATTCCTAGCCACAAAGATCCCGTGGGCTCGCAGTGCTACGCCGCAGACGGGATTGTGCAGCGTGCCATTCGTATGATCAAGGATCGTTGGCCGCATTTGCTTGTCATTACTGATGTTTGTCTTTGCGAATACACTTCACATGGGCATTGCGGGCTTCTGCGCGAAGGCGACCGCACAGGAGAGGTGCTCAACGATCCCACCCTTGAGCTTTTGACCCGCGCCGCCGTGAGCCACGCGGAAGCAGGCGCAGATATAGTGGCTCCCTCCGATATGATGGACGGCCGTATTCTCGCCTTGCGCCAGGGGCTAGACAAGGCGGGTTTTACGAGTCTGCCCATCATGTCCTACGCGGTAAAATATGCCTCAGCTTATTACGGTCCCTTCCGCGATGCCGCTGAATCTACTCCTGCTTTTGGCGACCGCCGCACATACCAGATGGATCCGGCCAACGTGCGTGAGGCCTTGCGTGAAGCTTCCGCAGACCTTGATGAAGGCGCGGATATGCTGATGGTTAAGCCTGCCGGTCCCTACCAAGACGTCATCCGTCTAGTGGCAGACACCTTTGATGTCCCGCTTGCGGCCTACCAGGTCAGCGGTGAATACTCCCTTATCCGTGCGGCCGGACAAAATGGCTGGATTGATGAAGAACGCATCATCATGGAATCTTTGACGGGCATCCGCCGCGCTGGGGCTTCTATTCTCATCACTTATTTCACAGAAGAGCTTCTTCTGAAAGGCGTGGTGCGCTAAATGGCCGGACATCCTGCCTGCCCTTCGGGCCGCCCTGACTGTATGCCAATGGCGCATGGCCATGCTGATGGACATCCAGGCGGTCACCCTGGCGGCGGACCGCGGACTTTGCCCGATGGATCGCCCATGTGTCGCCTTATCGCCTGGGAGGTTACGCGCTCCTGCAATTTAGCTTGCAAACATTGCCGAGCCGAAGCGCATCCGGAGCCTTATCCAGGAGAGCTTTCCAATGCCGAGGCAAAGGCGCTTATCGATACCTTTCCGCTGGTTGGCAATCCCATCATCATTTTTACTGGCGGTGATCCCATGATGCGTGCGGATGTGTATGAACTTGCCGCCTATGCTGGTAGGAAGGGCTTGCGTTGCGTCATGTCGCCAAACGGAACGTTGATCACGCCGGAAAACGCGGCGAAAATACGCGATGCCGGCATCAAGCGCTGCTCCATCTCCATCGATGGGCCGGATGCCTCCAGCCATGACGCTTTTCGTTGCGTGCCAGGCGCCTTTGACGCATCAATGCGCGGCATTCAATATTTGAAGGACGCCGGTGTTGAATTCCAAATTAATACAACAGTAACGCGCAATAACCTTGCAGATTTCAAGCGTATTTTTGATCTGTGTGAGCGGTTGGGCGCTGCCGCGTGGCACATTTTTCTTCTTGTGCCCATGGGACGCGCAGCTGGCCTTGCTGACCAGGTCATTAGCGCCAAAGAGTACGAGGAAGTGTTGCACTGGTTCTATGATTTCCGCAAAACAACC
>CAYWQK010000114.1:0-1100 GCA_964460575.1 uncultured Desulfovibrionaceae bacterium | reverse complement strand
TTATTACCGCATCATGCGTCAGCGAGCTAAGGAGGATGGCCTAGCCGTGACCCGCGAGACCTTTGGCATGGACGCCATGACCCGCGGTTGCCTTGGCGGAACGGGCTTTTGTTTTATCAGCCATTGCGGGCAGGTGCAGCCCTGCGGCTATCTTACGTTGAACTGTGGCAATGTGCGGGAGAAGGTTTTTCCTGAAATCTGGCGTTGCTCCTCTATTTTTAAACAGTTCCGGAATCCGGCGGAGTACAAAGGGAAGTGTGGCTACTGTGAATACCACCGCGTTTGTGGCGGATGTCGCGCCAGGGCTTGGAGCATGGACGGCGACCACATGGGCCCGGAACCGCTCTGCGCTTATGAGCCGCATAATAAACCTAAAGACTGATAAAAGCTTTTTAACCCCCTTGTTTTTCGCATTAAAAAGCCGTGAGGAATTTTCCCACGGCTTTTTCTTTACGATCAGGAGAGTTATTTACTTCAACGCGCAATCCTTGCAAGGCTGGTAATCCGTGTTTGGCAACCTTGTATTTATTGCCGAATTTTGCATTAGCTCTTGTGGTATTATAAGTAGCGGCAGCCGGAAACATAGTTTTTTTCGTCAAGGAAAGCTAGCGCTTGTCTACTAGCGTACCGCGATTTTGTGCCTCAGGCTAAGCTCTTACTATACCCCGCTTTTCGGGGCGTCTTTTGCTTCGCCTCCGGCGGCAAGAAAAGCCTGGCGGGCCCTATAGGCGTTTAACGTTTTTTTCCAGTCTCGATACGCGCCGCTGCGGATGCGTTGCACCCATTCCATATGGTCCAGATACCACTGCACGGTTTCGTGTAGGCCCTTCTCAAACGTTCTGGAAGGCTTCCATTCGGTTGCGGTCATAAGCTTGGAAGGATTGATGGCGTAGCGGAAATCATGCCCCGGCCTGTCATCAACAAAGGTGATCAGGCGTTCATGGGAGCCAGCCGGATCTGGAGCGAGTTCATCAAGCAGAGTGCATACCGCACGCACAACATCAATATTACGGCGTTCGGATTGAGCGCCGATAAGGTAGGTTTCACCTTTTGCACGGGCTTTCAGGATGGCGTCCAAGGCTGAGCAGTGATCATCTACA
>CAYWQK010000113.1:1467-3369 GCA_964460575.1 uncultured Desulfovibrionaceae bacterium | reverse complement strand
TTCCGCACTCATCTGGAGCTTTGGATCGCGTATGTTGCAGCTTTTTTCCCGTAGTTCAAAAAACGTATTTGCACCGGCAGCGTCTAGGCTTTTCCGTATTTTGTTTTGGCCGGCATTATAGGCGCTGATGGCTAGATGCCAGTCGCCGTCAAAGCATTCTTTGAGCTGTGAAAAATAGGAGGCGGCGGCACGAGTGGAGATGTACGGGTCTCGACGTTCGTCAATCCAAGAGTCGCGCGCCATGCCAAAGTCAGCCGCAGTGGCCGGCATGAACTGCCACATACCAAGGGCTCCGCTTCGTGAACGGACCATGACATTGTAGTTGCTCTCAATAAAGGGAAGATAGGCGAGTTCTCCTGGCAGTCTATATTCCTTTAGAACCTTGCGGATGTAAGGCATGTACAGACGCGCCCTATTTACGCTTTCGATAACCGTTCCCCGTTCTTTATGGACATAATGTTTGAAGAAACGGAGTATTTCATTTTTCTGTGTTGAAGTCAGGCTGCCGTCAAAATCACCGGTAGACAGAAAGGCAGCCTTTTCAGCAGCTGAAAGAGGCTGTGAATCATCGGGCGGCAGTAGATAACTGTCTTGACGCGTTGGTTGATAGGTACGGGGAATGCAGGTGGTGGGCGCCGAAGGATGCCTGACTTTGCTGCTGCAGCCTGAGAGAAGCAGGGAAGCTGCCAAAAGTGCAAGGCAGAGCTGAAAGCATGTTTGGATGGTATGCCTGGTGGACGGAACTCTCATAGACATTTGCATGGCAAGGGGGTACAAGATATTTGCCTCTGGCTGAAGGGGAAAAAAGCGCAGTCCGCTTGACCTATATTTTTTTTAGTATACTTGAAAAAAACAAAGATGTCGAGAGGAAGGATTAAACATTGCAGTCGAAAACAGCTGCACAATTTTTTATAGCTTTTTATAGGTGAAACGCGTTATCAATAGGAGAGATGCATGGATGCGGGCGTGGCAAAAAAGGCAGAGGATCATCTTGCCGCAGCAGATAATTCTAATCAAGATGATGCGTTGCTGTGCGGGCTTAAGCCTGTTTTAGAATTGCTTCGGGATGCTCCAGGGCGGATTGACACGATTTTTGTCCGTCGGGGAGCACGCGGAGAACTGGTTCATGTGCTTGATATGTGCCGTGCCGCGAAAGTCCGCTTTAAGTTGTGCGGCGGCCCTGAGCTGAATCGACTTGTCGGACGCAGCGGGGAAGGAGGCGTTCAACACCAGGGAGTGGCAGCGCGTCTTTTTTCTGTATCGCTGACAGAATGGTCCAGCTTGCTCCTTCAGGCAGGCAAAGCGCCGCTGCCGGTTATTGTGGCCGCCGACCAAATACAGGATCCAGGCAATATAGGAACATTGGTCCGTACGCTGTACGCGCTGGGCGGAGCAGGATTGCTTCTCCCCAAGCATAATTCAGCTTTTTTAGGACCGGGTGCTCGCCGTGCGGCAGCCGGCGCCTTGGAACGGCTTCCTATTAGCCGTGTGACTAATCTTTCCCGTGCGTGCGACGAGGCCATTGATGCGGGATTTCATGTGTACGGCGCAGCATTTTGCGAAGAAAGTTCAAATATTTTCGAAAGCACGCTGGCGTTTCCCGCAGTTTTGATTCTTGGAGGAGAGTCTCGTGGTTTGAGGTTCCAGATTCGGAAGCGCTGTGAGAAACTGTTTTGCATTCCTATGCTGCGACCGTTTGATTCGTTGAATGTAGCTCAGGCTGGCGCAGTACTGATTGCTGAATGCCTGCGGCGTAGAATGATGCAAGTAGGTGCCGGGAATGGCCTGGGGTGTGCGAAAAGCAGATAAACTTTTTTTACTCGTCCGCAGAATTTCTGATCGCGAACGGCAACTGATCATTGGAGGATATATGTCAGCAAAAGAAAATTCTGTAATGTTTAA
>CAYWQK010000113.1:0-1457 GCA_964460575.1 uncultured Desulfovibrionaceae bacterium | reverse complement strand
CAGATTCTTGTGCCTAATCTTGGCGAAGCGAAGGTAGAGTCGCCATTATCTACGGGAATTTTCCTTGACGAAATATATGAATATCTCTGCTTGGACAGACAGCAGGCCGAAGAAATGGAGGCTCCTCAGTTTTTGATGGTTGAGACGGCCGGCCCCAGGCGCAAACTCTATTTTGACCCAAGAAAAACACGCTGTGCCATTGTAACCTGCGGAGGACTGTGCCCCGGCTTGAACGATGTTATTCGCGCCATAGTCTTAGAGGCGCATCATGGGTACGGAGTTTCCTCCCTATTGGGAATCAGGTACGGCCTTGAGGGCTTTATTCCTAAGTACCACCACAATATTATGGATTTGACTCCTGCGGCAGTGGAACACATCCACCAGTTCGGTGGCACTCTGCTTGGCTCATCTCGGGGACCGCAAGATTTCGGCGAGATCGTTGATGCTCTTGAGCGCATGAGCGTAAATGTATTGTTTGTGATCGGCGGAGATGGATCCATGAAAGCGGCGTCCTCGATACTGGATGAAGTTACACGCCGCCAGGATCGCATTGCTGTGATCGGAATTCCAAAGACGATAGACAACGACATCAATTTTGTTCCGCGGTCCTTTGGCTTCGATACCGCGGTAGATAAAGCTACCGAAGCCATCCGGTGTGCGCATGTGGAGGCAACCGGCGCGGTGAACGGCATAGGGATTGTCAAGCTCATGGGCCGTGAGTCAGGGTTTATTGCTGCGCATGCCGCACTTGCTCTCCGCGATGTCAATTTTGTTTTGGTACCGGAAGCGCCTTTTGAGATGGAAGGCGAGCACGGGTTCCTCGCAGCATTGAAAGCTCGCCTAAAGCAGCGTGGGCATGCTGTTGTTGTGGCTGCCGAAGGAGCGGGGCAGCACATCCTTAAAACAAGCGGAGCGAAGGATGCCTCCGGCAATCTTGTGCTCAGTGACATAGGCGATTATCTGCGCCACGCTATAGCAGACAGTTTCAAGGCCGATGGAATTCCCGTTACCATTAAATACATTGATCCCAGCTATATTATCCGTTCCGTTCCTGCCAATCCAAATGACCGCGTATACTGCGGTTTCCTTGGGCAGAATGCTGTTCATGCGGCGATGGCTGGGCGAACAGGAATGGTCGTGGCGCGTTTAATGGGTCGCTATGTTCATCTTCCATTGGAGCTTGTGACGCTGAAACGCCGCAGAATGAGCCTTCAGTCTGAGCTATGGCGCGCCGTACTGGAATCCACTGGGCAAGGGGGTATTATGGGAATGCGGCCACTTAGTAGCGCGAACTAACTTTTAAAAATACTAAGAGGTACCGTCCCATGCCAGATCCTTCCCTGCGTCGTATACGGGCATCTGCCGGTTCTGGGAAGACCTATGAGTTGACTTCACGTTTTGTAGATTTGCTAGCTTCTTCAAAAAACGAGCAGGGATGGCATAGCATTCTTGCCGCG
>CAYWQK010000112.1:0-3396 GCA_964460575.1 uncultured Desulfovibrionaceae bacterium | reverse complement strand
AGGAACTTAGAATGGGCTGGCGTTGGCAGCAACGTAACGATGCACCGACATGATATCAGCGAAGGTTTTGCAGGTGTCCACCATGCGGACGCGCTTTTTTTAGATGTGCGCACGCCATGGGAATATTTGCAACACATTCCGTCTGCGATTGCGCCTGGGGCGATGCTGGCTTTTCTTGTGCCGACTGTGGAGCAGATCGAAAAACTTCTTCTGGGACTTGAACGTGGACCTTTTGATGATGTGGATGTATGTGAAATCCTGATTCGCCGTTGGAAACCAGTCGCCGATCGCCTCCGTCCCGATGACCGGATGATTGCCCATACGGGTTTTCTCATTTTTGCTAGGCATCAGGAACGGACGCCGTTGTGGGACGAATATAGGCCGCTTGGTACACGCGAGCGCAAGCAGGAAGTAGCGCGCAGTGAGCGGCTCCAGAAAACTGCCGTGGAGCCACAGACGGCAGGCAGCATGAGCATATATGACGATAACAATCCAGAGCCTTAGTAAAGCATTCGGCGGACGAGACATTTTCCGTGATTTTTCGTTGGAAATTGATGATGGCGTCCGTTTGTGCGTATGCGGTCCTAATGGGTGCGGCAAGTCAACACTTTTGCGACTACTCGCCTTAGAAGACAGTCCCGATTTTGGGCGGGTTATCTATCCGCGCGGTAGCCGTATAGGCTATGTGGAACAAACACTTGCTGAGGACATACTTGATACGCCTTTATTAACGTGGATTGTGGATGTTTTGCCTGCGTGGCACGAATTTTGGGCAGATTGGGAACAGGCAGTAGCTTCTGGAGATCAAAGCACGCTAGATCGGCTAACAGAGCGCCAATCGGAATTGGAAGCGCAATATGGATATAATCCCGAACATCAAGCCTGCGCAGTACTATCTGGCCTCGGGTTTGTAGAGGAGAAATGGTATCTCCCTATTCGCCAGCTTTCCGGTGGCTGGCGGGAACGTGCAAAAGTGGCTCGGGTGCTTGTAGCCGGCGCAGATGTCCTCCTTCTTGATGAACCGACAAACCACTTAGATATCGAAGCGGTTGAGTGGCTGGAAAACTTCCTTAAGGACTACAAAGGAGCTTTAATATTTGTTGCGCATGACCGCGTTTTTATGGATCATGTCGGCACGCATATTCTATATCTTGGCGGCAGCAAACCGGTTTTTAGAAAAGCCACGTACAGCGAATTCCTTATTCTTCAAGCAGAACTTGAAGAACAGAGGGAAAGGGAAGCTAAACGCTTAACGGCGGAAATAGAAAAAAAAATGGACTTTGTCCGCCGTTTTGGCGTAAAAGCCACAAAAGCAAGGCAAGCAGGTTCCCGCCAAAAGATGGCTAAAAAGCTCGAAAAAGAGTTGGAAGGCTATCGTCCGGCTCCAAAGCGCAAGGAATTGCATTTTAAGTGGCCGGCTCCTTCGCAAGCAGACAAAACTGTTCTTTCCGCGACAGGACTTAAGTTTTCATTCCCGGACGGAACACACCTGTGGCCAGAGCTTACTTTTAGTCTTTTTCGCGGTCAGCGTGTAGCTTTAGTTGGGCCGAACGGGTGCGGTAAATCGACGTTGCTGAAAGTCCTTACAGGCGAGATTCAGCGCTTTGGCGGAAGCGTTGCTCTAGGCAGTTCTGTTCGGCTCGGGTATTATAGCCAGCATCAAACAGAGCTGTTAAATCTTTCCGGTACAGTTTTGAGCGAAATGAGGCGCTTGTCCGATCCTCATACCACAGAAGAAGAGCTTATGAGTGTCCTTGGACTTTTTTTATTGGGACAAGCATATTTTGAACGCGAAGTGGCAGGACTCTCCGGAGGAGAACGAAGCCGACTGGTGCTGGCTTCCCTTTTTCTAAAGCGCTGCAATTTCCTTGTACTGGATGAGCCCACAAACCATCTTGATCTCGAAAGCCGTGAAGCGCTTATTGAAGCACTGGCAGCTTATAACGGTACGCTTTTGCTTGTTGCTCATGATCGCTACCTTCTTTCGGAAGTTGCCGACGAGGCATGGGCCCTTTCCGCTCATGGCCTTACAGTTTATAAAGAAGGTTTTGAAGAGTATGATAAGGCAAGGCGTGCCGAAGAATCGGAAAAGATTGCGGCAAGAATTATACAGCCACTACCTTCCACACCGGCTGTTCCTTCAAGTAGCGCGTCATTAAGCCGTGACGAATTAAAACGGCTTAAACGCGAACAAGCTGAACAAAGGAACGCCTTATATGCCCAGCTTAAACCAAAGCAGATTCTTTATGCAGACTGCGAAAAACAACTGGAAACGCTTCTTCAAGAGCAGTCTGATGTAGAAAATCAGTTGGCCGATCCTGATATTTACGCCGACAGCGCAAAGACAACGCTGCTCCTTAGGCGATTTGGAGAGCTTAAGGAACAAAGTGAACTCCTTTTAGAAAGAATGGATGAATTAGAGAAGGTTATCTGCGAATTAGAGAATAAAAGGAGGTTATTTGTTATTGGCGATTAGAAAATTGCGTTTCATGTTGTGAAGCCATGACTTTTCTCGCAAATAAATTTCCGCAGTCTCTTTTCTGTAATATCGGCAAAAGGTCCGCAATGCGGTTGGAATGCACCATAGCCTGAAAAGGAGCAATGATGAACATTTTGATGTTTGGCCCTAATGGAAGTGGCAAGGGAACGCAGGGCGCATTGATCAAGAACGCTTTTGGGTTGGCTCACATCGAATCGGGAGCCATTTTTCGGGAGCATGTTGGAGGGGGAACGCCTCTTGGACTCAAGGCAAAGGCCTACATGGACCGCGGAGAACTCGTTCCAGATGAGATTACAATTCCCATGGTCCTTGAAACGTTGAGAACCCGCGGGCAAAACGGCTGGCTTCTTGATGGCTTTCCACGCAATATCGAGCAGGCGAAAAAGCTGCATGAAGCAATGGCGGAAAAAGGCATGAAGCTTGATTTTGTGGTTGAAATTGTACTGCCCAGAGAAGTCGCTAAAAACCGCATAATGGGGCGCCGCGTTTGCAAAAACGATGGAAATCATCCGAACAATATTTTTATCGATGCAATCAAACCGAATGGCGACCGCTGCCGTATTTGCGGCGGAGAGCTTACAGCCCGCACAGACGATCAGGACGTAAACGCCATTAATAAACGGCATGATATCTACTATAATACAGTAAATGGCACATTGGCGGCGGCCTATTATTTTAAAAAACTGGCAGAGCAGGGAGATACGTCTTATATCGCCTTAGATGGTCAAGGCAGCATTGATGAAGTACGCAAAAACCTTTCTGAAAAACTTGGCCTGAAGTAATTTTCGATTGCGGAGCCGATCCGGGATATTCTAAATCCCGGCACGGCTCTGCTTTATTATATTCGGGAGGCTTGGGAATGTTCATCTCCTTCGAGGATGTGCAAAATTATTTGG
>CAYWQK010000111.1:0-3399 GCA_964460575.1 uncultured Desulfovibrionaceae bacterium | reverse complement strand
ATTGCCGGGGAACGCGGCAGTGGCATACTTTGTCTCAATGGCGCTGCGGCCCGCATGGCTCAGCTTGGCGATAAGGTTATTCTTATGGCCTATGCCTTAATGTCTCCTGAAGAAGTCCGCGAAAATCCACCTCGCGTTGTTTTTGTTGATGGGATGAACCGGCCTGTACGCTGTGCCCGCTATGAAAAACATGGGCTTTTAAAGTAGCGGGGAATGTCGCCCGTCTTGTTTTATTTATCTGATGCAGCGATGCGCATGAAAAACCCTCCGCACGGAGGGCTTTTTTTTGCGCGAGTCTTTTGTACGGGCTAGTCGAAAAGTCCGGGAATTTGGAAAAGAAAGGCGTAGCTTTTGTCGTAATCATCGTATTTATACTGGAAAATCAAACGGTAACACTGGTCGGTATAGGCAATGGAATATGTTTTTTCATAGCCGCGCCCCCATCGGCCTGGCGCTCGCAGATTCCTGACGTCATCAAGGCTTAGTGACCATTTGGGCAGCGGATTGATGACAACGCGGTTGACGAGCTTACGCATGGGAGTGGTAAACGAGAATGTCCGGCTGTCTTGGGTATGCAGGTAGTTTCGGAAATTGTAATCTTTGGTGCGGTAGTCGATGCCCGTTGACCAGGAAAGGTATTTGCTGATACGCCATGAGAGCAAGTGTTCCTGGCGGGAAATATCGCCGGAGTATGGAGAAATGAACAGGCGGTTCCTATAGGAAATCCAGTCTGAGGGCTGGATGGAAAGCTCAGAGAAAATATCCATCATCGGCCGGCGGTTGGGATACGTATCAAGGTACTGGTTCCTGTGGGCTTCTTTAAAATCGTAGCCCCATTCGACTTTCCAGCGCAGAAGGTCTAAGTAGTCATAGTTGACGGTGTCCGCGGCGTTTTTTACTTCGGCGCCGTCAAGAGGCGGGAGCTGCGCCCGTGCGGCCTTTTGCACTACACCTCTTTTTCTGGTCAGGATATTAATGATGGAATAAGTGATTTCGTTAGTGGTGTTGATGCGATCATCCGGCCCGTAGAAGGGATTTTCAGACTGATCTTCATTGCGGATGTGGGTGTAGTTCGCGCGGAACTGGATATTGTGGCGGAGTCCTGCCCAGCCGGAGAAAAATCCAGTGTCGCTGTTGCCTGGGGCGCCAACGGGAGTTCCGCTCAACTGCCATATGCGGCTTGTTTCGGTGAAGGCCTGCACATCAATATTGGGCAATGTGCGCGAACGTCCTTGGAGGTCGGGATTAGTCTCGCTTGTTCCATAGTCCATGGCCGCGCTGCTGCGGTCCACATGGGTGGAAGTATACCACGTTTGGCGGACTCCTAGCGAAGGAATAAGGGAAAGGTACTTGAGGTCAAGAGGAAGGCTTATCTGTGGGAAGAGTTCGGTGCGCATGCCTGATGTGCCTAAGCGCCGGTATAGGTATGAGCTGGTAAAAGCAGCCTCCGCTTCAAGCGGAATGCCGGGAACTATCCCCCCGCGGTAAAGAAAAGCGTTGAAATCTGGGAAGTGCTGAATAAGCGTATCGCTGCTTCGTTTTGCGCCTCCGTGTCCTAGAGAAGGGTTTTGCTCGTAGCGGATGCCGACGGCAAGGCCAAAGCGGTCCCAGTCCCTGAAAGCGAGAGCCTGGCTAACGCGGTTTTGGTAATCTTCGTTGGGATCGCGGCCAAACGCGGAGTAGAGCACTTCCCTCGATTTATTAAACCCAAGGAATCCGCTGGAGAATTCGCGAAGGTAATCCTGGTCGGAAACATAATCCAGGTTGGCGCGGTACTGCCAGCCGGAAGTACCGATGTAGCCGTCTGCCATGCCCCGGAGCCAATAACGGGATTTATTGTCGCGGAAGACGGCTGTTTTGCTGTCGCGGATGCCGGAGGCAATGAACCATGTTTTTTGGTGCGTGTATGGCATGGAGCGGTACTCAGCGCCGAATTCTGAACCTCTTTTGGTCATGAACCCGGCGTAAAAAGTCATGTCGGACGCATCGTTGACGGCCCAGTAAAAGGGCTGCGTGTAGTAGAAGCCTCTGGCTGTGCTGTAGCCATACTCGGGGAGCAGGAGGCCGGTTTGCCGTGTGGTTTTCGCTGGCAGGAGCAGGTAGGGAACATACGCGAAATCAATGTCGCGGATGGCTACGCGGGGATGGTAAAGGCGCGCGTAGCCATCAAGCTCCACTAGCGCTTCGCTGGCTTTGACAGACCATGCCGGAATGTCTCCGTCGCAGGTGGTGATGCGGGCTTGGGAAAACGTATATCGGTTGCCTTCCAGCTTGTCGATTCTGTTTCCGCGAACATAGATGTGGGAATCGGCAACGAAAATTTGGCCGTTGTGAAGCCAGCCCGTCTGGGAGCGCAGATCAAATTCCGCGTCTTGGGCGTCGATTGTATCCCCGCGGGAAACCAGATGAACGTTTCCCCGTAGGAAAACCCAGCCTGTTTCAGTAAAATAGCGGGCGAAATCGGCTTTGAGCTGATCCGCTCCCTGGCGCAGGATCACGCTGCCGCTTGCTTCAATGATGGCGTTATTGCTCAGAGCCGTGAGGGAGTCGGCGGAGAGGTGCCATGTGGTTTCTGGGGACGGGAGCGATTCTGCGTCATTTTCAGGTTCAAGCGGTTCTAGCTTCAGAACTGTTTCCGCGGCCAGCGCGGGAAACGCGGCCTGGCAGATAAGCAGGGCTGACACTGCCATTGAAAGCACAGCAGTGCCCACGCGGTGCAGGGGGTGCTGAAGGTGAGAAAAGACGGACATGCGGCCTCCTGTCTCTGGTCCTCAGCGGGCGATGTTGGCTTCCTGTTGGTAGATGAAGAGGGGCGGCGCTGATTGGTTAATGACAGCGTCGTTGATGACGCATTCTTTGATGCCTTTGAGGGAAGGCAGCGTGTACATAATGTCAAGCATGACGTTTTCAAGCACGCTGCGCAGTCCGCGGGCGCCTGTTTTGCGCTCAATAGCCTTGGACGCCACAGCCTTGAGGGCGTCCGACGTAAAGCGCAGGGTCACTCCTTCAAGCTCAAAGAGCTTTTTGTATTGCTTGGTAAGAGCGTTTTTCGGCTCGATGAGGATACGGACAAGGTCGTCCTCGCCAAGCTCGCCAACGTGGGTGATAACGGGAATTCGGCCGATAAATTCAGGAATGAGTCCGAATTTAACAAGGTCCGAAGGGTGTACTTTGTTTAGGAGCGCGTCAAGCGTGAGGTCTTTGCTTGTGCTGACATTGCCGGCGAAGCCCATGGAGCTGCCGCGCACGCGCTGCGAGACGATTTTATCTAGCCCGATGAAAGCGCCGCCCACAATAAAAAGAATGTTGGTGGTGTCCATGCGGATAAATTCCTGCTGAGGATGTTTGCGGCCTCCTTTGGGAGGGATGTTGGCCTCGGTTCCCTCAATGATTTTAAGC
>CAYWQK010000110.1:0-3407 GCA_964460575.1 uncultured Desulfovibrionaceae bacterium | reverse complement strand
TCAGGGCATTGTTGTCAGCAAAACCAATCACCTCTACAGCCATGCCAACAGTCGGGGTACCGCTGACAAGGCTTACCTCCCAAAGCGTTCCCGCCACAGATGCATATACAGTCCGATTTGTGATTTCACGAATCACGCCTCGCTGTCCCGAGAAAGCACAGGCTGCGCGCTTAGAATCTATTGACGTTTTTGCCTTTGTAGCGCGGTGCACATACCACGTCAACAAAAGTGTGGCCAAACAAAGGCCAGAGGGAACAGAAAGCAAAAGCGGACATCCGTATCTATCCAAAATTCCAACCAAAAGGCAGCCAATCGCGATGAACAAACATTCGAATACACCTAGTAAAAGCGCCAGCATGGCACACACAAATGCAGCAAGCAAAAATCCAACGGCAAGCATCTATTATGACCTCCCCCCCCGATAAAAGCTCCAGCATAAACAATACGGGAATCAAAATTTCTCTGTAAAGATTCAAGACGATTCCGCCTGCACTGCAACGGACGATTGTCAACGGTTCTCTATGTACCGGCAGTTCAACATCTCTGTCAATCACTTGCGGGAAACGGATGCCCGTTACTTTACCGCCTCAAACGATTATTTCAAGGAAACGATATGCCTTACTACGTTGTAAGTGCCTGTCTTGCAGGACAAGCATGCCGCTATAAT
Source organism: uncultured Desulfovibrionaceae bacterium (assembly GCA_964460575.1). Lineage (GTDB taxonomy): Bacteria > Desulfobacterota > Desulfovibrionia > Desulfovibrionales > Desulfovibrionaceae > Avidesulfovibrio. Next base: position 2,740 of record CAYWQK010000110.1, on the reverse strand, counting down.
GGCACGGCCAGACCCTGTCCGGAAGTAACCCGCCTGGTAGAAGAAGGAGAAGCTATCCCTGTATGTCCAGAAATGCTGGCTGGTCTGGGAGTCCCCCGTGCGTGCTGCGAACAAAAACTCGGGCATATCTACACAGAGGATGGACGCGACATCACAGACGCGTTCAATGCCGGAGCAAAAAAAGCTCTTGCCCTAGCTCTCGAAGCGGGCTGCGCTGCCGCTATCCTCAAAGAACGTTCGCCTTCCTGCGGAGTCACCCAAATCTACGACGGAACTTTTAGCAAACGCAGTATCGCAGGCCAAGGCATATGGGCAGCAAAACTCAAGGCCGCCGGATTTCTCTTGTTCACGGAAGAAGATCTTCCTCCGGACGCCACATCGCGGGACTAAAAAAATGTTCCCGTATCTGCATTGACAAAAGTCTTGCAAGCATCCATTTTTATCTAAAAGCGGCCTTGTCCGCTTCCGTGAACTAGATGCCTTAATTAATCTTTTGCCACTAGGAGTCATGTCATGGCCGTCCACCTCGTTGATCACCCGCTGATCCGGCATAAACTGGGTTTACTACGAAAAAGCGCCACTTCTACCAGCGAATTCCGCATGCTTTCTAGGGAAATAACCCGTCTTCTCATGTACGAGGCCACCCACGATTTCAAAACGGAGAAAAGAAACGTTGACGGCTGGGCAGGTCCGGTAGAAGTCGACTATCTTTCAGGAAAAATGGTTACTGTTGTTCCTATCCTTCGAGCTGGTTTGGGCTTAATGGACGGCGTGCTGGACATGATCCCCGGAGCGAAAATTAGCGTTATCGGATTATACCGCAACGAAACGACTCTCGAACCTGTTGAATACTACATCAAACTGGCAAAGGGCATCGAGCAGCGTACCGCCATTATCATCGATCCAATGCTAGCCACAGGAGGATCGCTCACGGCTGCCGTAACATTGCTTAAACGCCATCATCCTGTCCGCATCGTTAGCCTGAACCTTGTCTGCGCTCCTGAAGGAATTCAGCGGGTGACGGAAGCACATCCCGATATCGATATCTATACAGCCGCCATTGACAAAGGACTTGATAAAAAGGGATATATCATCCCCGGCTTGGGCGATGCCGGAGACAGACTCTTTGGTACGAAATAACCTAATTACAGGTTAGTTAATTTGGCCAACCATGTCCGCTCTGTTTCAAGTGTGGCCTCGCGGACGCGCAGGCGCCACCGTTCCTTTTATAAGGATTTTGGTAAAAAGAGTCCGTTCAAAAATATTCGGCATGACCCATAGGTAAAACTATTTTTACGCATACGCACCAAACAATCCCCAAAATTTTTACGCCGCTGCCTCAAAAAATATAGCAGACTAAAAATGCGCGGCATTAAAAGAATACCTTCCCCCGGATAAGGAAAAATCTTAATGTCCATGGAACTCCGGCCTCAGCTACAATTGAAGCAGCGGCTCGTCATGACACAACAGCTGCGGCAGTCTATTCACCTGCTGCAGCTTTCCCATATTGAGCTTGCCGAGACGCTACGCAAAGAATTGCTTGAAAATCCTGTTCTTGAAGAACATACAGAACTTACTGAACCATTGGATAGCACGGAAAACTCTCAAGACGTACAGCAACACCAAACGGAAGAATGGGAAGACTATCTGGGAGAATTTGCCAGTTCGCCTAAAATGATGTCCTCCCATGAACTTCATTTGGAAGACACGCCGGACGCCGTCGAAACACGGTATGCAGAAAGGCCTACGCTTATCAGCCACTTAATGTGGCAACTTCGGCTGTCCTCCATGACCGAACGGCAAAAGGAGCTTGGCGAAATCATCATCGGAAACATCGAGCCCTCCGGCTATCTCCGAACCAGCATCGAAGAAATGAGCCAAATGGCTGCCTGCACCCCAAAGGAAATGAGCGAGGTTCTTACTAACATACAGCATTTTGACCCTATAGGCGTTGCCGCCAGGTCCCCTCAAGAATGTTTACTTATTCAAATTACAGAACTGGGTTATGATCGCGATCAGATCCTTGTAGACCTTATCCGCACCAGCCTTAAAGATATCGAGGCTCGCAGATACAAAGCCATTATGCGGCGACACCGCATTACCATGGAAGATATCAGCGAGTATCTTGCCATCATCCAGTCTCTAGATCCAATGCCTGGATCCAGCTATGGTGGCGGAGAGACTTTCTATATCAATCCAGATGTCTTTATCTATAAGGTTGAAAACGAGTTTGCCGTTGTTATCAATGAAGAAGATCTTCCGCAGCTCGCTATTTCACCGGTCTATGAACAAATAGCCCACAACAAGCAGAGGCTTGACGAAACAAGTCAGACACAGCTGAAAGACTACCTCGAAAAAAAAGCCCAATCGGCTAGTTGGCTTATTAAAAGCCTGCATCAGCGGCATAAAACGCTATCCGCTGTTGTTGAAAGCATTGTCAAACACCAGCATGATTTTTTTGAATACGGTGTAACACATCTCAAGCCACTCGTGCTGCGGGATGTAGCCGACGATATCCATGTACACGAATCAACCGTTAGCCGTATCACCAACAACAAATTTGCGGCTACTCCCTATGGCATTTTTGAACTAAAATTCTTCTTTAACAGCGCGCTTGATATGACTAACGGCATGCAGGTTGGATCCGAAAGCGTCAAGGCGTTGATCAAAAAGCTCATAGAGAAGGAAGACTCTCAAAATCCACTTTCCGACGACCGTCTGGCGGAACTGCTGAAGGAGC
>CAYWQK010000109.1:0-3414 GCA_964460575.1 uncultured Desulfovibrionaceae bacterium | reverse complement strand
GTGTGGCTTTGCTCCCTGCCCGAATCATGGGGCATGCCAAGGAATAAAAACTCGATACCAGTGTAGCCGTTCTCAATGTTCCCAATGTCAACAGTATGTGAGCAGCTGATCGCATGCGCGAACAAATCTAAGTCGTTGAAGGAGAATCGCTTGCTGTTCACGTCAATCCGAACGAAACCCTCGAATGCTGCTTCTAGGTGTAGCTCCATTGATGCATCGGTACCCTTTATAAGCGAGGCCATTGATTCGATCACGGTCTTCATGGATACAACATGGTCATTGTCGAATGTTGTACCCAAGATGGCTTCAACCGCATCGGGGAGGAGAATGTTGCCAGAGGGCATGGTTTCGCGCTGGGGACAGCCGCCCTCTTCCGGGTGGATATATTCTATTGTATTATCTTTTCGCTGCTTGATGTAAAAAACGTTTCCCATAGTCAACCACCTTTATGACAGCTCTTTCATTTGGCTAGTTGAGAAGCAACTGATAGCAAATCGTAAAGGCTTTGCTCCAAATCAGAGATATTGCTCTCATAACCCCAGCTGATTCTTAATGATTCCTCAATCCGTTCATCAGAATACCCCATAGCAGCCAATACATAACTTTTTGAATATGAATGCGAATTGCAAGCTGAACCATTAGAAATCGCACAAATATCTCTTGATGCAAGCATAAGAGCTTCTGAATTCACACCCTTCAACCTGACATTTATCGTCGTTGGAATGCAAAATTTAGGATCACCATTAATTTCATAATCAACATTCGATTCAGACAAAATTCTTAGTATAATATCTCGTATATTCTTGCATTTTTCGAGCCTGACCTGGTACTGAGTCTCAGCTATTTCACAAGCTTGGCCCAGTCCGGCGATCAATGCCACAGGCAGAGTGCCAGGACGAATCCCCTTTTCTTGACCGCCTCCATACATAATAGGTTTTATAGGCGGATATTTATAATTGTTTTTTCTTAAAATCAATGCTCCAATACCTTGAGGCCCTCCAAGTTTATGTGCACTAATAGACAAAGTATTATAGTAAAGTTCTCGAATATCATCTACCAGTTTCCCGCAGCTCTGTGTTGCATCTACATGAAAAAGTATATTCTTTTCTAAAAGCATTTCTCCCACAGATTTAACAGGCTGTATCATGCCAGTCTCATTATTCACATGCATCAAGCATACTAACAGCGTATCATCACGCAAAGCCTTTTCAATTCTTTCATCTGTAACAATTCCATGATTATTAGGATATACTACATCCACTTGGAAGCCTTGCCTTTCCATAGCCCTAGCAGTTTCCAAAACCGCTTTGTGTTCTATTGCGGAAACAACTATATGCCTTTTGTTATTATCAATCCCATAGTCTTTCAAGCCCTGTATGACAATATTGCTGCTCTCAGTCGCTCCACTTGTAAAAAAAACTTCGTCTTTATTCACGCCAAGTAGTGAAGCAACTTGTGATCGTGAATGCTCAACAACTTCTCTGGCTTCAATGCCAAAATCATGAGTTCTACTATCTGCATTCCCCGTGCAATTCTTATAAACATAAATCATTTTGTCTAAAACGCTTTCTTCTATTGGAGAAGAAGCATTATAATCTAAATATACGCTCATTATTTGCCTCCTAGAGATAAATTAAGTAAATCTTCAATATTCTTAATAAAGTTAGTGCCGTTTAAGTACGAAATCCCTCTTTCCAAATGAAGTTTAAAATATTTGGAAAGATTATCTTCTGTTGGTTCAAAACCCTTTTCTATACACCATTCTGCCATTAAGGCCTCATAAATGTCACTAAATTCTCCAGCAAAAGTGTACCATGACATCTCAACGTTACTGTCTGAATTGATAGAAACGTCAGTTGGTACAGTGCCTTCACTAAGTGAATAGCAAAATGCCCATCGGCACAATACATTCCAATTTTTAATCCCAGTTTTAGCTTTTAAACGAGATAATCTATCCTTCGCCTGCGATGAAATCCGTATCTGTTTCAAAAACATATCTACATCTCCTGTAGTGGTCAAGCTTTTTTGTAACATTTGTGGCTTAAATTTTTGGATTGCCTCTCGGATTGTACCGGAGCCTTTGTGCGATGTCAATGGTGCTTCGCACCGCTGCGCGGCCCTGCCATTGACATCGACCGCGGCCCCGGTGTTTGGTGGTCAGGCAATCCAGTCCCGTTCGCGCCCGCAAGCGAATCGCTATGACGCCGTCCTTTTCTTCCATGGCGTGAGGTAGTTGTCATAGCTGTACGGCCTGACGTGGTTGTAAGTCACGTACGCATATTCCTCCACCGCCTCGCAAAGCTGTTTCTCGCTGCGGAACTCGTACAGGCTCGTGCACTCGTTCTTGAGCGTGTTGAAGTAACGTTCCATGGGCGCGTTGTCGTAAGGGCACCCCGCCCTGCTCATGCTCTGGGAAACGTTCACGGACTCGCAGAACTCGACGAAGGCCTTCGACGTGTACTGGCTCCCCTGGTCGCTGTGCAAGACCAGACCCTTGCCACCGACCCGCTGGGCTTCGAGCGCCTTCCGCAAGGTGCGGATGGCGAGGCCGCTGGTGATGTCCCTGTCGGTCAGGCTGGCGACAACGCTGCGGTCGTACAGGTCGATGATCGTGCAGTTGTAGCGGACCTCGCCGCCCTTCAGGAACAGGTAGGTGAAATCCGTGCACCACTTCTGGTTCGGCATGTCCGCGCGGAAGTCCCGGCCCAGCAGGTTTTCGAACACCTTGTGCGGCTTCCCGTGCGCGTACACGGGCCTCCTGCGGCGGACGACGGACCGGAGCCCGATCTCCCCGTTCATGTACTTGTGGACGGTTGCGGGGCTGAGCCGGTATCCCGCGCGCTCCAAGTAGACAGCCATGATGCGGTAGCCGTCGACCCCGTTGTGGCTGTGGTAAATCTCCATGATCTTCTTCTGCACCTCCTCCTTTCGCGCGTAGTAGCCCGCCTTCCTGTGCCTCCTGTAGTTGTAGTAGGCGTTCGGGCAGATGCCGAACTTCCTGAGCAGCCAGCGGACGCCGAACTCCTCCTGGTGCTGGTCGATGAATCGATACGCCCCTAATCGATTTCCCTCGCAAAGAATGCCGCCGCTTTTTTTAGGAAGAGGATCTCCTTCCTGGCCTCCTCCAGCTCCTTTCGGAGCTTTCGGTTCTCCCTCCTCGCTTCGTGTTCTTCTAGGGCTTCTGGGCTGTTCTGGCATTCTTCGCTAGACTCTCTGCACCACTTGGAGATGCTCGGCCTTGGACACGTTGTACTCGACCTCGATGCTCTTGTAAGTTTGGCCCTCCTCGTGGAGACGGACAATCTTCCTCCTGAATTCTGGTGTGTAACTTTGTGGCATGATAAGCTCCTCCTTCTTCTACTTGTTATTATACCTCATTAGCCACTTACGTTACAACTTTATTATAGCACCTCA
>CAYWQK010000108.1:0-3505 GCA_964460575.1 uncultured Desulfovibrionaceae bacterium | reverse complement strand
AATGCGAGACGGGTTGGTTACATTTGCCAGACGGTTTTATACATGGACTCTGTGTCTTTACATGGGGGCGGTATCAGGCTATGAGAAGGCGTTAATAGCTTATTTTTCAAATTCGCAAGGGGAGTATATATGCCGTCTCTTCGTAAAGTTACGCTGGGCCTTGCCGGCTTCGGCACGGTCGGTGGGGGATTAGTGCAGTTATTGCGGGAGAATAGCAAGGAACTGGAAGCCCGTTCCGGTTGTTCCTTTGTTCTGAAAACTGTTGCTGTTCGTGATCTTTCACGCGTACGAAGCGTGCAGCTCCCTCCGCAAACCCGTCTCACTACTTCATTGTCCGATATCACTGGTGATCCTGAAATAGATATTGCCATAGAGCTCATGGGAGGTATAGAGCCTGCGCGCAGTTACATTCAGTCTGCCTTAGAGCATGGCAAGCATGTGGTAACTGCTAATAAGGCGTTGCTGGCAGAAGCCGGCACAGGCTTTTTTGAGTTGGCAGGACGCAGCGGCTTGCGTTTGCTTTATGAAGCCAGCGTTGCAGGAGGCATTCCCGTGATCCAGGTACTCAAGGACAGCTTGACGGGGAATACTATCCGTTCCATAGAAGGCATCTTTAACGGCACCAGCAATTTTATTCTTTCCGAGATGACCAGCAAAGGGACGGACTTTGCCACGGCACTTGGCGAGGCTCAGGCCAAGGGCTATGCGGAGGCGGATCCTACCCTTGACATTGATGGATTTGATACGGCCCATAAACTTGTTTTGCTTATTCGTTTGGCCTTTGGCGTGGAATATCCCTTTGCCCGTATGCCAATTCAGGGCATCAGCGGACTTGACAGCATGGATGTTGAGTATGCGCGGGAATTTGGCTATAGGATCAAGCTGTTAGGGCAGGCCCGTATGACGGATCAGGGCCTTGAGGCCGGCGTGTACCCCGTGCTGGTACGCCATACCTACCTGCTGGCTCGTGTAGGTGGCGCGTATAACGCGGTACGCATAGAGGGTAATGCTGTAGGCTCTCTTTTCCTGCATGGACTCGGCGCGGGAGCGCTTCCCACGGCTAGCGCCGTACTTGGCGATATTGTTGCCGCAGCTCGAGGCACTACGCCTTTTAACTTAGGTTTTGTTGAACAGGTTTTGCCGGAAGCTAATATCCTTTCAGAGGATATGCCAATCAGTCCTTATTATGTGCGCTTTATGGTTAAAGATCAGCCAGGCGTACTGCATATCCTTACCGGGATTTTGGCCAGTCACGGTATAAGCATTGCACAGGCATTTCAGCGCGGGGCCAAAACTTCTGGCGTTCCGTTAGTGCTGATGCTGCATGCAGGCCGCGTGCGTGACGTGAAGGCTGCATTGAACGAAATAGCCACCATGGCTTTTCTTTGTGCGCCTATTGTAGCCTACAGAGTGATGGATTGATCTCCCATGTTTGCAGAGTCAGCTGTACCATTGCTGGATGTCAGGCAGCTTTCCGTGATGCTGAAACCCCATTCTGGACCTCTTTTTGCTGCTGTGAGTGACGTTTCCTTCTCGCTGCAACTGGGAGAAACATTTTGTCTTGTAGGTGAATCCGGCTGCGGAAAAAGCATGACGGCGCTTGCGATAATGGGACTTCTCCCCTCAATGGCGCAGGTGTCCGGTGAAGTTTTGTTTGAGGGGAAAAACCTTGTTAACTGCTCAGAGCGTGAATACGCTTACTTGCGAGGGCGGTGTATCAGCATGGTTTTCCAGGAACCGATGACGTCGCTAAATCCTGTGCTTCGCGTGGGCTTACAGGTATCCGAAGTGCTTGAACGCCATATGGGATTGTCCCGTCGCGAAGCGATGGCCAGAACAAAGTCGCTTTTTCGCATGGTTGGCATCTCATCACCCGAAAAGAGAGTGGATGATTATCCCTGCCAGCTTTCAGGCGGGCTCAGGCAGCGGGTGATGATCGCCATGGCCATGGCGTGCGAGCCTCGGCTTATATTGGCTGATGAACCAACTACCGCCCTGGATGTAACTATGCAGGGACAAATACTGTCGCTTTTGCGTGATCTTAGCGCGAATACGGGGACAGGACTATTACTCATTACGCATGATCTGGGCGTTGTGGCCGAAATAGCGGATGCCGTAGGCGTGATGTATGCGGGCTGCATGGTGGAGAAAGCACCTGCAGACGCGCTTTTAGATAATCCTCTTCATCCCTACACACGGGGGCTGATGCGTTCCATGCCAACGCTTGAGCGCGTAGGAAGGACGCGGCTTGAGACGATACCCGGTGTGGTGCCTCAGCCTGGAAACCGTGTCGGAGGATGCCTTTTTGCTCCGCGCTGCCCACAAGTTTGTTCGCGTTGCTCGCAAAGGCCGCCCTTCTTTTACAGCGGGGAGCGGGAAGTTGCTTGTTGGCTGTACGCAGACAGATAAACCGCGTATGTTTCTTGCTCTGCTTACAGGGAAGAATGCTTTTTACCTAGCTTTATTCTATGCGATGTTGTCCGTTTAACATTATGTCGCCAGATATTGATATCTAGTGCAATATGTATAAGGCGTTTCAGTTGCTTAGTGAGAACTATTTTTCATCCTTTGCTTTATAGGGGTCTTACCGTGATTATCCGTTGTCCTAATTGTCATTTTGAACGGGATATTCCTCTTTCCTCCATTCCGCAGACAGCGGTAATGGCTACGTGTCCCCGTTGTAAACGCCGTTTCTCTTTTCGCAATACATCTCCGATGCCACATGCATCGGCAGATGGCGAGGTGGGCCCTTTACAGGAAAAGGAAATAGCAGCAGGGAGTTATCCGTACAAGCGGGATACATTAGATGCAGGATCTTCTGCTGAACCCTCCGCGTATGCGGAAGATGAGGCCAAAGCCCCTTTAGAAGGAGAGCGGCCTTTCTTCGATCAGATGAAATCCGATGGGCAAGGAAAAGGACTTTTGCAAAAACCTGGAGAATCGCGGCCTTCAACGGAAGCTTTTTCAGAGGTTACAGCCGATCTTTCCGCATCGAAAGAAGCCGCCTCGAAGCCAGCTGGGAGCAATGCGCCCGTATCCTCACAAGAAGATGATCCTCTGCCTCCAGGCGCTATTGTGAATCCATCTCCCATAGAACCTGTGGAAAAGCTTTCTTCTAAGCGGAAAACGCGTGAGGAAAACAAGTCAGAGACAGAATATTTGCAAGATGCCGGGGATGATAGGGAGAACAGAGGAGATCTTTCTGTTCCTTCCGATGAGGAGGAGCAAGGGACACTTGAGGGCTATAAAACATCCGTGGCGCCGCGTTTGAGAGGAGCAGCAGGCTTGTCGGAATCTTTGGCAGCTGATGTTCCGTGGGAGAAACCGCGAAAATATCATCCTGTGAGTGGTTTTTATCGAACATTATTGAGGGTGATGTTCCATCCGGTAGACTTTTTTCTTGCCGTGCCTAAATGCAGGGGCACTTTGACCCGTCCTGTCGCATTCTATCTGATTTTGGGTATGATCCAAACAATAGCGCAGCTCTTTTGGATTCATGTTAAAA
>CAYWQK010000107.1:1533-3548 GCA_964460575.1 uncultured Desulfovibrionaceae bacterium | reverse complement strand
ACCGTATATATTTCCGGACGCTTCGAGCAGAGATGGATGACGGCCGCCCTCATGGCCTGCGTGCTGGGGGCCGTTATGTACCTCATGGGCTACCTCGGGCTTTCCATGCCGCTGCGCGTGCTGGCCTGCCTGGCGGCGACGCTGATTGTCTGCGGATGGCTGAAACTCAATTTCGCGCTCAGCGCCATTGTCGGCCTCATCCACGATGTGATTGTGACCGTGGGGCTGCTGACGCTTATGAGCAAGGAATTCGACCTTAATATCATCGCCGCGCTGCTGACGCTGGTGGGCTACTCGCTCAACGACACCATCGTTACCTTCGACCGGCTCCGCGAGAACCTGCGCCTGCAAAATCCGAAAAAGCCGCAGCCGCTCGGCGTCATCGTCAACAAAAGCGTCAACCAAACGCTCATGCGCACGGTCATGACCTCCCTGACCACGTTCGCGGCCTGCGTAAGCCTCTTCGCTTTGGGGGGCGGGGTAATCCACGACTTCGCGCTGACAATGCTCATCGGCGTTATCGCGGGCACGTTCTCAAGCATCTTCATTTGCTCGCCCCTTCTTATGCACCTTAGCACCGTCGAGCGGTATATAGCGCTTTCACGCGTTTCGACAGCGAAATACGAACGCCCAAGCGAACACGGCGTAGTGTAAAAGCCCCCCTTATCCGCCCTGACGCAAGCGCGAGCCCGGGGAGGCCCAAGGCGGGTGGCGGGTACGGAAGGCTCTTCGTTTACCTGCCCCTTGTTTTTACCCCGGAAATAGGCTAGCTGAATAGCGCAGCCGCGCCCCCCTATTCCGCGCAAAAGCAGACAGCCCAAACGAGGAGCCTTCCCAAAGATGCCGCATATCGCCTTAACCAACAATGACCAGCAGGAACGGCGGTGCCGAGACTATCTCCGCACCAAACGCGCCGGCGCGGAATTCATTCTTCCCTGGGCCGTCGACGTTTTTTTCCAGACCCTCGGCGCAGTGAAACGGCGCTTCAGTAAAAGCGAGCTGCGTATTGTCATCGAGGCCTGCCGCGGCTGGGAGCACGGCTCCGCGTCCGGCGCATCGGAACTCGCCCAGCTCATCCACGCGCAATGCGAGGCGAATCTTATCCACCTCAAGCACGGCGTCAGCCGCTCCCTGCTCGAGGCCAAGATCGGCCAGCTAAATGACGCGCAAAGCCTTTCGCTTTTGGTTTGGGCGGCTTCCTTCTGGAATAGTCAAGATCTTTCCCCCGCCAGCCTCGAGGCTTACGCGGCCAATGTCTAAGCGTGCCATGCAGCAAAAAACGTTATTCGATCCAAAGCCCGACGACGAGCGGAGAGCCGCCGCGCTGCGCGCCTTTCTCGCCCGCCATAACTGGCTCTACCACACCATGGACGCCCCTGAAATTTCCGACGCGGAATACGACGCGGCCTTTAGGGAGCTCCTGGATCTCGAAGCAAGGAACCCCGGCCTGCGCACTCCGGATTCCCCAACGGGGCGCGTCGGCGGGCAGGCGCTCTCCGGCCTCGCCAAAAAGCGCCACGCGCGGCGCATGTACAGCCTCGACAACGTTTTTTCCGAGGAGGAATGGCGCGAGTTCGTGCGGCGCATGGACAATGCCCTGCCGGGCGCGGCGCACACGTTCTGGTGCGATCCGAAGATGGACGGCCTGGCGCTGGAACTGATATATGTCAACGGGATTTTTACCGAGGCGCTGACGCGGGGCGACGGCGAGGAAGGCGAAATCGTCACCGAGGCCGTGCGCACTATCCGCAACCTGCCGCTCGCGCTGCCCCTGAAAGACAAAGAGCGCGTGGAAATCCGCGGCGAGGCGATTATGCCTAAAAAAGAATTCGCGGCGTTCAACCGGCGCAACAAGGACGAAGGCGAAAAAATCTTCGCCAACGCCCGCAACGCAGCGGCGGGGTCCATCCGCCAGCTGGATCCCCACGAGGCTGCACGCCGTCCCCTGCACTTTATCGCCTACGGCATAGGCGAAATCAGCGGCGCCCGTCCATGGGCAAGCTACGCGGAGCTTA
>CAYWQK010000107.1:0-1523 GCA_964460575.1 uncultured Desulfovibrionaceae bacterium | reverse complement strand
AGCTTATGGAGGACCTCGCTGCGTTCGGCTTTGAAACGCCGCCGCGGGGCAGGCTCTGCCATTCCGTCGGCGAGGCGGCCGGCTATTTCAGGCACATCCAAGAGGAGCGGGAAACGCTGCGCTACGAAATAGACGGGGTCGTGCTGAAGCAGAACGATTTCGACGCGCAGGAAAGGCTGGGCTTTACCGCGCGCGCGCCACGCTTCGCCATCGCCTGGAAATTTCCCGCCCAGCTTGTGGAAACGGCGCTGCTTGGCATAAGCATCCAGGTCGGTCGCACGGGCGTGCTGACCCCAGTGGCGGAGCTCGAGCCCGTGCGGGTGGGCGGCGTGACGGTAAGCAGGGCCACGCTGCATAACGAGAACGAAATCATCAGCCGCGACGTTCGCGTCGGCGACACGGTGCTTGTGCGCCGCGCGGGGGACGTTATACCGGAGGTGGTCGGCGCGGTTTTGGAAAAACGGCCGGCGTCCGCACTCCCCTTCCGCTTTCCCTCGGAATGCCCCGCCTGCGGCCACCCGGCCAGGCGCGTAGAGGGCGAGTCCGCCACACGCTGCATTAATATTTCCTGCCCGGCCATTATCCGCCAGTCCCTGACGCACTTTGTATCCCAAGCGGGTCTGGGCATTAGCGGATTCGGCCGACGCTGGATTGACATTCTCGTGGACGCGGGGCGCCTCCGCACGCCGGCGGATCTGTTCACGCTGACCACGGAGGAGCTCGCGAGCTTTAAGCGCATGGGCGCCAAGCTCGCGGCCAAGCTTATTCGCGCCATAGACACGGCGCGTACCTCCACAAGCCTGCAGCACCTGCTTTCAGGGCTGGGCATCCGCCATGTGGGCGAGCAAACCGCACGCACGCTGGCCAAAAAGTACCCCGACATCGCCAAGCTGACCCGCGCCACTCGGGAAGAACTGGAAAGCCTGCCGGACATCGGCCCGGAGGTTTCGGCTTCAATCACGACGTTTTTTTCCGACGAATCCAACAGGGCGCTCATCGCCCGCCTAGAGGAGCTGGGACTGAAGCCCTCGGACGCTTCCGGAGCGGAACATGCCGCCTCCGGCCCGCTGGCGGGAAAGAAAATCCTCTTTACGGGAACGCTCTCCATACCCAGAGGCAAGGCGCAGGAGCTTGCCGAGCGGGCGGGGGCGGAAACCGTTTCCGGCGTTTCCAAAAAGATCGACTTCCTAGTCGCCGGAGAGGCGCCCGGCTCCAAATTGGAAAAGGCCCGATCCCTTGGCGTCACCATCCTCGGCGAGGAGGATTTTATGGCGCTGCTCACTCCGCATTCGTAAAGGACTCCCGCTGTGGCTATACTCTCCTTTGTATGCAAATGCTGCATTATTTTTTCCACGCTGTTCGGCGTCGCTCTGTTTTTAGACGATATGTCGAACTTTGTCAGCAAAATCTCGTACTACACCACGATCGTCAACATGGCCGTCGGTTTTTTCTACCTCTACTGGGCGCGCCCCTCGAGTAGGGGCGAGGATCTGGTACACACTATGGGCTTTCTCCGCTCCAGA
>CAYWQK010000106.1:1695-3587 GCA_964460575.1 uncultured Desulfovibrionaceae bacterium | reverse complement strand
ATGCAGTACAATCCGCGCAATATCAAGGCTAGCAAGAACAACCTGCCAGTATAGCCATGGAGCATACATAATAAGGCCAATGACACGTTTAGGCCAATTACTCTCTGGTTTTTCAAAAAACAGAAGACTGCGGCTAAACCATGCGACAAAGGCACAGCACAATACGCCTAAAGTCAGATGAAAAGCATCAAACATGCCTGAGAGAAAAACCCAGAACACGAGCATAATAAGAAAGGTAGCTAGCCACGTCATGAACTTTTCCTTTACGCACTAGGTACACACAGCTAAGAGACTACGGCGCTGCGACGCCGCGTAGTCCTCGCTGCGCTACAAAAGAACTTAAATGAACATTAGCTCGGTAAAAATAAAATGGCAAGATGGAGACACCTAACAAATACTCTTTTCACAAGATGTCATGAGAAACTTATGCGATGAAGAACAATAATATTTTGAAATAATTAAAAATGTTCATATGCCAAAGGAATAAAAGAAATGACAAAAGCAAAATTTATTTCTTTTTGTAAACATTATCGCTCCAAGGTATCGCGCATAAACTCGCTGAGCTTGATGCCGCTGACCAAATCAGGCTGGGAGCTTGTGTATAAGAAATAAGGGATTTTTTCCTCTTCAAAACGAAAAAATTTTTATGCAATACGGCCGGCAACTCGGTGTATTCAGCCCTGAATTTTGTACAATGGCTGCTGTAATTTTTGCGGAGAGACAACGCAAGCGTTATAGCCTTGGAAACTATTGCGCGGCATATTTTCTTCCTTTTACTAGCTTGGCAGAGAATGATGTACCGGCTGCGACAACATTGTTACCGCTTTTGATAAGTGCTGCTGAAGCATAAGTTCCAACAAAGAAGTATCATAAGGACGAATATCTCTATAACTGGACTGCCCTCCTCTATTTTTCTCGCGACTTTTTGTTCTTGGCGTCTGTGGTCGGTTGCGTGCGGGACGCGAGCATGGCACTTTTTATTGCTAACAGTGCGAAATGACTGGTCGTTCATTTACCTTGCTACCGACAAACAGTCCCTGCCCGTATCTGATCGCTATAACCTACGTGCTTTATTGTGATATTTGCCTGGTGAAAAACTCATCGGTACGCTGCTCTGCCTTTGTGCGTCGAATTTTCTCATTCGCTAGAGACCTTGCTTCCTAGCTTTCATGCGGCTATCATTATTGCGAATACATTCCCATAGACCACGTGAACAGCGAGGAGGTCCGAAGCGCGTTTGGCATAATGCGGTATGTCCGTGCTCTTTTCCGCCTCGCGGGCCGTGTTTCCGTAGCTATTCCTGTTCGGGCTTTTCAACCGTCGTTCGGCAGGGAACACACGTCGTTGTCAATCGGGGTTAAGGAGCTAAATCATGGACACAACCGTTGCGCAGAGCCTCAACGAACTTTTCCCTTCGTTGACTGTTTGGCGGAGAGATTTCCACCGTTACCCTGAAACAGGGTGGACGGAATTCAGGACTGCGTCACAGGCCATTCGTCATGCACAGTCTTTGGGCTTTCGCGTCACCATGGGCAGTGACGCCGTAAAACGCAGCGCCATGATGGGCGTTCCAAACGACACGGCTCTCAGACAGCATATGGAAAGGGCTTTATCCCAAGGGGCTGACCCTGAACTTGTTGCACGCATGGCGGGAGGCGTGACGGGATTTTGGGCAGATCTCGATTGTGGCGAAGGCCCTGTTACCGCCTTGCGCTTTGATATGGACGCCAACGACATTACGGAAACCACAGATCCCCAGCACCGGCCGCAAAAAGATGACTTTGCTTCCAAAAATATCGGGGCTATGCACGCCTGCGGCCACGATGGGCACATGGCCGTGGGTCTTGCCCTTGCCAAACTTCTTGCCAAGCATCAAAAAAGCCTGCGCGGTC
>CAYWQK010000106.1:0-1685 GCA_964460575.1 uncultured Desulfovibrionaceae bacterium | reverse complement strand
TTATTTTCCAGCCTGCGGAGGAAGGCGTCCGCGGTGCCATGGCCATGGCTGAGGCGGGGGCCGTGGATGGAATTGACACGCTTCTTGGTTTCCATATAGGTTTTCATGCCAATAAGCCGGGGATGCTTATCTGCGGAACAGAGCAATTTATGGCCACATCCAAGGCAGATATCGTTTTTCAGGGAAAATCCGCCCATGCCTGTGCTGCACCGGAGGAAGGAAGAAACGCCTTGCTTGCCGCGTGTACTGCAACATTGAGCATGCACGCCATCTCACGCAGCGGCAAAGGCGACTCGCGTATTACCGTAGGCAAGCTCAGTGGCGGGGAAGGTAGAAACGTTATCCCATCCCGCGCATCACTTGCGCTTGAAACACGCGGTGCCACTGGTGATGTCGATGCGTTCATGCTCAGCGAAGTCAGACGTATCGCCGAGGCTGCAGCGGCAATGTGGCAGTGCACATGCAGCGTTGCTATGGTAGGCGGCACAAAAGGCGGAAAAAGCTCCCCAAAGCTCGCGGCTATTGTGGCTGAAACAGCGCAAAGTATGCCCTGCTTTACGAGTATTGTTCCCTCACAGGCGTTTGGCGCATCCGAAGACTTCGCGCACTTCATGTCCCTTGTGCAGCAACAAGGTGGCATGGGATGCTACATGCAAATTGGCGCGTCACTTGCCTCTGGTCACCATACTGACCATTTTGATTTCGATGAAAGTGTCCTTCCTCAGGCGCTTGAACTCCTTGCCCGCACGGTCTGGCGACTAAACGGCAAAGAAACCGCTTCTGCATAATGTGCTAAAAGAGATTCGGACAGCGTGCTTCTTTCGCGAGCAAATATCCTTTTGGGGGAAGTAGCGTATAAACCCCTTAGCGCAAAAGGAGATAAAGGGATCTCTCAGAAATTTCTTATTGTTCCTGCTGAGGATTTTCTGCAAAGTCTGGTGCAAACAACGCGCTCTGTGCGCAAAAGCTAATGCCGCCAATGGCGGTCGGAGAACGGAATGAAAACGTATTTGGTTACCGGCGGAGCCGGCTTTATTGGCTCAAACTTCATTCGCCGCCGTTGTGAAGAAGGCGATGCCGTTATCAATCTGGACCAAATGACCTATTGTGGCAATATGGACAATCTTTCTGACCTGCCATGGGATTCATGTCATATTTTTGTTCCCGGCAGCGTATGCAACGGCGATCTGGTTTCCTATGTACTCCAGACCTATGAACCGGACTACGTTGTACATTTCGCCGCAGAAAGCCATGTGGATCGTTCCATCAACAACCCAAATGATTTTGTGCGCACTAACGCGCTTGGCACGGCTACCCTTCTGAACGCCGTAAAAGATTGGTGGCAAGGAGTTCAAGAACCGCTAAAAACCCGCTTCCGCTTCCTGCATGTTTCTACCGATGAAGTATTTGGCGCACTGAAGCCGGAAGATCCCGCTTTCACGGAAAATTCCCCTTACCGGCCAAACAGCCCCTATTCGGCAGCCAAGGCCGCGGCCGATCATCTAGTCCGAGCCTTTTATACCACCTACGGACTGCCTGTAGTCATTGCAAATTGCACAAACAATTACGGTCCGCGCCAATTCCCCGAAAAACTCATCCCCCTAACTATCCTGAATGCCTTGGCGGGCAAACCACTGCCGGTTTACGCCTCTGGCGAGAATATCCGGGACTGGATTCATGTAGAT
>CAYWQK010000105.1:3017-3589 GCA_964460575.1 uncultured Desulfovibrionaceae bacterium | reverse complement strand
GCCGCCAGGCCGACCGCGAAGGCTACCCAGAAATCGCCGAAGCCTACAAGCGCATTGCCTTTGAAGAAGCCGAGCACGCCGCCAAATTCGCGGAACTGCTGGGCGATGTGGTGGATCCCTGCACCAAGACCAATCTTGAGAAGCGCGTGGCCGCCGAAACCGGTGCTTGCGCCGGCAAGATGGATATCGCCCGCCGCGCCAAGGCCGCCGGCTACGACGCCGTTCACGACACCGTACATGAAATGGCCAAGGACGAAGCCCGCCACGGCGCAGCTTTTGCCGGCTTGCTGAAGCGCTATTTCAAGTAAGCCTTCCACGCAACGCAGCACAACTTTTTGGGCGCTCTCCATAGGCGCCCTTTTTGTTTATGCTGGCAACGGGCGCTCCCACCGCGCGTTTTTTCCCTTCCTCCCCCCCTCTGCGCCAGACGGAGAGCCGCTCGTTAAATTTCGACCGGCCGGAACGATATACTGACCGTAGAGCAGATCCGGCGTTTTTTCGCGCAAGACCTTTTTCAAGATGCAAAAATCCCGCGCAACGAGCAGGATGCGGAATAAACGACATTATAACAG
>CAYWQK010000105.1:0-3007 GCA_964460575.1 uncultured Desulfovibrionaceae bacterium | reverse complement strand
TTTATCCTAAGATCACATATTATCTATTTAGATTCGGCAAATTTCCTTGCCAAACTGAACCTTACAACGCAGTGGAGGAAACATGAGCATTTCCCGGCGTTCCTTTGTTAAAGTTGTCTCCGCTTCGCTTGGGGCGGTCACTGTGGGCATTCTGCCCCAACCTGCTTTTGGCGCTACCAAAACCAAGAACATATCCGCGCCCACGCCAGGGACAGGCGGAGAAATCTATATCCCATACAGCCAGCGCTCAGGAGCGGAATCCGACGTTTGGTTCACGCGGGATCTTTCGGCTGAAGGACTGCGCAAGATCTTTGCCAAAGTCGGGGGAGCGCTTAGCGGGAAAATCGCCAACAAGCTGCACACCGGCGAAAAGAACGGTCCCAACATTATTCCCCGCCCCTGGGTGCAGGAACTCATTGCCAAGGATCTGCCCGGCGCCCATATTGTGGAAACAAATGCCTACTATCAAGGCGACCGCTATACCACGGCCCAGCACCGAGAAACACTTAAAGTAAACGGCTGGACCTTTGCCCCTGTAGATATCTTGGATGAGCACGGCACAGCCATGCTGCCGGTCAAGGGCGGCAAGTGGTTTACGGAAATGAGCGTAGGTAAGGGACTGCTTGATTATGATTCGCTCCTTGTACTCACTCACTTCAAAGGACATGTGATGGGCGGTTTTGGCGGCTCAAACAAAAATATCGGTATCGGCTGCGCGGACGGCCGCATCGGCAAAGCCATGATCCACACGGCAAAGAGCAAGAGACAATGGGGCGTCGCTACCGAGGAATTCATGGAGCGCATGACAGAATCATCCAAAGCCACAGTGGATCATTTTGCCCCGCGCATTGTCTTTATCAATGTGCTGCGCAATATGTCCGTCTCCTGCGACTGCGAGGGCACGGGCGCAGCCCCTGTGGTCACACCTAATATCGGCATCGTAGCCTCGCGTGACATCGCGGCCGTGGACCAGGCGTCGGTGGATCTTGTTCACGCTCTGCCGGAAAAAGACAGGGCAGCGCTTATGGAACGCATGAGCTCTCGCCACGGATTCCGCCAGCTCAGCTACATGCAGGAGCTAGGCATGGGCAACACCCGCTACCGTCTGCTGGATATTGATAATAGTGATGCCAAAATATCTCCTGAGAAGGCCGTTTCCGAGGTAAAACCCTTTACCGCATAAGCCGGTCGCTGCAACGTTAATCCAAACATAGGTCCGGGCGTCCGCTGCCCCCGGACCTATTTTTTTTACTCTCTTCTGTTTCAGCAGAGGGATGACTGCTGTCATATTGGCACAACCAAAGCCTGTCTCCCCCGAATGTCCCGTACAGAATCCGCAAAAACCCCGCCCTAGGCTTTTCAGTCTAGCAGCGGGGTTTGAATTCCTTTTAATAAATTGGGACAGGCCTATTTCCAGACAATATCGACAAGAAGAAAACACATCAGCGGCACAAAAACGGCGCTGAACAAACTCAACGCAAATCCATGGCGTATCATCTCCGAAATAGAAATGTGCCCACTTGAGAACACAACGGCATTGGGCGGCGTGCTCACAGGGAGGAGGAAGGCGCAGCTAGAGGCAATGGCGGCCGGAATGGTAAACGTGTACGGCGCAATGCCCTGCGCAACGGCTAAGGCACCCACAAGGGGCAGGAAGGAAGCGGCCGTGGCAGTGTTGGAGGTAAATTCCGTAAGAACCATGGTGGCCAGCACAACCACAAAGATAATCATTACCATGGGCAGCACATGCAACGCCTTCATGGCATCAGCAAACCATGCGGCCAAACCGGTAGAAGAAATAGTGCCGGCAAGAGAAAGACCGCCGCCAAAGAGCAGGAGAATGCCCCACGGAATCTTCGTGACGACAGACCAATCTAGCAGAAATTCATTGCGCTTCACGTCCAGCGGAAGCATAAAGAGAACCAGGCCGGCGATCATGGCTATGACCGTATCATCAATAGCCGGAATGACTTTGGCGATAAGCGGCTGGAAAACCCAGGCAAGCGCCGCAATGACAAAAACCATGGCAACCATCGTCTCGCCGCGCCCCATGGGACCGAGCTTGCGGATTTCGGAATCAAGGAATGTTTCCATATCGATTTCGCCCAGCTTAAAGCCGCCATGAGTCAGCCACAGCCAGGTAACAAGCATAAGGCCAGCAGAAAGCGGAAGGCCAAGCAGCATCCACTGTCCAAAGCCTACGGTAATATTGTAGCGCTCAGCTAAGAAAGCGACAAGAAGGGCGTTTGGCGGCGTACCAATGATGGTCGCGAGACCGCCGAGGCTGGCGGCATAGGCGATACCCAAAAGAAGCGCACAAGCATAGCGATGCTCTTCCGGGCCCTCTTTCCCTCCAGTAACCATCTGGATAACGGAAAGACCGATGGGCAGCATCATGATGGCCGTGGCCGTGTTACTGACCCACATGCTTAAAAAGCCTGAGGCAAGCATAAAGCCGCCGATCTGCATGGCAGGCTTCCCGCCCATAACGCGCAGGATATGCAACGCGATGCGGCTGTGCAGATTCCATTTTTCCATAGCCAGGCCAAGCATGAAGCCGCCAAGGAAAAGGTAAATAGTTGGGGCGGCATAAGGCGCGGCCGCCGCTTTAATAGATCCAAGACCAAGCAAGGGCGTCAGTACCATGGGCATCATGGAGGTAACGGGGATCGGCACGGCTTCCGTCGCCCACCAAGTAGCCATAAGCAATCCCATACCAGCGCACTTCCAGGCTTTTGGCGACATGCTCTCAGGACAGGGGAATATGAACGTCAGGAGCAGAAAAGCCACTCCTATTGCAAACCCCATCCAGTTGTGAAGATCTTCCGATTTCATGTGCTCTCCTTAAAAGTTTTTCTTAAAGCTCATTTTTTTTATTTTAATAAATCAAATTTTAAAGAAATTCAATACGCGCTGTAACGCCATAATTTTATTTTTTCATAAAAGAAAGGTTATTTTTTGTACCTTTCTTTAGAAAAAAGAACTTGTTATACAAAAATACCAAAAA
>CAYWQK010000104.1:0-3592 GCA_964460575.1 uncultured Desulfovibrionaceae bacterium | reverse complement strand
GCGATAATAACAAGCCGACCTCCAACGGAAAGACGCGGAAGGATTGCGTCTAAAAAGAGTTCGAGCTCGCCAAGTTCGTTGTTCGCAGCCATTCGAAGGGCTTGGAATGTACGGGTAGCGGGGTGATTGCGGGCTTTGGCTCTCCAGGCAGCGGGATAGGCCGATTCAACAGTTGCAGCGAGTTCAGATGTCGTTTCAAACGGCTTTTTTTGTCTGGTTCGTACAATAGCGGCTGCGATGCGCCCTGCCTGCGGTTCTTCGCCGTAGCGGGTTATGATCTCTTTCAATTCTTTCATACTTGCTTTGTTCACAAGACGGCTGACCGGCTCGTCACTGGGATTGCACTGATCCATACGCATGTCTAACGGACCGTCAGAATTGAAACTAAATCCGCGATTGGGCGAGTCGAGCTGAAGAGAAGATACGCCAAGATCCAGCAACACTCCATCAACAGTGGTCCAGCCCAAGCTGTCCAACGCTTGGTCGAACTGGCTATAGCGCGAATGAAAAAGATGCGCGGCGTTGCCAAAAGAAGCTAGGCGTTTTTGGGCCAGCTCTAATGCTTGCGTGTCTCGATCTACTCCGCAAATTTCGGCTGGACCGCCTTTTGTGAGTGCCGTGTCTAAGATCGCCGATGCATGTCCACCCATCCCTACAGTCCCATCAAGATACCGTCCACCTGGACGTGGAGAGATGATATCAAGCACTTCCCTGAGCAGAACTGGGTGGTGAATGGTGGCAGGATCGGTGTTCATGCGTTTCTCTGAAAAATGCGAAAATGCGGCGGCGGAAAAGTTCGCATGCTGGGCTGACGAAAAAAGGCGATTATAGTCCGAGTTCCATTCCTTCCGCAGCCAAGCAGTCGGTTACGTCATCAAAGTTCTGTTCCAGTAACGCCTTAAAAGTTGTTTGATCCCAAATTTCAAAGCGGTTTCCCTGACCAACAATAATGATGTCCCGTTCAAGGTGGGCATAGTCCATTTGAGCACGGGAAAGCCTTACACGACCCAAATTGTCTGGTACAATTTCTTCAGCGCCACCCAAAACCAGACGCCGGAAGTCACGCATCTTCCGGTTCGCATTGGTCAGGCTGCTGAACTTTTCTTCAAGTTCCAGCCAATTAGGTTTCGGAAAGCCCACAAGACAACCATCATAGGTTGTAAGGATAAAACGTCCTTCAGGTTCGAGGGTAACAAGGATTTTCCTAAGATCGGCAGGCAGGACGAGTCTGCTTGTTTGATCCAGTGTCCGGTAAAAATGCCCTCGGAATCGCATGGCGCCCTCGAAGTGGAAAAACGACCTTATTTTCCCACTTTTTCCCATTTTTTCCCACTTTTCTTCCATTTCCTTATAGCTGTCAAGTGGATATTAAAATTCGTATTCATCCCTACGCATGCATCTAGATACATCTGGCTGCGGAGCGAGGGCCTGTATACTTGACATGGAGGAGAATATTGGCATATTATCCACGATTAAGCTATGAAGACAAAAATAATCATTACCGTTGGTCCTGCCTGTCTGTCTCGAGAAAAGCTTTCTCAGTTGATTGATGCCGGCGTACGTATCTTTCGATTGAATTTTTCTCATGGCGACCTCTCTTCTTTTGAAGAAATTATTCGCCTGCTTCGCGAACTGGAAGAGCAGTGCCGTGTGCCGTTGACCATTCTGCAGGATTTGTCTGGTCCTAAAATTCGCATTGGCACTCTGGCTGGCAATCGTCCCATCGAAGTTGCCAAAGGCAATATGCTATTCCTTGGGCCGGCCGCTCAAACCACGGATGAGTTGCCTTATATTCCCTTTGACCATGCTGCGGTGCTTAGTAAAATTGCTCCGGGAGACAGATTGGTCATTGCAGATGGCAGTATGTTTCTTTCTGTCAAGGAACAGCTTCCTAATCATGTTTTTCGCGTTGAAGCAGAAAATAGCGGTATTATTACATCCCATAAGGGCCTGACTTTGCCGGGGAAAAGCATAGCTGTACCTGCGCTTACGGAAAAAGATAAAAAGGATTTGGTCGCGGGGCTTGCTCTTGGAGTTGATGCTGTAGCCCTTTCTTATGTACAGTCGCCTGAAGACGTCAGAGAAGCGAAATCCATAATTCGTGCCCAAGGCTATTCGGAGCCGATTGTACCTAAACTTGAGCGCCGCAATGCCGTAGAGCGTATCGGTGAGATTATAGAGGAAGCTGACATTATCATGGTCGCGCGAGGCGATCTTGGCATAGAGTGTTCGCTGGCCGAACTTCCGGCAATGCAAAAACGTATTGTTCGTGCTTGTAATCGTGCGGCGAAGCCCGTTATTGTGGCAACACAAATGTTAGTCTCTATGGTATCTAATCCTTCTCCTACACGGGCTGAGATTACGGACGTAGCGAATGCGGTATGGGATGGCGCGGACTGCGTAATGCTGTCTGAGGAAACGGCAATGGGCGCGTACCCTGTGGCATCTGTGAATTACATGAAAGAAATTGCCACGCAGGCCGAAACGGTCATGGCAGAAGAAAGTACGTTGGAGATGCCTTCCTTCCATGACGAAGTGACAGGCTATTTGGCTTATTCCGCATGTATGCTCGGAGAAAAAGTAAAAGCCAAGGGGATCGTCGTCCATACAATAGAGGGACGTTCGGCACGTCTTTTTGCTTCATTGAAACCCAAGACATCTGTATATGCGGTGACCTGTGACAGCGTGGTTCTGCATACGCTCAATTTTTCTTGGGGGATTTGCCCATACCTGCTTTCTAAGGAGCATGACGAACGCCATCTTGCAAGAGTTGAACGTTTTATCAATATGTCGGCATGTTTTGCTCCAGGGGAATTCGCCATTATTCTTGCGGGAAGCGAGCAGGGCTCCCAAAGTTCGCTGCGTTCTGATTTATTAAAAATTTATTGTAAGTAGGTGAGCTGGGGGGCAGGCTCTTGTTGAAAGCGGGAGACTTGCTCTTTTGTTTTGCGTCTATTCCTTTTGTTAGTAATTATCCGGGCGTTATTGTGTAGCGATAACGCCCGGTTTTTTTTGAAAGGGAAAGCAGCTCCTAGCCGGATTCTACAGCCAGGACTGCTATCCTGGCGCGTTTAAATAGCAGGATCTATGAGACCGTAGTCGCCATTCTTGCGATGATAGATGACGTTGATTCGCGAATTTTGCGCATTTCGGAATACAAGGAATTCGTCACCGGAAGCGTCAAGTTGAAGGGTGGCTTCTTCGGGAGACATGGGTTTGGGCGTGTAGTGGGCATCGCCGCGATCGACAATGGCGGGATCCGCAGGCTCCGTATAGGAAAAAATATCAATAGGAGCGTCATTGCTGTGAGCCGAACGCCATTGATCGCGGTTCTTGGAGATAAATTTTTTAATCTGGGCCGAAAGCTTGTCGGTCACGAGATCAATGCTGGCATACATATCTGTTGATTGATCCTCAGCGGCGATATTGAGGTTTTTGCCACTCATTTGAACTTCGATCCTCTGACGGAATTTGTCGACAGCCATTACGACCTGCGTATCGACATCCGCGTTTTTGCCAAAGAAGCGTCCCAGCTTTTCAATGCGGCGGCGGACGTAATGACGCAGGTGCTCGGATGGTTCGAAGTTCTTGA
>CAYWQK010000103.1:0-3742 GCA_964460575.1 uncultured Desulfovibrionaceae bacterium | reverse complement strand
GGAGCCGACTGAACCCCTCCGTTGAGGTTCAGACAAACAGAGTTTTTGCACACTACCAAGGAGTTCCCATTATGGTTTATGTAGGACTCGTCTTCCTCATCCTGACGGTCTGGGCCATGATCAAACGGTTTGAATCCCGTATGGTGCTGATCGTCGCTGGTATCCTGATGTGCGCCGCCGCAGGTAACCTCTTCGCCGCCTTCAAGGGTCTAACCAAAGGCATGACGGAAAGTGACCTCATCTGCAACATCTGCTCGGTTATGGCCTTTGCCTTCGTGATGACCTACACACAGTGCGACAAGCACTTGGGCCGCGGCGTTGGCAAATTCCTGAAGCCCTTAAACCTCATCCTGATTCCGGCTTCCGTGCTTGCCACGTGGTTTGTTAACATCTCCCTCCCCAGCTGCGCCGGCGTTTCAGCCGCAATCGGCTCCGTGGTTATCCCGCTGCTGATCAACGCTGGTGTTCCCCCGGCGATGTCTGCCGCAGCCGTCATGATGGGCACCTACGGCAGCATGCTCTCCCCCGGCTTGCCCCACAACCCCTTTGTGGCGAGAATCGCTACCCGCGCACTGGCCAGCGCTCCTGCTGACTACATCGCCACCCTGGCCGGCAAGACGGAATTTACCGTTATGGACGTTATTAGCCGCCACACCTACGCTAGCATCTCCGCCGGTATCACCGGCGCCGTAGTCCTTTGGCTCTACGCCCTTATCACCAAGGAAAACAAAGGCTATGTCGCCAGTGAAAACGACAATACGGATCTGGACGATGGTTTCAAAGTCAATCCCTTTTACGCCATCATTCCGGTAATCCCTGTTGTCATGCTGATTTTGGGCGCGAACCTGCCTAAGCAGCTGCCTTGGCTCGCCAAGCTGCGTGTTGAGCATTGTATGCTTATCGGCGCCATCATCGGTCTGGCCGCTACGCGCATGAACCCCTTTGAAGGATCAAAGCAATTCTTCAATGGTCTTGGCAAGGGTTACGCCAACATCATGGGCATCGTTATCGCCGCCGCCGTGTTCGTTGCTGGCTTGAATACCACAGGTCTTGTGAAGGCCGGCATCGACCTGATGAAGTCTTCCCCTGACGCGGCTAACTACGCTGCGGCCATTGGACCCTTCCTGCTCGCCGTTATCTGCGGTTCCGGCAATGCGGCGACCATCGCCTTTAACGAAGCCGTTACGCTGCATGCTTGGTCTCTTGGCGTTGATCCGATCAACATGGGCGCCATTGCCACCCTGGCCGGCTGCCTCGGACGGTGCATGTCCCCGCTTGCTGGCGGCATGATTGTATGCGCCGGTATGGCTAAGGCTGACCCGATGGAAGTTGCGAAACGCTGCTGCATCCCGTCTATCATCGCCCTGATCGTCGGCTATTTTGTGCTGATCGTCTTCAAACTCTAATCCTAGAATTATACAAACCGCCGAGGAGAGAAGCGCATGCTTTTCTCCTCTTTTTTTGTCTGATGAAAAATCGCTCTCCGCTCGGCGCATACAAGAAAATTATCTTGACGCTTTTTTTTTGACTTATTGAGCCAAGACAGCACTTGCTTTAATTACAAAAAAGGATACGATACACCTATGTGCGATAGGGTAAGAAAGCGGGTTTGTGTGTTTCCCGCCGCTATCCTGATGACAAATCAAAAATGGGAAGTGATTGTTTTTAGAGATGAGTATGGGCGCTGGTCTATGCAATAGGCCACTTAGGGAAATAGCCTGAGCCTTCCATGCGTATTTCCCTATCCATCCTTTTTCTCTGTTCTTTTTGTGTAACTCAAGGAGGATACATGATCACGATTAACACTGATGGAGCTTTCTACCATGAGGGGAAGCTCGTTTCCAAAGAGGAAATGAAATCTCTTGGTGCTGGAGCCCAAGGTAAAAAGCCTCAAAACATTGCCAGCTCGATTTTGGCTGCACACAACTCCTCCACGGATCCCAGCAAACTGAAAATCAAGTTCGACGGGATCATGTCTCACGACATAACCTATGTCAGCATCATCCAGACGGCTCGCGCCAGCGGGATGACCAAATTTCCTGTTCCCGTCGCT
Source organism: uncultured Desulfovibrionaceae bacterium (assembly GCA_964460575.1). GTDB lineage: Bacteria > Desulfobacterota > Desulfovibrionia > Desulfovibrionales > Desulfovibrionaceae > Avidesulfovibrio. The sequence goes on along the minus strand of CAYWQK010000103.1, from coordinate 1,689 downwards.
CTAACCAACTGCCATAACAGCCTCTGCGCCATTGGCGGTACAATCAACGCCGATGACCATCGCTTTGGTCTTTCTGCTGCCAAAAAATACGGCGGCGACTTCGTTCCCGCTAATATGGCTGTTATTCACCAATATGCCCGCGAAATGATGGCCGGCAGCGGCAAGATGATTATCGGCTCCGACAGCCACACCCGTTATGGCGCTATCGGCTGTATGGCTGTCGGCGAAGGCGGCGGCGAACTGGTTAAACAACTCCTGGGCCATACATGGGATGTGGACACCCCAGAGATCATTGCCGTTTACCTCACAGGCAAGCTGCGCCCCGGCGTCGGACCGCACGATGTTGCTATTGCGCTGGTCAAGGCTGTTTTTGACAAAAAGATTGTAAAAAACAAGATTCTTGAGTTCGTTGGCCCCGGCGTTGCCACCCTCTCCATGGATTATCGTCTTGGTATTGATGTTATGACAACGGAAACAGCCTGCCTTTCTTCCGTCTGGCAGACAGACGAAGTTGTTCATGACTTTCTCGAGACGCACGGCCGCGGCGGCGACTATAAACAGCTCTCCCCAGACGAAGGCGCTTGGTATGATAAGGTCGTACATGTGGATCTCTCCACTATAGAACCCATGATTGCTATGCCCTTCCATCCCAAAAACGCCTGGAGCATCGCTGAATTCAACGCGAACGCCGAGGATATCCTCGCTAGCATCGAGAAGGAAGCCGCCGGACTTCTTGGCGAAAAGTACTCTTCGGTTCCGAACCTCCGCTCCAAACTGATTAACGGCAAATTCCATGTTGATCAGGGTGAAGTAGCCGGTTGCTGCGGCGGTCTGTTTGAAAACCTGCATACCATGGCCGCCATGCTGAAGGGCAAAAACATTGGTTCCAACGGTTTCACGCTGACTATTTACCCCGCTAGCCAGCCTGTTCTGCAGGAACTGCTGCGCATCGGCGATATCGCCTCTCTTGTTGCGGCTGGCGCCACCATCCGCACTTCTTTCTGCGGCCCATGCTTCGGCGCCGGTGAAATTCCGCCTCAAAACGGTTTCTCCATCCGCCATGTGACGCGTAACTTCCCCAACCGCGAAGGCTCCCGTCCGCCGGAAGGTCAAATTGCCTATGTGGCCCTTATGGATGCTCGTTCCATCGCCGCCACTGCTATGAACGGCGGCGTTCTGACAGCCGCTGGCGAAGATGCTGTTGCTCCTGCCCACAAGTACGTCTTCAACCCTGAAATCTACAAGAACTGTGTTTCTCACAACCAGGGACATCCAACTCTGGATGCCAACCTTGTTACCGGCCCCAATATCGCGGATTGGCCAGAAATGTCCGCCATGCCGGAAGACCTTCTGATCACGGTTGCCGCCACACTGCATGACCCTGTTACCACAACAGACGATTTTATCGCGTCCGGCGAACCCTCTGCCTTCCGTTCCAACCCTGGCCGCATGGCCGAATACACCTTGCAGCGCAAAGATCCGAAGTACGTGGGCCGTGCCAAGGCTTGCCGCAGCATCGAACAGGCCCGCCAGGCAGCTGTCAAAGCCGGATCCGCTATACCTGCTGAGGTGGCAGAAGTATTTGCCAAGGCTGGTCTCAAGCCGTCCGATGCGGAAAAAACCGGTTTGGGCAGCGTTGTTTACGCCGTTTACCCGGGTGATGGTTCCGCCCGCGAGCAGGCTGCCTCC
>CAYWQK010000102.1:0-3862 GCA_964460575.1 uncultured Desulfovibrionaceae bacterium | reverse complement strand
CCTTCAACAGATGCTTTTTGTTCAGCCAGCGTGAGTCGCTATTGAAAATGGAAGGTCCCGTTTTGCGTCCAATTTCATAATTCACGGCATCCCCAATCGTCGCAGCGCCAAAGAGCACGGACATAACCAACGGGTAACTCATGCTTCCCGCTCCGGAAAGAGCTCCGGCGGCAAACAACAAAGAATCGCCTGGGAGAAACGGCGTGACAACCAACCCCGTTTCACAAAATACAACAAGAAAAAGGATGGCATACAGCCATGCCCCGTACTGCTGCGCAAGGGTAAAAAGGTGCTGATCGATATGGAGTACAAAAGATACGAAGAAAGAAAACACCGAAGGATCGCTCATTGGACGGCCTTGTCTTTCTGCGCGACAGACCTACGGGCGCGGATCGCGCGGACCTTTTCAATACGGGTCTTCATCTCTCCCGGGGCTATCCCAACGGGAATACCCTTTGGCGTAAAAACAAACATGTCCTGGCTGGCCAGTCCGTCATACGTCCATGAAAGTGGCGCCATGCTCCAGTTGATCTGCCGAGCGCTGCTGAGAGCCGCGTTAACGCCGGCAGGGTTCCAGCCTTGCTGAAGATCAAGCGCAGCTGCAAAGCGGACAAAATCATAGCCAAGACCGGACCACATGTCCGCCTTGCTCTCCCCTGCTTCAGCCAAAAGCGCCGCGAGGTTTGTGGCGGCGGGCGTGGGGTTGGCCCTATTCCATGCACCCGGGAAGACCGTAAGCTGCAGATTGCTGGAATCGATAATCGGTCCCTGAGACATTCCAAGCTCCCAAAGGGCAGTGCCCATTAACAACATCCGCTGCTCTCCGTTAAAGAACAGGCATGGAATCATTACCGCGGCATTGCTCCAGGAATCTGGCAGGAACAAAGCGTCAAAACGAGGCTCCGCACTCTGCACATTCTTGCCAACAAGCTGAGCCGCTATGTTATTCCACACTGCGGTGTCCTTTGGAGGATATGAAAGTGCGAAGCTGCCCTGAGCCATTTTTTCAAAAAGCGCAGCCTTTTTCCGACCAAACAAATCTTCAGGATAAAGAACAGCAAAGCGTGTGGCACCGGCCTCTTTAGCAAAGCGCAGTATGGTGGCGACCTGGTCGCGTTCACTGGGGAAAAAACGCCAGGCTGTACGCCCTTCTTCCCCTTCCCCTAGGGCAGACAGGAAGGTGAAAAATACCCTCTGCGACGTCATTTGTCGGTCCTTAGCCTGCTTAAATCTAGGCAGAGTCAAAGGTCCTCCCACGGTTACGCAGCGTGAGGGAAGCTGCTCAAGGAGAGAAAGCCACTGCGAATTTTCCGTATCCAGCAGATGCAGCTCCACGTTTACGCCGGACCGTTTAAGCTCCGTCTGGGCCGCCATGGCGCCCGCGGCAATGAGCTTGCCGTAATTGGCAAGAGCCGGGGTGCCGCTCATAGGTAGCAACAGCGTGTAGCAGCCCGAATGCATTGGCACACGAGAGGCTAACGGCACCCACGACTGGGATCCGGCTCCCGGAGCGGCAAAGGCATCCCGCACCAGAGGCTGGTAGGCAAAGCAGGTTCCATCGCCCAGGCGCTCCAAGGTCGGCGGTGTGCCATCCTGTCCTCTAAGGCGCATATCCGCCAGTTCGCGGCGCGCCTGATCAAGCAAAAACACTGACCAGGGAAAAATTTGATCCGTATCGGGCAGCGTGTACTGCAAAATGGATCTCAACCGTTCCTCATCCGCCTCTCCGGCTAGCGGAAGCAGCAGCCGCTCCATCCCTGCCTTATCGTCTTTTGACGCCATGCCGTATAGCGCAGTTAAGCTTTGCGCGCTGTCCAACATCGCATCGCCTTGGATCGTAAGCATCTGTACGCCAAGAGCCTGAGACTTAAGCAAAAGAGGCGTGGAAAAATCCGAGCTTTCCGCCTGCGCGAGGCTCTGCGCTTCAAAGGACGGCAAGCCCATGAGGGTTTTCCCCCATTTAGTCAGCCAGTCCTGCTTGTTGACAACTTCAGGATTAGCTGCTCGCCACTTCTGCAGGGCGGAAAGAGCCGCAGGAAAGTGCCTGTTGACAAGCGCGGCCTCTGTCAATCGCGCACAGGCTATTTCCTCCTGTCCCCGGGGAATATTTGGAGCTTGGAGCAACTCGGTGTAAAGAGATTCCGCTTCCAGCATTTTTCCCGTATTCCAGGCTTTTTCAGCCCGCTGCCAAAGCGTCGTTTCCGTAGATGGTTTAACCGGCTGCTGGACAGATGGCACTGGAGGCCGTGAACCCGGCTTATCTGAAGGGAAGAAAATCACTTTCTTCATACATCCAGCCAGAGCCAACGCCACACACAGCGATATGATTGTTGACAGAGAACGCCTCATGAAATCTATCCTTCTATCCTCGTAAAAGCCCAAACAATTCCCCGTAACACGATACCGGACTGCCATTACAACACGGCTTTAGCCAAATGGCAGGCAACTACGTGCCCGCCACCTAGCTCACGGAGAAGCGGCCGCTCGCCACGGCAGCGTTCCCCAGCAAGAGGGCATCTGGGATGAAAAACACAGCCGGACGGCGGATCCAAAGGACTGGGAGGTTCTCCCAAAAAAATAAACGGTGCTTTTGCCTTGCGCTTCCTTAAAGATGCGGCTCCCAAAAGAGCTTGCGTATAGGGATGCGCGGGCGCAGTGAAAAGCCGCCCGCACAAAGCCATCTCCACCAGGCGCCCAAGATACATCACGGCCACACGGTCACTTACGTGACCAACAACAGCCAGATCATGAGAAATAAACAGACATGAAAAGCGATACCGTTGCTGCATCTCCTTAAAAAGATTCAGCACCTGGGCCTGTACAGACGCATCCAGCGCGGAAACAGCTTCATCACAGACCACAAAATCTGGCCTGGTTATAAACGCACGGGCAATGGCGATCCGCTGGCGCTGCCCGCCTGAAAATTCATGCGGGTACAGCGCGGCCTGCTCCGGCGCAAGGCCAACCTGCTCCAGCATTTCCGCTACGCGCCTGCGGCATTCCTCTGCGGGTACTCCCGCTGCACGCAGCGGCTCCGCAACAGACGCCCCCACCTTCATTCGAGGATCCAGCGAAGAAAACGGATCTTGAAAAACCATCTGCTGGCGACGCGCCACCCCTTGCCCCGGCCCTAAATGCGCGATGGATTCGCCCTGGAACAAAATATCACCGCTATCCAGAGGTAGAAGACGGAGAATCAACCGAGCCAGCGTGGATTTTCCGCATCCAGATTCGCCAACAAGACCCAACGTCTCCCCTTTTCCCACGGCAAACGAAACATCATCCACAGCCAGCAGACGGTCCGCTTTCTGCGCAAATAGCCCGCGGCGGACGCCAAAGCTGCAGGAAACATGTCGCACTTCAAGGCAATTTTCCGAATTCTCAGCACTCATAACGCATACGCGACGCGGACTCTGCCGGCATTTGCCATGTGAAAACTACCGCCCTCGCAAAAAAGAATACCGCATCATTTCCTAACGGTTATAAAAAAAACACACGTCAAGCGCCGCAGGACGTCTTTTCTATCCAAATGACACTTCCTTGGCGTCCTGTCACCCTTGCGACCCTGTAGGAAAAGAAAATTTCAGGCAACGACGCCGTGCACAAATCCAGCCCATATACGCGATCAGGACTGAGTCCTGCCTCTGCGAGCTGGTCACGCGTCATCCGCCAAAGATCAACCATATGTGTTTCGGCATCATACCACTGGTCAAAATCCGGTCCCCACTCAGAGACGTAATTAATAAATTCGGATTGCTTCGGACCAAGGCTGGGGCCACGGACAGCGGACAAATCTGCGGGTTTCAGTCCATAATGCCGGCAAAAACTCTCCACCGCCTTGCCGGGAAAATTCTGCCGGCTG
>CAYWQK010000101.1:2819-3872 GCA_964460575.1 uncultured Desulfovibrionaceae bacterium | reverse complement strand
GACCCGCAAGATTACCCTGGCGGCAGGGCGCATTGCCGAGGGTTTGCAAGATCACCTTGAGCTTGGCAACTTGGACAGCCTGCGGGACTGGGGCTACGCCAAGGATTACGTGGAATGCATGTGGTTGATGCTGCAGCAGGCTCAGCCGGAGGACTTCATAATTGCCACAGGCGTGCAGCACACGGTGCGGGACTTTACGGAAAGGGCCTTTGCGGCAAACGGCCTCTCCCTGCGCTGGGAGGGAAGCGGCCTCGAGGAAAAGGGCTACGACGCCGTGACCGGCAAGATGCTGGTGTGCGTCAACCCTGCCTACTACCGGCCTACGGATGTGGACAACCTTTGGGGCGATCCGACGAAGGCGAAAACGGTGCTGGGCTGGAACCCGCAAAGAACAAGTTACGAGGAACTCATCCGCCTCATGGCCGAACATGACAGGCGGCTGGCCAAAAGAGAGAGACTTGCGCAGGATGCGTTGAACCGTATAGATTAGTCGCGGTTTGATTTTCCTGACCGCGGACTGACATGGGGAAAACGGGGCTTGAAATCGCGGCAATCACGGGAGCATTGAAGGGTATTCGTAATTTGACCTTTTAGCCGCAGCTTCCGCGGGAAAGGCGCGGCGTATCTAAGGGTGGTGCGGATGATATACAGAACGATGCAGCCGGACTTTTGCTTTGAGGACCAAAGAGGTTCTGTGGTGCAGCTTGTGCACGGCGGCTATCAACAGGTGAATGTGCTGACGACCAAAGCCGGAGTCACGCGGGGCGGGCACTGCCATAAACGGTGTACAGAGGCGTTTTACGTCATCAGCGGCGAAGTGAAGGTCACGTTCAAGCGGGGCGGGCTGCGGGAAGAACGGATATTTAAAAACGGCGAGTTTTTCAAGATCTTGCCCGACACGGTGCATACGATTGCTTTTCTGAAAGACAGCGTGTTGCTGGCGCTTTACGATGAGCCGGTGGAAACGGCAGCCGGCAAGGACATCTTCCTTGAGGGTGGTGAATGAGATGCTGAAGGCTTCCAAGATCTATGTTGCCGGCCACACCGGCATGG
>CAYWQK010000101.1:0-2809 GCA_964460575.1 uncultured Desulfovibrionaceae bacterium | reverse complement strand
GTGTTGCTGGCGCTTTACGATGAGCCGGTGGAAACGGCAGCCGGCAAAGACATCTTCCCCGAAGGAGATGCGTAAACATGCGAAAGGATTCCAAAATCTACGTTGCCGGCCACACCGGCATGGTCGGCAGCGCGTTTGTGCGGGCTTTGCGGCGGCGGGGGTATGGCAATCTGGTCTTGTGTGCGCACGAGCAGTTGGACCTGACAAGGCAGGCGGATGTCGAAGCGTTCTTCGCCGCGGAGAAACCGGAATACGTGATCGACGCGGCGGCGCTGGTGGGCGGCATCCAGGCCAACAGCACGGCGCCGGCCGATTTCTTCCACGTCAACCAGACTATACAGGAAAACCTGATCTGGACGGCCTATAAAAGCGGCGTCAAGAAGCTGCTGTTCCTCGGCAGCGCCTGTATGTATCCCCGCGACTGTTCCCAGCCGATGAAGGAGGAATATCTGCTCACAGGCTTGCCCGAGTACACCAATGAAGGCTATGCGCTGGCCAAATGCTGCGGCAGCCGGCTGTGCTCGTATCTGCGCAGGCAGTACGGCGCGGATTTCATCACGGCTATCCCCGCCAACGCCTACGGCCCGGGGGACAGTTTCGACCCTGAACATTCTCACGTTATTCCCGCCCTGATCCGCAAGTGCCATGAGGCAAAGGCGCGCGGCGCGAGGTCGATCGGCATGTGGGGCACAGGCAGCGCGCTGCGGGAATTCATCCATACCGACGACATCGCTTCAGCCGGGCTGTTCCTCATGGAACACTACTCGGACGAGCGGCCCATAAACGTCGGCACGGGCGAAGAGTTTTCCATGCTGGAACTGGCGAAGATGATCTGCGAGGTGACGGGTTTCACGGGAGGCATCGCCCTCGATCCCTCCAAGCCGGACGGCATGCCCAGACGGCTTTGCGACAGCACACGGCTGCGCGGGATGGGGTGGAAGGCGGAGATCGACATAAAAAAAGGGCTTGCGTTGATGTATGAAGACTTTCAAGCGGCCACAAGATAAGCGGCAGATCCAAAAGGGACATGGGATAAACGATTTTCCCAAGATCTTTGGATATGCAACAAAGAAAAGCTGCATATAAAAGCGTTTTCACTATTGTTTGTCATGGGGTGGCTGAACTTATGAGAACGAACAGCGTCAAGAATGGTCTACAGCTTCCGCGTATCGGCTTCGGTACGGCGAATCTGGGAATTTACGCAAAGGAAGCGATCTTTTGCGCAATTCAAGCCGGTTATCGCTTGATCGACACGGCGGCAGTATACGGAAGCGAAGAAGCCGTCGGTGAAGCGGTTAACGCGGCGATTCAAAGCGGAGTTGCTACAAGGGAAGAGTTTTTCATACAGAGCAAGATGGCGCCGCAGAAGCACGGATATGATGAGGCTATGAGGAGCTTTGAAAACTCCCTCGCTAAGCTGAAGCTTGATTATCTGGACGCCTTCCTCATTCACTGGCCCGTGCCGCGCGGACAGGAAGATGTATACAGGGAAAAAAATACCGAGACATGGCGTGCCTTTCTTAATTTAAGAAACGGGGGGGGGTACGCTTTGTTGGCGTTTGTAACTTTCTTGAAAGACATCTCATTTGGCTCACTGAAAGCGGCCTGGAGATGCCGGCAATCAACCAGCTGGAACTGCACCCGGGGTACCAGCAGCGTGGTTTGGTGCGCTTTTGCCGCGAAAGAGACATTGCTATTGAAGCCTGGTCGCCTATGGGACGAGGCTTGCTTTCCGTGCCGAAATTTGCGCAGATGGCTTCAACTTACGGTAAGGATATCGGGCAACTGGCACTTCGCTGGAGCGTTCAGAGCGATTTTGTGCCGCTATCATGCTCCTCCAATAAAGAACATATTGAAAGTAATTTAAAAATATTCGATTTTACGATCAGCGATGCGGACATGGGCAGCATCAACGAATTAAATACATGCGACGGTCATCAGGATATTTGGAGCTATAAACGCCAGCTGATGTATTGAGTGGAGAGTATTCCTCTGTACGGCTTTGAATCATCTGGCGAAGCGATCCCCAAACGCCTGATGAATAAGCGTACAGGAGGAGTACCGTAGTGGATAAAAACTCTATTATTTATGTTGCTGGACACAGCGGTGTGCTAGGAACTGCCGTTTGCCAGATGCTTAGGAACAGAGGCTACTCGCAAATTGTCACAAGAACACATCGAGAACTGGACTTGGAAGACAAATATGCGGTGGACTCCTTTTTCGCCAGTGAAAAGCCTGAGTATGTGTTCTTTTTTGCAGCCAAACGGACAAGCATCCTAGACAAGGTTAATCGTCCATTAGACGCATGTCTTGCAAACATAAAAATGACGGTCAATGTGCTGGAGGCGGCTCATAACAGCGGCGTAAAAAAGCTCTTATTCAGCAGCAGCAGTTTAGCCTATCCGATGAATGTGCAAGCGCCGCTCAGAGATGACGCTATTTTGTCAGGTCCCTATGAGAAGAGTAACGAGCCATATTCGTTGGGTAAAATCATTGGTTCTAAGCTTTGTGAGTACTACCATAGACAATATTTGGATGATTTCTTTTCGGTTATGCCCTGCGGTTTTTTCGGGCAGGGGGATAATTTCGAAATCGGCAAGGGGCCTGTTATTCCGACGATGATTCACCGCATGCAGTTAGCCAAGGAACATGGCGATAGAGAATTCGTCGTTTGGGGCTCGGGCGGCACAGAACGGGAATACCTGTTTTCTACAGATGTGGCGGAGGGGTGTTTGTTTTTAATGCAGCATGCCGCAGGTGGCAGGAACTACAATTTGGGAAACGGCGGCCGCATGGTCAGCATAATCGA
>CAYWQK010000100.1:1361-3902 GCA_964460575.1 uncultured Desulfovibrionaceae bacterium | reverse complement strand
AACTAATTTGCTAAACCTTAATCCTGCATCATCAAACGAATAAAAGTGATAAAAACATTTTTTTCCCCCCCCCCCCCCCTAGTTTGAGGACGTTCGATTACTTGATAAAACGGACCTCGCGGCTTATTTTGGCTATCTGCTCGTCTTTTTTCTTATTGTATTCGATCTTTTTTTCCTCAAAATAATTCCTGCCCTCGCTATCGATAGAAACAATCAGCGGTCCGAATTCCTTCACTTTGCAGTTCCACAGCGTTTCTGGCATGCCAAGATCTTTCCACTCGGCACGGACGATTTCTTCAACCGCCGTTGCTGCGACAACGGCGTTGCCAGCAGGAAAAACGCAGTGAATAGCGCCAAAATCCCTGCAGGCGCGTTCCGTATTTCCCTTCATTCCGCCTTTGCCAAGGATCACACGGACGCCAGTGATTTTAACAAAATTATATTCAAATTTCTCCATCCGCATGGATGTTGTGGGACCTACTGAAACCATTTCGTATCTGCCGTTCTCCAACGCGCGTACTATGGGACCCGCATGCAAGATGGCGTTATTCCGTACATCTACAGGGATATCGAGCCCTTCCTCAACCACGCGGCGGTGCGCCACGTCTCGGCAGGTGGTCAGGCTGCCTGTAAGATACACAATGTCGCCAATATGGATATCCTTCAAGTCCTCAGCTGACACGGGCGTTGTCAGGATCTTCTTCCCGTTTTCTATGGTAAGCATTACAACGTAACTCCCGAATGTGTTGTGATGGTATAACTCAGGTCCTTATCGAAGATGATATGCCCGCGGCGGTGGCTCCAGCAGCCCACGTTTACAGCTACGCCAATGGCTGACGGATGCCTAGCCGTGTTTTCAATATGTACGCCCATAACGGAATACTTGCCGCCCATGCCTTGCGGACCCAAGCCAATAGCATTGATGCCATCTTCCAGCAGCTGCTCCATCTTGGCAGCGCGCTTATTGGGGTTTCGGGATCCTATAGGCCGCATCAGAGCCTTTTTGCTGAGCAGCGCAGCCGTTTCCACGCTTGTTGCCACTCCAACGCCCACCAGCAGTGGCGGACAGGCGTTGAGTCCGTAGGTGGTCATGCGGTCAAGAACAAATTTGGTAACGCCTTCATAGCCATCGCCAGGCATAAGGACCATGGCCTGCCCGGGGAGCGTGCAGCCGCCGCCAGCCATGTAGGTGTAGATTTCGCACGTATCGACATGGGGAACGATGTCCCACCACACCGTTGGCGTACCCTTGCCCACGTTTTTGCCTGTATTGTACTCATCAAAGGTTTCCACAGAGTTGTGGCGCAATGGTGCCGCGAACGTGGCCTTGATCACGGCTTCCTTCAGCAACGCCTCCAAATCGTCTATTAAAGGAAAACGCACGCCGCACTTTACCCAGAACTGCATCACCCCCGTATCCTGACAGGAAGGCCGACTGAGCTTTACCGCAAGCTCCTGATTGCGAAACATAGTATCGTAAAGAACTTTGGCCATGGGACCGTCTTCTTTAGCACGAAGCTCCGTCAGTTTGGCTATCACGTCGTCCGGCAGTTTCTTTGCCGTATGGGCAATAAACGCCGCCATCATTTCCGTAAACCTCGCACTCTGCTCTTTGCTAGACATAGCAATCTCCTGCTGCATGAAAAATAAACGTAACCTCACCATACGCTAAATTCCATTCCACGTCAAATAAATCACTCAAAACCATCCCCTCCTCTATGTGCTCTATCCACACTTTTTTTTTTCCCCCCCCCTCAGGGACAGTCAGATACGGCGCAGCGTAAATCGCTTTTTCGTTTCCGGACATTTTCTGGAGTTAGCAAAAATACTTTTTTCACGTATCGAAAAAAACACTTGCCAAAGACGCAGACACAGCGTATATATCTTTCCGTTGCCCAGGTGGTGGAACTGGTAGACACGCTATCTTGAGGGGGTAGTGGCGAATGCTGTGCGGGTTCGAGTCCCGCCCTGGGCACCAAGTCAGAAGACAAAAGGAATTCCGCAAAGCCAAAAGGACTTTGCTTTTTTTTTGCCCGCGCTTTTTCGCATGAAACGGAAAAGCGGAAACGCCACATTCCATTCAAAAAGCCTTGTTTGAGCGTCGCACAGCCTGTGCCGCGCGCCATATCCCATAGGGCAGCCAAGCACAACGCTGCCTCGCTGTCCCTCTGCATAAAAATTTTCCCCGCGTGAATATTGCCGCGCCCGACGGCAAAGCGAAAGATCCTCCGCGCTACGGAAATGAAAAAATACGTCAAAAAACAAGATTAGGCTGGACATACCGGTTCCAGAGTTCTCCGGCAGCACCAGCAGCGACCTGCTGCGGTGGGTGCTGGCATTACGAAGAAGCCCTTGAACACACGAACGCCAATTTTCCGCGCTGAGGGCATGGAGCGATAACAATAACTAACGGACTACACCTACCTCAAGAGCGCGTCATAAGTTTCTGCCCGATTATCATTGTGGCTATGGCAGAAGCGTCTGTACAGAGCCGCCGCGGCGAATGGATGGGCTGGAAAAATTCTCTTTACTCCGAACTCG
>CAYWQK010000100.1:0-1351 GCA_964460575.1 uncultured Desulfovibrionaceae bacterium | reverse complement strand
CTGGTGATTGTTCATCGGCGGCATGATTGGCTGGGAGCGGCAGCACACTAATTAATCGCTTTCTTGCGGCCACCAAACGAAGGATAAGCGCGGTTGAGAGAAAAGTAATGGACTTTATTAACACAAACCCACATGAATTTCTGGAATATGGAGTTGAACATGAATAGCTACGATGAGGCCATCGCATTACAAAAACAAGGCAACGGAGTAATTACAATGGAGGAGTTCCGCGCTTTTGTTCGAGACAAAAAATGGACATTCGCGAAAACTATGCCCCAAGCCCCTCATGAGTATATAGTCAAGGGCAAGCTCAGCGCGGCAGACCAAATCATGTTTGAGAAAGCGGCGCAATTTATAAGGGACGCGGGGTTTATTTGCCGATATTTCAAGTCCGCATGGCAATATTATATTCTTGATGATTATTATTACTGGACTATGGGTAATCCTATTCCAGAAACTACTATTCTTAACCGTGCCAGTCTTGGCCATTATGAAATCAAAAACGGGCATTGGATGAGACGGGTATAAGGAGATAGAGCCATGTTCTGGACATACGGCCCGCATAGAGTCACGAATTATGATGTGTTCGATGACGCATGGCTAGCCATGATAGATGACGAGAACATATCTATGGTATATTCTGACCCGCCTTGGGGCGATGGCAATATGAAGTATTGGCGTACTATAAACAGCAAAACAACAGGGCATGATTACAACGCGCACTCATTCCAACAGCTAATAGAACGACTAATGACGCTCGCAAAACGCGTCGAGAGGTATATGTGTATAGAGACAGGACTTCGATTCGTTGAGCAATGGGAAGGAGTTCTCGCAAATGAGTTCCCCTACTTGGAAAAGAAAAGCCTAGTATACAGCTCGAAAAATCTTCCGAATGTTTTGTTCATATCTGGGAGACTACCTATCCCCGATATCCCTTGCGACGGGATGAAGGGCTATCCAATTGTGAAGATGGTCGTTTCGGCTCTAGCAGAAAAGGAAGCAATTATACTCGACCCGTGCTGCGGTATGGGCTATACGGCTCAAGCAGCTATAGATACAGGCATGCATTTTCGGGGTAACGAGTTTAATGCGGCCCGCCTTGAGAAAACAAAAGAACGGCTGCAGAAGGCGATTGGTCATGATTAGATTCTATACCGGCAAAAACGTTTTCGATGAGGCATTAGACCGCATTAGGCGTCTCTATGACGAATTCGATAACGTCGTCGTCTCTGTTTCTGGAGGAAAGGATTCGACCGTAGTTTTTGAGCTGACCTCGATTGTGGCGCACGAGAAAAACAGACTCCCATTGCCTGTGCTATGGCTAGACCAAGAGGGCGAATATCAGTCAACA
>CAYWQK010000099.1:2883-3927 GCA_964460575.1 uncultured Desulfovibrionaceae bacterium | reverse complement strand
ATCGTCACGAATAAAATCTTCGGAGACATCCTGTCCGATGAGGCCAGCCAGATCACCGGCTCCATCGGGATGCTGGCCTCCGCCAGCCTGGGGGAAGGCAACTTTGGCATGTACGAGCCGGTTCACGGCTCCGCACCGGATATCGCCGGCAAAAACCTCGCCAATCCCATCGCCATGATTCTCTCGGCGGCCATGATGCTTCGCTATACGCTGGGACTGCCGCGTGAGGCCGATGCCATCGAAGCGGCTGTCGGTGCCTTCCTCGATGCCGGCTGCCGCACGGCGGATATCTGCGGGGCGGCGGCGCTCTCCGTCGGCAACTACACGGGAACAGAGGCAACAGGAGAACGGATCGCGGCCCTGCTCTAAAAAACTGGGAAAACATTCCCGATATGCATATCTTGGCGCAGGCTTTCAAATCGCCATGAAAGATCCTGCGCCAAAGGAAGTCGGCGATATTTCCGGCGAAGCGTAAGCGGCCATACCCGCGTTGAGTGTCGATTTTTTGCCTTACCCGCCGGAAAGCCTGCCGAAATTTCCGAAGGCGCACCGAGGATTTCCCGTTTTCACCGCCTTCTTCTTTGGAACGCGGCCTGAAGCATCTTCATGGACGCTTCAGACGACCGCGAGGTACGAACTCGGCTTGCGTTCGCTCCGCCGGCAAGTATCTGCTCCAGTTTGTAACCGCGCATTTTCGCGTCGTTGACCCTTCTCTCCAAACAACGTATTACGTAATCTTCACCGCATTTGCCGCGCCATGTCTTCCGATACCGCTTTATCCCGGCAACCAATCCTTACCCTTTCCGCATGCGGCCGCCAATGGTTTATGGAGCGGACGCCTGACATCGATACGCTCTGGGATGCCATGGAAATTTCCAACGAAGACGAGCGTATTCCCTACTGGACGGAAGTATGGCCTTCAAGCCTTGTCCTTGCGGAATGGCTTTCCAGGCAGAGACAGCGCATTGCCGATCAAATGGCGCTGGACTTAGGCTGCGGCGTTGGACTGACAGCCCTGGCGGGAAGCTGGCTTGGCGCAAAGGT
>CAYWQK010000099.1:0-2873 GCA_964460575.1 uncultured Desulfovibrionaceae bacterium | reverse complement strand
GCGCGGCTCAACGCGCTGCGGAACAAGGTGCCTATGCCTGTGTGGATTGCCATGGACTGGCGCCATCCAGCCATTGTTCCCCACTCGCTGCCATTTATATGGGCCGGCGACATCATGTATGAGCGGCGCTTCGTCCAGCCCATAGCCGATTTTCTTGATTACGCGCTTTCCCCCACGGGAACAGTTTGGATCGCGGAACCCTGCCGCACGATTTACGAACTATTCCGCGCGACTCTTATTGGCAGGCGGTGGAGGTGCTTCCGCGTGTTCGAAACGCAAACCGAGTCTCTGTATCCGCAGAAACGCCCCGTACCTGTCCGCGTTTGGGAGATACGCCGCTTGACACGCGTCATGCTGTTCAACGCGGCACGCTGATTAAGCGCTCAATGCCGGCGGATCAAAACCCCGGGAAGAGGATTACCAAAGGAAAGAGCATGAAAGATGTCCAAAACAGCCCGGCTAGCATTCCCCTCCACATCAACAGAGTTGGCATACGCGATATCTCCATGCCCCTTCTGCTCCGCTGCCGGGAGTCCGGTCAAAATGGCGATGTACAGCGATCCGTGGCCTCCATCGATATCAGCGTTGACCTTCCTTCGGCTTTTAAGGGAACCCATATGAGCCGCTTCATTGAGGGGCTCCAAAACTGGGCCGAAACATCAGACGCGCTGGATTACCAAGCGCTTAAGCAGCTTTTGATCGATACATGCCAGCGCCTCCACGCTCAGCGGGCACACGTTGTTTTCCGCTTTCCCTACTTTCTGCCGCGCAAAGCTCCCTCGTCCGGCAGAGCCGCCCTTATGCGCTACCAATGCGTCATTACAGGAGAATTGCTGTACGCGGAAAAGGATCCCAGACCGGATTTTAATCTTGAAGTCGTCATCCCCGTTATGACGGTCTGCCCGTGCTCGAAAGCCATCAGCGACGAAGGCGCCCACAGCCAGCGCGCCGACGTGCGCATATCCGTCAGCATGAGAGGCCGCATCTGGATTGAAGAACTTATTGAAATAGCCGAAGAATCAGCGTCGTCTCCTGTATACACGCTCCTCAAAAGAGAAGACGAAAAATACGTTACGGAACACGCTTTCGCCAATCCATGCTTTGTGGAAGACGTTGTACGCGCCGTGGCCATGCGTGTTTCCACACACCCTCTTGTCACAGCGTTCACTATTGACGTGGAAAGCTATGAATCAATCCACGCGCATAACGCCTTCGCACATATTGAAGGGAAGAATATACGGCAAAAGGGATAACTCCTTCCTAAATGTTTCTAGGGAGAATACCCGCATCCCAGCGGATGCAAAAAAAAGCTCAGGACCATGCCTGAGCCTTTTTCCTTAGACAACATAAAGACGGCGGATTTTTCCTGCCGCGATACATTTTTTGCGCATAAAAAACGGCTAATATACGATTATGCCGCAGAGCGCTGAAATAATAATCAGAAGAATCGGGGATACTTCCTTTTTGACTGCATATTTTGGGCCAAACATAATGAGCGCAAGAATCGCTGTGAGAATAGACGCCTTCCAATCGTATGCCGCGGCGATACCGGCAAGGGCGATATTCTCCAGTATCATATATATTCCCGTCGCAAGAATGATACCGATGATGCAAGGCTTCAAACCGCCCAGCACCGCCTGAACATACCTGTTTTTCAGCGCCGTGCGCAGCGCCGCCGTCACAAGCAGAATCACGCAAACGAGGGCAATACGACCGCGAGTGTTGCCAGTACGGCGCCAAGGAACCCTGCCTGGCTGCTGCCCACATAAGTGGCAAGGTTCACCATAATCGGCCCGGGCGTACTCTCGCTCACGGCAATCATGTACGCAAGCGCTTCATCCGTGAGCCAGCCGTAAGACAGTACGATATCCCTGATTAGCGGGATCGCTCCATACGCGCCCCCAAAAGAAAAACATCCCACGCGAAGGAAGCCAAGAAAAAGATCCAGATAGATCATCTCTGTCCGCCTCCGTCCAGACGTGATCTATTTTTGATTCCAAAAATCGCGAGGCTGAAGAACCCCGCAAAAAGCATAAGGCTGATGGAGGAAAAACGCAGTGAAAGAAGATTGACCGCCATCATCGCCGCACAGGAACATACCATGATCCCCACAGGCATGGGCTTTTTGTTCATTTTTTCGATCATTGTGAGCGCGGCGTTCAGAATCAAGATCCCCACTCCGATCTTGATTCCTTGGAACGCGCGGGCAATAATCGCGATTTCCAAAAAACTATCAAGGAACATTGAAATCAGGAAGATAATCGCAAACGACGGCAGCACAATGCCCAATGTAGCGGCCAAAGCGCCGGCAAACCCGGCCTGCCTGTAGCCCACGAAGGTCGCGCAGTTAATCGCAATCGGTCCCGGCGTGGATTCCGCGATGACGGTGATGTTCATCATGTCGTCATGGGTAATCCACCTCTTTTGACGCACGCATTCATCCTCGATCAAAGAGATCATCGCATACCCGCCGCCAAAGGTAAAAAGACCGATCTTTGCGAATATAAGAAACAAATCGCGTATAACTCGCATTTCTGCACCGTACTTAAATTCCATTCGTTGCTGCCGCTTGCCTTTATAATATAATTCACAACAGGTACATGTCAAGGCGCGGGCGGCATTCCGTACTGAAACGGAGCAGCAACGCCTAAATATTCCGGCGGCAAAGGAGCTAACGCGATTCTTTATACGCTCTTAGGGCTTGGCAGCGCAGTTCCCGCAATTTTTCCCCGGACGCGGCACCCTTGTTTTTCCAGGAATCAGGGAGCGAAACGCCAAGAATGACGGCAAGATCCCGCATGGCCTCGTCCATCAGGGCTTTGTTCCCGTCCGCATCCACCAGTTTCCAGAAAGGGATATCAAGATCCGCCCCA
>CAYWQK010000098.1:0-3983 GCA_964460575.1 uncultured Desulfovibrionaceae bacterium | reverse complement strand
TAAACGGAAAGCCGCCAAATCCTCGTTCATCATTTGGCGGGACACATCCCCGCGGTGCTCAAATATGCCATATGCGCTGTTCTGATACAGTAAAAATGCCGTACAGCGCTCCTTAAACGCAAAAAGAAACGTTATACCGCGTGTGCAGGCAAGTCTACGGGCTAACGGGCAGGAGAGGGCGTACATAGCCAAAGACGCCGACGCATCAACGGCTTTCGCAGCATAGCTGCTCTTAGCGGTACGCAAAGCCGGACATACTGAAAGCCAGCTAAACGGAGATCGCCCCCTGCGCAACAGCCCGCGCCACAAGGCAAAACGATCTTCGCCGCGCATACGCATAGAAAGGACATCAAAATCTTTGGCAGGGAAAGCTTCCGCTTCGCTTTTCAGTGTCCAGCAGTCCGGAGACATGGACGGGTCAGACACCATTGAAAAGAGCCGTCCGTTACCGTCCAGCGCGCAGACAGCGTGTACTTTTGTCCGCAGAAGTGTTTTGTCGTCAGCACTTAATAGCCACATGCACTTCTCCCTTGCCCGTATTTCCGGTCCCTCTTACTTAAGCCAATGTCTGTGCCCGTCGTCTCTCTCCCATGCATATGCATATCCGCCAACACCGAGATTGAAGGCCGCGGATTACGGCTTGCATACCTGCTGTTAGCGGGGTAGCTGAAAGCTGCGTAAACCACCTGACACAGCGTTCATAGAAGCGCGTATGGATAAAAATGAAATCGTTCCTCCCCCCACATGGTACCTTCAAATGCAATTTTTTTTGCGCAGCAAGAGACGCCGCAAATTTATTGCAGCAATGTGACCCGCTTGATGATGACCGGCCAAGTAGGCACATCGCTGAACATGCCTTTTTGCCCTGTAGGAACAGAACCTATGCGGTCAATAACATCCATTCCCTGCACCACCTTGCCAAATACCGCATAACCATAGCCAGCAGCGGTGGAAGCGCGGTAATCCAACGAACTATTGTCCTTCAAATTAATAAAGAACTGGCTGGTCGCAGAGTCAGGATCAGATGTGCGGGCCATGGACAACGTGTACTGAAGGTTTTTCAGTCCGTTATCGGCTTCATTTTCAATGGGAGAACGCGTCGCTTTTTGATTCATTTTTTCATCAAAGCCACCGCCCTGAATCACAAAACCAGGAATTACCCGATGAAAAATTGTGCCGTCATAAAAACCGGATCTGGCGTATACAAGAAAATTGCGCACCGTTTTAGGAGCTTTTTTCATGTACAGCTCCGCCACAAAATTACCAAGAGACGTCTCAACCTTAACCCGCTGCACATCACCAGCATGGGCTGCAGCGCAGCATATCAGCAACAATGCCAGCGTCAAAAGCGTTTTCTTGATCATCCAAGATCCCTCCATCAGATCAAAAGCGTTATGCCTTCCTAGAGGCAGCTTACTCCATCACTTTCCAGTCGCGGACAGTAAGCTCTACAGAAGCAATGCCATTGTACCTATTAATGCAAGGAGAAAAAGCCAAGCGCAATTTTTCCACAGAGTCAGGAAACTGCCCGGCATTGCGCCAAAGCTTTGCCATGAGGACAATACCTGAAGAAAGTTCTTTCACGCGCAGGCTCAAATGGTCGCGGCGGGGACCGAACAAACGCATCTCGCAAAGGCTTAACGGCTGCGAAGCAAAAACCGGCTCAGGATTACCCATCCCAAAAGGCTGCAGTAGCTCCAATGACTTAAGAAATGTGAAGTCCGAGGCCAAAGCAAATGGAAGCTCCCCATCCAACTTTAATGCTGGACAAACAGGTTCGCTACCTACGGCATCACGAACAACGCGATGAAAAGCATCTCTCAACTCTTCCAACAGGCTGGCCTTAATACTCAGACCAGCAGCCTGGCGATGCCCCCCAAAGCCCGCATACAAATCAAACTCTGGAATGGATCGCCCCGACCCCTTCAAAATATCACTTCCATGCTCCCCGCCGACCTTACATAAAACAAGTGTTGGACGATTGAATACCTCAACCAAACGGGAGGCAACAATGCCTATGATGCCTGGATGCCACTCCGCTTTATAGGCTACAAGGGCTGTCAGATCCGGACGCTCCGCAAGCATGCTCTCCACTTGCGCGCGGGCTTCGGTGAAAACACGCTCCTCCTCTGCACGCCGTGCCGTATTCAAATTATCCAAATGCTGCGCAAGCTGAACCGTCTTTTCACTCCGGTCAGCAGAAAGCAAGGTAAAAGCTTCCTGAGCCGATCCCACGCGACCAGCAGCATTGATGCGGGGCGCTAAACTAAACACAACCTGCCATGCCCCCAGAGACGCAGCCCTATCATATCCGCTAACACTCTTCAGCTCGGCAAGTCCTGGACGCGCAGCCTCAGCAATCTTTAGTAAGCCGTTCTTAGCCAAAATACGGTTCTGCCCTGTCAGGCTGACCATATCCGCCAACGTTCCCAATGCTACCAGGTCAAGCACCTTGCGCATATCCAAAGGAGCCGTCCCCCGCATTTCAGCAAGACGGGCATTCAACGCTGCCATTACAAAAAAGGCAACGCCTACGCCGGCTAAATATGGACAAGGGCTGTCTTCGTGTAGCCGGGGATTGCACACAGCCTCTGCCGCAGGAAGAACATCCGGGGGAGTGTGATGATCGGAAACGACTACAATCATCCCAAGCTCACGAGCTTTTTCTACAGCAGCTATGTCGCTAATGCCACAGTCCACAGTAAAAAGCACAAAATGGCGGCCGCCTTCAGGAACCTCTTCGCATACCTTTTGCAGTGTTGCTATATTAAGGCCATATCCTTCCTTCTGACGATCTGGCAAATGAACCTGCATAGGTACGCCATGGTAGCGCAGTACGTCCTTGCAAAGAGCCGAAGCCGTCACACCATCGACATCATAATCACCCCAAATCAAAACTTCCCGCCCTGCGGCAATGGCTTTCTGCAACACGTCCACAGCCTTCATCAGTCCTGGCCATTTATCCGGAGGTATGAGGTAGCGTAGCGTGGGCGACAAGAAAACGTTCATATCATCCACGGTCTTCAGACCGCGCGTCTCCATGATTTCCACCAAAGCAATAGATACCCCCAGACGTTTAGCCACATCTTCCTGATGGGCTGTACCCCTCCCTAGTATTGGAAAATTGCTATGCGCATCATCGCTGTTGCGCGAAATCCAGCGTTTCATACTCAGGCCTCCGACAGATGCTCCCGCATTTCATACCGAGGGAGAAAATGCATTATGCACCTTTTTGCATGCATAAAAGAATAGCTTTCGCAGCAGCCCCAGGATCGGAGGCTTGAGTAATAGGACGCCCAACAACAAGAAAATCACTACCTGCGGCAACTGCTTGCTCCGGAGTCATTGTCCGCCGCTGGTCGTCAACTGTTTTAGAAACAGGCCGGATGCCCGGCGTAAGACAAAGCAACCCAGGACACAAACGCTTGATCTGCGCAAGCTCATGGCCAGAGCAAACCACGCCGTCAACTCCCCAGGCTGATCCAAAAGACGCCAGAGAAGCGGCATGCGCGGAAAGGTCTCCTTCTATGCCCGGCAGTTCGCCAGGGCCCGCGCTAGTCAGTACAGTCACCCCAAACAAAAGAGGCCGCTTACCTGAAATAGCCTGTCCTGCCTGTACGCCCTCAACGGCTGCCTTGACCATACGTTCTCCTCCTGAAAGGTGAAGCGTCAGCAAATCAACTCCCAAAGAGCAAGCAGAACATACACAGCCGCGAACAGTATTAGGGATGTCATAAAACTTTAAGTCCAGCATTACGGGCAATCCCAACTCGCGCAAACGACACACAATATCCGGACCTTCCCGTGTGAAAAGCTCCAAGCCAACCTTTACCCAAGCTTCAGTGCCTGCAAGAAGTCTGGCCATATGCAAGGCAGGGCCAGCTTCAGGATAATCAAGAGCAACGATTAAACGGGCCATCCGTTTTCCTCCAAAAGCGATGTAACCAAACAGGGCTTCAGCATGGGATCCAGAGTCGCAGCGA
>CAYWQK010000097.1:0-4116 GCA_964460575.1 uncultured Desulfovibrionaceae bacterium | reverse complement strand
GGTGCTCTCACCAGCACTTTTACGGCCTCCCAGGGGCTGCTGCTCATGATTCCCAACATGTACAAGATCGCCGGCGAACTTCTGCCCGCCGTCTTTCATGTATCCGCACGCGCCCTTTCCTCGCACGCGCTTTCTATTTTTGGCGATCATCAAGACGTTATGGCAACCCGCCAAACAGGCTTTGCCTTCCTCTGCTCCAATTCCGTACAGGAAAGCATGGACATGGCGCTGGTAGCGCACCTTTCCGCCATTGAATCTAGCGTTCCTTTCTGCCATTTTTTTGACGGATTCCGCACTTCCCATGAAATCCAGAAAATCGAACTTATTGACTACGAAGACATCCGCGGGCTGGTCAACTGGGAAAAAGTAGAAGAATTCCGCCAGAAAACGCTGAATCCTGAGCATCCTCAGCAGCGCGGGACAGCACAGAATCCCGATATTTACTTCCAGTCACGCGAGGCCTGCAACCCATATTACAATGCGGTGCTAGGCATTGTTGCTGACGCCATGAACAAGGTAGCCTCCGTTACCGGGCGCCGCTACCGCCCCTTTGACTATACCGGTCATCCCGAAGCCGACCGCGTAATCGTAGCCATGGGATCCGCATGCGAAACCATTGAAGAAGTCGTTCAGACGCTGAATGAGCGGGGCCAAAAACTTGGACTTGTGAAAGTCCGCCTGTACCGCCCATTCTCCCCCTCGCATCTTATGCGCGCGTTGCCAGAAACCGTGCGGACGCTTACCGTGCTTGACCGCACCAAAGAACCCGGCGCCCTTGGCGACCCGCTGTATACGGACGTGTGCACGGCCTTCATGGAAAAAGGCAGCGCCCCCCGCATCGTTGGCGGGCGCTACGGGCTTGGCTCCAAAGATTTCACCCCAGCCATGGTCAAAGCAGTGTTTGACAACATGCTTTCCAGCGGCCCCAAAAACCACTTCACGGTGGGTATTGTCGACGATGTTACCGATACCAGCCTTGAAGTTGGCGAAGAACTCAACACCGTTCCCGAAGGCACCGTTCAGTGCAAGTTCTTCGGCATTGGCGCAGACGGCACCGTTGGCGCGAACAAGCAGGCGATCAAAATCATCGGCGACAATACAAATCTTTACTCTCAGGCTTATTTGGCCTACGACTCAAAAAAATCCGGCGGATTCACGGTCTCCCATCTCCGCTTTGGCAAATCGCCCATCAAATCAACCTACCTGGTAAACCAAGCGGACTATGTGGCTTGCCATAAAGATACCTACGTTCGCGAATACGATGTGCTTGAGGGAATCCGCGACGGCGGCGTTTTTGTGCTAAACGCAGCATGGACTCCAGAAGAACTTGAAGAACGCCTACCTGCCGCCATGAAGCGCACACTGGCGCGCAAGCATATCCGCTTCTATTGCCTCGATGCCGTCAAGCTGGCGCGCAAGCTGGGCCTTGGCGGCCGCATCAACATGATCATGCAGACGGCTTTCTTTAAGCTTGCGGAAGTGATTCCTTTTGACCAGGCCGTCGCCCTGCTCAAAGATTCCATCCGCAAGGCTTACGGCAGCAAGGGCGAAGAGATTGTAGCGATGAACTTTGCCGCCGTGGATGGAGCCGTGGATGCCCTTGCCGAAATTTCCATTCCCGAGGCCTGGGCCAGCGCCGCCGATGCCCCAGCGCACCATCACTGCGGCTGCGGCTGCGGGTACAGCCATGAACCCGACTACGTCACAAACGTGGTGCGGCCTATCCTGGCCCAGCAAGGCGATAAGCTCCCCGTATCGAGTTTCCCGCCGGACGGCGTGGTGCCCTTGGGAACCGCGGCCTATGAAAAGCGCGGCGTTGCCGTTGACGTGCCCGAATGGCAAATGGACAACTGCATCCAGTGTTGCCAGTGCTCCCTGGTCTGTCCCCACGCGGCCATCCGTCCTGTGCTTGTAAGCGAAGAAGAAATGAAAAACGCGCCGGAACAGTTTGCCGCCAAAGACGCTCTGGGCAAGGAACTCAAGGGGCTTAAGTTCCGCATTCAGGTTTACGCGGAAGACTGCCTAGGCTGCGGCTCCTGCGCCGATGTGTGCCCTGCTAAGATCAAGGCCTTAGTTATGAAGCCTCTGGAAACGCAGTTTGAGGCGCAGAAAAAAAACCTGCATTTCGTTGAGGCTGCCGTAGAACCCAAGGACAGCCTTGTCGACCGCTTTACGCTGAAAGGATCCCAACTTCAACAGCCGCTTTTGGAATTTTCCGGAGCGTGCGCCGGCTGCGGCGAAACGCCCTACGTCAAGCTTGCCACGCAGCTCTTCGGAGACCGCATGTATGTGGCAAACGCCACAGGCTGCTCTTCCATTTGGGGCGGCTCAGCGCCCACATCGCCTTACTGCACAAACAAAGAAGGCTTTGGCCCTGCCTGGGGCAATTCCCTTTTTGAGGACGCCGCGGAATACGGGCTCGGCATTTACGCCGGCTACGAGCAGCGCCGCAACCGCCTTGCGGACTCCGTAAAGGAAGCACTCGGCCTTGAAAATCTCTCCGATGAGCTGGCCGAAGCCCTCAAGCTCTGGCTGGACAACCGTGAAGACGCGGAGCTTTCCCGCGAATACGGAGAAAAAATCCTTTCCGCCATGGAAGAAGTCGACCCCCATCCCGCGCTTGACAGCATCTGGGAAATGAACGACCTGCTGATCAAAAAATCCGTCTGGATCATTGGCGGAGACGGCTGGGCCTATGATATTGGCTACGGCGGACTGGATCACGTGCTGGCATCCGGAAAAAACATCAATGTGCTGGTACTGGATACCGAAGTCTATTCCAACACTGGCGGGCAGGCTTCAAAGGCCACGCCCCTGGGTTCTATTGCTAAATTCGCCGCCGCGGGCAAGCGCACCGGCAAAAAGGATCTTGGCCGCATGGCCATGGCCTATGGTTATGTGTATGTAGCCTCCGTCTGCATGGGCGCCAATAAGCAGCAACTAATCAAAGCCATGAAGGAAGCGGAGGCGTACAACGGCCCCTCGCTGATCATTGCCTACGCGCCGTGCATCAACCAAGGCATCCGCAAGGGTATGAACCGGAGCATGGAAGAAGGCAAGCTCGCTGTGGAAAGCGGCTACTGGCCGCTCTACCGCTTCAATCCGGAATTGGCGGCCGCGGGCAAACCCGCGCTTATCCTCGACTGCAAGGCGCCCGACGGCAGTATCCAAGCTTTCCTGAACGGCGAAAACCGTTATGCCCATCTCGCCCGCACAGAGCCCGGCGTAGCAAAGGAACTTAATGAAACGCTGGCCAGGCAGTACCAACAGCGCTTCGATCAACTGGACAAAATGTCCAAGCAAATATAACGCTATAACAGAGCTGGGGAGCAAAAGCTTCCCAGCTCTCTTGCACACAAGAGGCTCCGGCTCCGATCTTGCCTAATTAAATAAAGGATTTTTTTCTATGCCAAGCTCCCTTTTCGTCACGTCAGCGGAACCGTACAGCGGCAAATCTTCCATTATTCTCGGTCTGATGGATTTGCTGGTTCGCAACGCGCGCGACGTAGCGTTCTTTCGCCCGGTCATCGCGGACAGCCCGGAAAAAGATCGCGACATCAATCTTATCCTGACCCAGTTTAACTTAAATATGAAGCCGGAAGACGCGTACGCCTGTACGCTCACCGAGGCCCAGGAGTTCATCAACGCCCGCAAGCGCGATGAACTGATGATCAAAATCCTCCAGAAGTACAAGGCGCTCTGCCGCGCTCACGATTTTGTGCTCTGTGAAGGAACCGACTACGAAACGCCGGAAATCGCTTCGGAAGCAAATTTCAACCTGAAGATCGCCGACGCCCTGGACAGCCCTCTGGCCCTAATTTCAAGCGGACTGCGCCGCGGCCTAGACGCCATCCGCCAATCCACATTAAGCACGCTCGACATGCTTTCCACTAGACAGCAGGAGCTGGCGTGTATTTTTGTCAACCGTGCGCGTCTCAATGAGGCGGAAATTCGCGGACTCCAAGAGGAGCTTTCCGAACATGCCGACGGCGCGCCCGTATACGTCATCCAAGAAAACAGCGTGCTGAGCAAGCCTTCCATCCGCGACGTTAAAAACGCCCTCAATGCTGAGGTCATCGCCGGCGGGGAATACCTAGACTCCGTTGCCGAAGACTA
>CAYWQK010000096.1:0-4156 GCA_964460575.1 uncultured Desulfovibrionaceae bacterium | reverse complement strand
AATTAACTTCCGCTCCATGATCCAAAAGAAATGCTACAATCGCGTCATGCTCTTCCTGCACAGCCGCCGTCAAGGCTGTCCAACCATATGCATTCTTTTGATTAATCTCCGCGCCGTATTCAAGCAAGAGAGCGGCGGATTTCAGCCAGCCGGATAAAGCGGCCACCATCAACGGAGTCCAACCATCGTCTGCAACAGCTAAACTAGCTCCACTATCCAGCAATAACTTGATAACATCAACTTTATTTTCTCTTACAGCATGTATTAACACCGTATTGCTATTAGTGCTGCGCGCTTCAATATTTGCGCCGCGAGCGATGAGTAATCTCACAACAGCTTCATTACCTTGCTCCGCAGCTACAATAAGAGCGTTCACACCATCCGCGTTTTTCGTCTCCATTTGCGCACCGTATGCAAGTAAGCATTCCGCAACTTCTGTATAGCCATGATAAGCCGCCACCATCAACGGAGTTACTCCAGCCTCGTTTGCGTCATCTACAATAGCGCCATATTTCAGAAGATTTTTAATGACAGAGACATGATTTACCTGTGCTGCCAGCAAAAGCACAGGCCAGCCTGCCTTATCCCGAGCATTTGTCTGAGCCCCATGCTCCAGCAGGCATTGCAATACGTCATTCCTCCCAACCTGTACTGCCCACATCAGCGCCGTCCATCCATCGCTGTCACGCGCTTCGAGATCGGCTCCTAATTCTAACAGCGTCCTCACTGTATTAAGCCGTTCTTTTATAACAGCGCGCATCAGGACCGTGGCAGTATATCGATTTCTTGCCTCTATCTGCGCGCCACGGGCAATCAGCATCCTTACGGCCTCTTCCTGCCCTCGATCAGCGGCAAACATAAGCGCTGTCCAACCATCCTTGTTTCTGCTGTCTATTACCGCGCCATGATCAAGCAAAAACCGGATAATAGGCGTATACCCATGCCCGGCAGCGTGCATAAGAGCAGTTGCACCGAATTTATCTTTTGTATCTATGTTAACACCACTCTCAATCAGCATCTTAACAAAGGACAAATATCCATTCTCTGCAGCAATAATCAATGCGTTCCACTGCAGTCCTAGCTGAGATTGAAATTCCGCTCCATGCGCCAAGAGAATTTTACTTATCTGCATTCTGCCCCATCGAGCCGCTATCCCCAGCGCCGTCCAGCCGTCGTCTGTCCTTGCATTCACATCAGCGCCATACGCCAGTAATATATCGAGAACATCAATATGACCATGCTCCGCAGCCAGCATTAACGCCGTCCAGCCGTCCTCATCCCACTCGTTTACACGCGCGCCATTCTCTAGCAAAATCCTTACTACGGAAACACGGCCAAAAAGCGCGGCCCACATGAGAAGCGTTGTTCCACTCTTGTCCGCGGTATTAACGTCCGCTCCATTAATCAGCATCTGTTCCACTGCGGCAGTCTGACCAAGGCGAATAGCTTCTACCAGCACATTCTCACCAACTTGAATCATTGTATCAGGCCGCATGCCGTTGATCCAAAGCGGGTCAAAAATACTCATCTTCCTCTCCAATCCAGGTGTGTATCCCGTTCTGCACGTCTAATACACGTAGCCGGTACCACAGTGGCTGATTCCGCAGTATCTCCCCAAAGCTATCCAATCTCTGCCCGATCTTCAACACTGCCCGGTCGGATCCGCCCACATGGCAACTTGCAAACTTCAATTTGCTTTTGAGGGAAAAATAAGGTAGGTAATCGAAATAAAGTGATCCTGCCAGTTACTTGCGCGATCTTGCCTATGCTTTTAAACAAAAAAAAATACCAATGAGGCAAAAAAATGAAGAATTTCTTTCTGATAGTTACTTTTTCTTTGTTCCTTAGTGCGTGCCTAGCCCACGCGGGGCAGCAATCTCCCAACCGTGTTGAAACTTCCGAAGAAACAATACTGAACACCCCAAACTCTCCCCTGCAATCTGACGGAGCAGGCAGCCTCTCTTCATCCCACTCTCCTGCTGCAAACGGATCGCCGATCCCCAACAAACTTGACGGTAGCAGCCTAGTGACCCCAAGTTGGGAAGGCAAGGGAAATTCTCCTTTTAAAAAGACTCCGCGCAATTACCTGGAAAAATGGTAACACCTGCGCTAATGAACTAATCCGCAGCACAGCTACCGCAGCTATATGCTTT
The DNA here is from genome assembly GCA_964460575.1 of uncultured Desulfovibrionaceae bacterium. GTDB lineage: Bacteria > Desulfobacterota > Desulfovibrionia > Desulfovibrionales > Desulfovibrionaceae > Avidesulfovibrio. The sequence goes on along the minus strand of CAYWQK010000096.1, from coordinate 2,003 downwards.
CAGGAGGCGCGCAAAGAAACCTTGTTCACTATCAATCGCGTCGCGTAACCAATGAAAACCGTTTTCTTAAAGCCCTTGTGCGATGTCGCAATGCTCACGCTTTTTCTATTGCTTATGGCAGACAAGCATATGGGAAATACAGTTCATGAATGGCTAGGCGTTGTTCTTTTCGCGGTATTTTGCCTGCACACTTGGCTCAACTGGAGATGGTATACCCTGCTGTTCCGTGGACGATACTCCTTGCGGCGCTGCATTCTGCTTATTCTTAACCTCCTTTTACTTTGTGCCTTTTGCGGAACGGTGACATCAGCTGTTTTTCTGTCTAAAACAATTTTTGCTTTTCTTGCTCTCAAGGGCGAAATTTTTGCCCGCACGCTGCATATGTGCTGCGCCCATTGGAGCCTTATACTTGCCTCATTTCATTTGGGTCTTTACTGGAAAGTATTTTGGGCTTCGTGCAGACGCATCCTCGGTTTACAAATTTTCCCTGTTAGCAAAGCACTTATGCTTTGCTTGAGCTTGCTAATTGTATTTCACGGCATTACGGTTTTTTTTCAACGCAATTTGCTTGACACGATAACGTTACGCAGCGCCTTTATGTTTTGGACAGAGCAAGACAGCCTATGGAAAACACTGTATGATTATGCCGCTATCTTCTTTACGGGAACCTTGCTTGCCCACATCTTTTTTACAGGGAAAAAACGGGTAGAGCATAACGCATAAACCAAGCTCTGTTTTTTCCTACAGCAACCCTTTTGGAGGATACAAATGAGCCAACTATTGTCTCGTCGTACTTTTCTTAAAAGCGCATCTCTTGCTCTCGCAGCAAGCAGCATACCACTTTCCGCCCATGCCTACTCCACAAGTGTTCTGACAGCTTATTTCTCTTGGTCTGGCAACACAAAACGTCTCGCACAGATAATTCACCGCAAAATAGGCGGCGATCTTTTCGAAATTATACCAGAAAAACCCTATCCCACAGACTATAACGTCTGTGTGGACCAGGCAAAACTTGAGCAGCAAAAAGGTGCGCGCCCAAGGTTGAAAGGACGCGTTGCCGATATGGCCCGCTACAGTACAATTTTTCTAGGATACCCCAACTGGTGGGCCAGTATTCCCATGCCAGTCGCTTCGTTCCTTGAGCAGTATACTTTTTCAGGGAAAAATATCATTCCCTTTGTCAGCCATGGTGGAGGAGGCACAGGAAAAAGCATTTCTGCCATCAAAGCTCTCTGCCCTACAGCCAAGATCTTAAAACCCTTTGCTGTCCTTTACGGTGGCGATAGCTCGCTTCATGCCAATGTTGATTCATGGCTGAAGCACCTAAAAGTAACCAGCTGAAAGCAATACCCATAACGCAACCGTCAATGCATATCGCTAGGCAAAAGCAATACTGCTCCCGATGCACGCATGCAAAGTGTATCCTCGGAAATTTTTTAGGAGGGTAACATATGAAAAAAATTATACTTCCTTACCTTGTTTTGTTCTTCGCATGCGCAAGCTACGCCCATGCAGCTCAGCTGTATCCTAATGGGACCTATGGCCCGGATGGTCCTTACACGATGGCCCCGGACGGAACATACCATAGCGGGACTTCAACGCAGCTGTATCCCAATGGTAGCTACGGTCCAGCAGGAAACTCCATACTGCATCCGGATGGATCCTACGGAACAGGCAGCGGGAGCTACCTCAGACCCGACGGTTCCTACGGCAGCACACCAAACTACGAATTGACTCCAAACGGACAGTATGTTGATAAATACTGATTAAAGCAGCCTGTAAAATTTTCGGACAGATACTTCCATGTTATTTCCGGAAAAGCGAGCTACTTTCTTTAATTCTGGTCTACGGCTTCAAAGGACAGCATTGAACACCCCCCCCATTCTTTTTGAAGAGGATTCCATGCAACGCACAGCACGTAAAAAACAAAATGAAGCGAGCGTCAAAAACATTACTTCTGCACCAGCTGAGTCTTCTCTGGGTCCTACGCTCACAGCCCTGCC
>CAYWQK010000095.1:0-4162 GCA_964460575.1 uncultured Desulfovibrionaceae bacterium | reverse complement strand
GATTTAAATTAAAGAAGGTTAGTAATGCGCAAAACGTTCAATTTTTCAGCAGGGCCTGCGGTTCTTCCTGAATCGGTTCTGCAGGAAGCCGCTGACGAAATGCTAGATTACAAGGGCAGCGGGATGTCTGTTATGGAAATCAGCCACCGCACGCACTTGTTTCAATCCATTATAGATGAAACGGAGCACAACCTCCGCGCACTTATGCATATCCCTGATGATTACAGCGTACTCTTCCTCCAAGGCGGCATATCGCTGCAGTTTGCCATGGTTCCAATGAACTTCATGAGGAAACGTAAAGCAGACTACATTGTTACCGGGCACTGGGCAAAACGAGCCGCTGACGAAGCAAAGCTGTACGGGACCGTTCACATCGCAGCAAGCTCTGCGGATGACAACTATTCATATATCCCCGATTGCTCAAATTTGAGTATCCTTCCCGACTCCGATTATGTTTACATGTGTGAAAACAACACCATTTACGGAACAAAATTCAAAACTCGCCCGAATGCGAAGGGGAAAATACTGATCGATGACGTATCATCCTGCTTTTTATCAGAGCCCATGGATGTATCTAAGTACGGCATGATCTTCGGAGGCGTGCAGAAAAATGTTGGTCCGGCTGGCCTAGTTATCGCGATTATCCGAAAGGATTTGATTACAGAAAACGTCCTGCCTTTTACACCCACTATGCTCCGCTATAAAACACATGCCGATAAAGGCTCCATGTATAATACACCGCCTACGTACAATATCTACCTGGTTGGAAAAGTTATCAAATGGATTGCGGCTCTCGGTGGACTGGAAGCGATGCGCAAGAAAAACGAGCGAAAGGCCGCCATGCTTTATAACTACTTGGACAACAGCAAATTGTTCCATGGGGTAGCGAGAAAAGACAGCCGTTCTCTCATGAATGTGACGTTTCGAGCGAAAAATGAAGAACTGGACGCATGTTTTGTCGCAGAAGCTAAGGAACATAATATTATCAGCATCAAAGGGCACCGCGCTGTCGGAGGTCTGCGGGCAAGCCTGTACAACGCTATGCCGGAAGAAGGCGTTAACCACCTAATTGCATTTATGAAGGACTTTGAGCAACGGCACCAAAGCTGATATCGAAATATTTCCGCTAGTTCCTAAGAAAAATAATAAACAGACGAGCCTTGCGTAGCAAAAACGCTGCATAAGGCTTTAGCTTTCTCGCGTCCTCCTTGAGCCGTACTCTTTTTCTACTCGCCTGCCTCCCCCACACACCTGCATCGATAGAGCAAAGCGCTTCCACTTATGGGATACCTTGCCCGTCCCCCATAAATTTAGTCTGATGCAGCAGCCGAGAAATTCAAATTTCCTAAAGTAAAACTTTAGGTTTTTAGGGGGGACTTGCAAGCAAAAGGCAAAAGCAAGCCAGAAAGCAACGAATAAATGTGGTGTCTGCTTTGCTGCCAGTAACCGTCGCTGTACGAACGAGCGCGTTGTGCTATTAGCACAATATGCTCTAGAGATTCCCTCATCGGAGTTTAGTACTACTCCTCTCTGAACACTTGCGCAGTAAAAACCTGAAATTCAGCGCCGTTTTTCCATGCATCCGCCGGCAAACCGGCCTTTAATGATAAATGCGCAAGCATTTCAGGCACAGTCCAGCCCTGTTCCGGAGCAACCTGTGGCAGAAACACTGCGGCGCGCCCCTGCTTTTGCAAAATCACTCCATGCGTCCCAAGAACGATTTCGTTAGGCGAAGAAATTCTTTTAGGTGGAGTTAGGACAGAAACCTCTATGCGCAGATCCGGAACTTCCTCTTCTCTGACAGGTGGAAAACGCGGATCCTCCAACGCCGCGCTGACCGCGCGCTCTTTCACGACTCGAGCCAAGGCGCGGCGTGGCAAAATCTCGCCAATGCAACCGCGAAGATGTCTGCCCTTGTTCAATGTAACAAAAGCGCCGCGTAACTGCTGCAGCTCTTTTGCCACCGCGGTAGACATTATAAGAGGCTCTTCTTTTCTTCCGCTTACTGCTCGCAGCAATGATCGACGCGCAAGAACAAGCAATATTTTGCCGCACTCTTCAGAAAGCCGCTGAAAAGTCTGCCCTTCCGCCATTTTTTTAGGTTGTTCAGAAAAATCTGCTTTTATGCTGGCTGTAACATACGTTACGCAATGTTCCCAATCACCTGTTGTATCTGCTGATGTAGAACGTCCAAGCCTCGTAAACACCGCGTTCTCGGGAAGTGCCGCCATAATGAGCTGCATGGCGGAAGCCCCGCATACCGTTGCGCCCGTTTTTTTAAGAATATCTGCAAAAGCCTTCTCGTTGTTCGACGCAAAGGCATCAAAAACAGCGCTATCAAGCCGATCAAGATTCGCAGGTATGTTATGGGTAAACGGCACATAGCGGAAATCACGGCCGTAATGCGTAAAGTCTGTGCTGACCACGATCAACGTAGATGGCGTAAGCAGTTTTCTGAACGCTTCCGCAAACGCGTGCATTGCCGCAAAATCTTCAGGCTCATTCGCATCCCATTGCCCCACAAGCAATGCCCCTGCAGTGCAATGAGGCAAAAAATAGCGTATCATGGGGAGCTGTATATCTATACTGTGTTCAAGTTTGTGCGCTTCAGGCTGAAAAACCGCGCCGGGGAGCTCCCGCAACGCATCATGCAAACCTTGCTCAAAAGTGATCCCACCAAACGGCGTCAGCACAGTACCAGCTGGCTCCACACTAAAATGACGGCGCAATAGCGCATGGTGACTCGGCGCGAGAATAATAATCCGCGCATACTTTTGGGCAGGAAGACGGGAATATGCTGCCGCGGCCAAGGGGCCAGAATAGACATAGCCCGCATGGGGAATGAGTAAAACGGAAGGATGATCCAACATCTTCTCCTGACTTCTCCATGCCTCCAGCATAGCGGAAAGCTGTTTTGCATCAGAAGGATACCATCTCCCGGCAATTATAGGCGTACGCATACCTAAAACCTCCCGTACAACGATTTATGGCAAACGGGGCATTGTCCGTCCTTTGCAAGCCGATTGGCAGTAATCGTATATCCTCTTCGTGTAACTAGGCTGGATCCGCATCCCGCGCAATAGGTCACCTCAGGTTCGGCGGTGTTTCCCAAATAAACATGATAAAGCCCTTCCGATCGCGCGATGTCACGGGCTCTGTGTAACGACACTAACGGCGTCGGTTCCAAATACGCAAGTTCATGGCAGGGGAAAAAACGGGAAAAATGCAGCGGTGTTTCCGCACCAAGCTCGTTATGCACAAAACGCGCAAGCCCACGCAACAAGTCATCGCTGTCATTCAGTGTCGGAATCACGAGATTTGTAATTTCCAACGCTACAGGAAAACGGCGGAACAAGCGCAAAGCATCGAGCACAGGCGACAAGGAAGCCTTGCAATTTTTCCGGTAAAACGCATCGGACATAGCCTTGAGATCAATATTGGCGGCATCAATAAAAGGAAGAAGCTCGGCCAACGGTTCAGCGCGTACATAGGCTGCGCTGACTAAAACGTTGACTCCGCCATATTCTTTAACCCTGCGGGCGCAGGCGAGAACGTATTCAAAGGCAACCAACGGTTCCGTGTAGGTGTACGCCACGGCCCGCAGATGCTTCGCCCGCATCAAACTTACAAGATCATCCGGTAAAAGCGTCATCCCTTTGATATCCAGAGGGCTTTCTTGAGAAATGTTTGCGTTTTGACAATTACGGCAATGCAGATTGCACCCCGCCATGCCAAGAGAAAGCACGTTCTCCCCAGGGAAAAAATGATACAGCGGTTTTTTTTCCATTGGATCAACAGCCACTGCGCACGGACGGGCCCAAGCCAAAGGGACTATCTCGCCTCCCGCATTGCTACGGGCGCGGCAATTTCCCGTTACGCCCTTGGCAAGGCGGCACTGCTTTGGGCATATGCGGCAAACAGCATACTCCTGCATGATAAAACCCCCGACTAACGTTTTTCTGTCCTCGCGGAAGACTAAATTCTTAATCGCTTCAATGTAACGGCGCGTGAAAACTCTAAAAATCCGCGGCAGGTGCGCCTTGCGCTTTGTCTTTTTCTCATGGCTGACTGTACTGCCTCTTTTTTACAAACCAAATGCGCAAAGGGAATATATCCATGTACCCTGCTCCACCCCAAAATCTACTAATTACCGTGTCGGATT
>CAYWQK010000094.1:0-4329 GCA_964460575.1 uncultured Desulfovibrionaceae bacterium | reverse complement strand
GTTCAGGCGGCATTCGCCGACCATGGCACGGAAGGTGTGGCGCGCAAAAGCGACATCTTTGGGTTTGCCGAACATTTCCAAGCTATGCCCTGCCAGCGCCACCACGTCATATTGCTCGCGGGTTAGCGTACATTCAAAAGCAGGGCGCAGTTCGTCAATATGTCCGCCGGAATAGCTATACATGCGGGATTTGACTTTTCCAGCAAGCTGCGGCTGTCCTGCGAGAACAAGCCGTTTGTAATGGTTGTGTACGCCGTTATTATAAAAGAAAAAGCTGTTGCCGATAAACAGCGCACGTTCCGGTGCTTCCATAGAGGTATGTTTGAGAACGTAGGGATACTGCATGTAGAGAGACTGCATAAGGTTCCTCCTCATTGCTCAACGCTGTTTCAAATTATTGGAAGAGAATATAGTTGGCAATAAGCGTAACAATAGCCCCGACGCAGGCGGGCAGAGCCGTGCGTCGAACCACGGCAAAGGGTGAAAGACCGGCTACGCCGGCTACGGCGATGATGCACCCTGCTACCGGTGACATGGCTCGGAATAAGCCGGAAGCAAACTGCATGGGCGTAACCAACGATTCTACGCTACCTCCAAGCCCCATGACAACATCTGGAGCAAGGCTGGCAAAGCTAGAGTATGCGCCTACTCCGCTGCCTGTAAGCAGAGTCACAATGCCAACAATACCCGTCAGTAGTACGGTCATGGGCGGCAGTCCCATGCCGGTATTCTTGCCTAGATCAATGAGAGCACCGATAAGCCCTGAAGCGGTCAAACCCGTGGCGAAAAGTTCGGCACAAATAATTAGGGATACAATCGTGCCGAACATGGAGCCCATAGCCTTAAACATCACCATGGCGTCGGAAAAGGCCTTTTTGGGATCGCGCCGCCGCACGAGTTCAATAAGCACTGTCAACGCCCAGACCATATACAGCGAAGCGATGGTATCAAGAATAATGGACTTGTATACGAGCTTGCTAAAGATGATCAGCAGCACAAGCGGCAAAATGGGAAAGAACCCGTACCAGTAGGGAGCCTCAGTGTTACCTTCCTTGGCCTCAGAAGTGGGAACGGAATATTCGTCGTCATTTTTCTTGTCAAAATGGCGCTGCACCAAATAATGGGTTACGCCCATGGCCAGAAGCGTGGGAATGGCAACAGGGAGCTGGTACTTTACAAAGTAGACGATAGGCTCAAGACCGGCTACCTTAGCCGCGAGTATGGCCATACCGCTGACAGGACCAATGTTCAGCCCCGCTGAGGTGCCAATAACGGCGGCGGCGGCGGCAGTGGATACGCCCACGTTTACCAGCACGGGCAGTAAGCAGACCAAAAGCAGCATTGCTAGTCCCGCAGCGCTGGGGATGATAATACAGAGCGCCTGCGCCAGAAAATAGCCCAGAACCAAGACAACGTAGGGCGAATGGAAGCTTTTTAGCGGCTTTACGGTTATACGCACAAGTGCGCTGGCCGCGCCGATGTGGTCCATGTACTTGGCGAATCCGCCGGCAGACATGATGATGAGTCCTGTCTCCGCGGCCTGCTTGGCGCTGATAGCTTTAAACAGCGCGAAGAGGTCAAAAAGGCCAAGTCCTGAAGGTTTTGTGCCTTTAGGCAGAATGTTATGGTCGGTCAAAAGTGCCAGTGCAAGCAGGGCGAGCGCCGCGAAAAGCAGAACCATGTGCGTCTGGTAGCGTTTAACGATCAGCACACCCGCTGCAACGGTGATGAGAATAGCAAGCAGTAAAACAACGGTAGCCATAAATTGCCTCCTATGGATTACAGATCCATGACGGGAAGGACAAAAGCCTGAAACACAGAATTTCAGGAAGTTCCGTGTATTGCATGCGTTGTTAGTAGAAGAGTTTGGGGAAAGCACTATCCCACATAAGCCACTTTGTCAAGGGCGTTTGCATACTATTTTTTTTTACAGCAAACGCGCCGTACCGTGTAGGCGCGGCGCGCAGCAAAGGGCTTAACTTTTCTGTTCCGCGCGATGTCCGGCAAAGACGCGTTTAGCGTTTCACAGCGGCTTTGTAATCCTCTTCGGATACGGGTTCAAGCCAAGTGCTTCGGTTTGTTTCGGGATTGCAAGTAATGGCTAAGTGCGAAAACCAGCTGTCCGGCGCTGCGCCGTGCCAGTGCTCAACATTTTGCGGAATTTCAACTACGGTTCCCGGCAGGATGCGAACGGCTTGTTTGCCCCGTTCCTGGTACCATCCCGAACCTCCGGTACCGATGAGGATTTGACCACCGGTGTGGGAATGCCAGTTGTTGCGGCAGCCTGGTTCAAAGGTCACATTGGCAATGGGCGTATTAAGGGAGCCGTTTTGCGTCAGGGGCGCAAGCCATGATTTGCCACTGAAGTAGGCTGCGTAGGCCGTATTGGGGGTTCCTGAGGGGAAAACGCCTGTCTGCGGCGCGCCGCCTTGACCGCCTCGGGCAAGGCTCACGATTTCATCAATCTGCTCGTCGCTTACACCGTTGTTCTTGGCAATAGAAATATGCCCTTTAAGTTGGGCATCCACATTATGTCTGGCGGCAAGCATGGCTACAGTGGCCATCTCACGAACTTTCCAGCTGACGTTATCCCTAGCGAAGATATCTCCGAAAAGGTGGGCTTTAAGGAATTCGCCAATGGCAGGCGCAAAGTCAAAAAGGCCTCCCTTGATTTCCTTCCCGATAAGTTTTGTTTGGTTTGTGCCGCCAAGCGCGAGGATATCGTCTTTGGGGAAGGGACTTGGCAGAACGCCCTCCAGATCCTTCCCCCCGCGAGACTCAACAAGTTTCCTGAGAGTTTGCAGGGCGTTAAGGCTGCGGGGAAACCCGCAGTAGGCGTAGAGCTGGACAAGGATTTCCTTGAATTCGTTGACTGTTACGCCTGCGTCAAGACCGGCTTCAAGCGCCTGCCTTAGACTGCGCTGATCACCTTTCGCAGCAAAGGCAGAGACGTTTACCATATGAAATTCATTGGTGGAAAGGGACGTGTCCATAATAACCCTCCAAGGCAAGGCTGTTGCTAGTATTGTTGCTGCAGGGATCTGGCGGCATCCTGCCATGCGAAACGACACGTGTTACGATAGGCGTTTTATAATATTTCACAAGATACGTAGCCGAGACTGAGACAAAATTCGCGCCGCATTTCAGAAGAAGTGTTCCCTGAGAGAGGAACTTGTTCTAAAGCGAGGCAAGTTTGAAAACGGTACAGAGTACAGTCCAAAGGGCAAAATCCTGTCATTCTGCTGTATTCACTGCGCATCGGATTAGAGAAGGGGGAAAAATTGGCCCACATCCACGACTGGATAAGCCTTGTACTAAGCGATGATATAATAATCCTATCTATATCACTTTCATTTCCTTAAGTTTCTCATATACTGCCGATGCAAAAACGCGGTGTCCGACTTCATCCATATGCTCGTCATCAGCCAGGCTTGCGGTAACATAGTCCGAAGCTGCAAGAAAGGCCATCTTCCTGCGTACGGCGATGCCTTCGTAAACATCTCGCAATGCCCGGCAAATGGTTACGGACCTTTCCCCAAATTCAGGATCTCTGTCTGCCTTCCATACTTCATTACCTAGCAGCATAGGTGAAATCACTACTATCCTTTCACGCGGAACAGCCCTCTCGATCTCATCCAGACATAACTCAAGCCCCTTGCCAATGCTGCGCGCTGAAGCTTTATAGGCAGATTTGCAATCATTGGTTCCGAGCATAATAATTGCCGCATCCAACGGATAGTGCGTTTCCAGAATGACAGGAAGCGAGGTAAGACCCTTCCTTCCTAAACGAAACTCATCTTCAAAAACGGTTGTCCTTCCGCACAGACCCTCTTCAATAACCTGAACACTCTTGCAGCACTCTTGAAGAAGGCTGGTCCAGCGAATACCCCATGGATACCTTCGCCTAGTCCCGGGAATCAATCCCCATGTATTCGAATCGCCAAAGGCAAGTATGGATTTCATTTTCCCTTCCTCTTCGTTGCGCCTTTAATCATTTAAGAATACTATTGCTGTAGCAATCCAAAACAGTACAGAAAGACTCCCTACTGCAGCCCTTTGCACTGCAGAGGAGCAGAATTTATAATACCCATCTACATACTATGTCAATAGGTATATATTTTTGCACTATTGGAATGAAATGTGTCCGGGACAAACAGCTGGCAAGAGCAACATATTATGGGCTATGCGGGGCAGCCTTAAAGGCTAAGCACCAGATTTTTCTGTGAACTCAGCTAAAAACAGTTCAGACTAGGTAGGAACATGCCGGAGCGGAGGGGGGGGTGTAAGAAACGAAGAAAAGCCCTTGCTGGGAAGGGCAAGGGCTTTTCT
>CAYWQK010000093.1:0-4338 GCA_964460575.1 uncultured Desulfovibrionaceae bacterium | reverse complement strand
CGGAAAGAGATGCACCTGTGGAACTGATGATGAAGTTCGTATCAAAATTCATGGGTCTTCCTTATCGTGCAAGGAACATCGCAATGACCGTTACTGGAAGAGCTCTCTCAAGGTTTGCTGGTCACTGAAAGGATATTTTGTTGTGCCGATAGTTTGAGTGGTCTCATGACCTTTTCCAGCTACAAGCAGAGCATCGCCGGGAGTCAGCAAAGCAAGCGCCTTGCGGATAGCTTCACGGCGGTCTGGTTCAATGAGGAAAAAATGTGAATTGGAAAGGCCGGGGAGTACATCTTTTATAATGCTTTCGGGATCTTCAGTGCGAGGATTAGCCGATGTAAGAACAGCGGCATCAGCTCCATCGGCAACGGCTTTACCCATCAAGGGCCGTTTTGTGCGGTCACGGTCACCCCCGCAGCCGAATACGCAAACAATCCGTTTGAAGCCAGAATTGCGCAGAGCCGACAAAACGTTGGTTAACGCGTCAGGTGTATGGGCATAGTCAACGAAGATATCCAGTCCGGCGGGGTGAGGGATTCGTTCAAGACGCCCGGGGACACCGCAAAAATGAGTGAAACAGCTGAACTGTTCAGGAATAAAACCCAAGCTAAGAGCAGCGGCCTGTACGGCAAGCAGATTTTCAGCGTTGAAAGCTCCCACTAGAGGGGAAACAATCTGCCAAGATTCTAGGATATGCTGGCTATCGGAAAGTGTCATAGCAAGCTGTAGGCCTTTGGTGTCGTTTTTCAATATCGTACCGGTGAGGTGCCGTGCGCCGCTGACAGGGGAAAAAGGTTGAAGCCCAAAGGTAATAAGTCTGGAGGCGTCTGCACTTGAAGCTGCTAATTCTGCTGCTAAGCGGCGTCCCCATGCTCCATCAGTGCCGACAGCCGCAGCTTTATTGCTCTTTGGCATTTCCAGGAAGAGTCGGGCTTTCGCTAAATAATATGCTTCAAAGGTTTTATGATAGTCGAGGTGATCCTGTGTGAGATTGGTAAATACGGCGCTGCTGAAGGGAATACAGGCAACCCTGTCCTGATCAAGAGCGTGAGAGGAAACTTCCATAGCCGCAGCCTGCACACCTGCATTACGCATAGATGCGAGGATGGAGTGCAGCTCGGGAATGTCTGGTGTGGTCATGGAAGCAGGCATGGAATAATTGGGCCAGCGTATAGCAATGGTTCCGATAACGCCGGCAGGCTTATTAGTAGAAATAAATAGGTGCTCCAGCAAGTATGTGCAGGTCGTTTTGCCGTTGGTTCCCGTTACGCCTACAAGGGAAAAAGGCAAAGACGCTGTATCCCATTTGGCTGTGGCGAGGCGGGCTGCGGCGAGGCGGGGATTACGTACAGCGATTACCTTGGCGTCCGTTACGCTGGAGGCGTCTTCAGGCAGACAAACAATAGTAGCGGCTCCGTGCCTGATGGCGTCGGCGATATACACAGCGCCATTGGCATGAGTGCCAGGAATAGCTACAAAGACGCTTCCTGGCACAGCCTTGCGGGAATCAATGCAAAGCGGAAGGTTATAGACAGCAATTTCTTTTAGGAGTGTTTCAAATTTGTCAGTGTCATTCATTGTATTTTATTTCTCCGAAAGCCAGAGTGTACATTTCAGCCCAGAGAGTCCGTTCTTTTGGGAGGAGACCGGAGGGAGGGGAGTGCCTGGAGCTGGTTCTTGACGGACGATGATAGAGCCTTTTCCTTTGAATTGCGGCACAGCGCCGAGACGCGCGACACGTTCGACAGCCTGGCGGACAGGAAGTTCTGTCACATCAGGGAAACCGCCGATATTTTTTTTGCCTGCATGAACTTTTGCTGAGAGGGGAGAGGCAGTATCCTGATGAAGTTCTCCGACAACTACATCGGGTACAGCCTGATTTTCCTTTTCTTGCGCTATCAGTTTATCTTTCTTTTCTTGTGGCGGGAGTTTTTCGAGGGCTTCGGCAGGCAATTCTCCGTAATACGCCAATACATGAGTCATCACATCTTTGAATACAGGGGCGGCTACAATGCCGCCATATTTATTATAGGTGGGTTCATCAAGCATGACGATGCAGAAGTAACGGGGCTTCTCGGCAGGAATGAACCCCACAAAGGACGCAAGGCGCTCGGTACTGTACTTGCCGTAGCGTCCGGCTTTTTGAGCGGTGCCTGTTTTGCCGGCAATGCTCACACCGGGGATGGCGGCTCGCTTTCCTGTGCCTGTATCGACCACTTCACGCATCATGGTTAACACTTCACGGCAAACAGTGGCAGAATAGATTCTTTTAGGCTCTTCCTTGTTGCGGTGTTCTTCATTCAAAACGATATTAAGCGGGCGAGTTACTCCTCCGTTGGCTAAAACAAGATACGCGTGGGCCATTTGGGCGGCAGTGACAGATATACTTTGTCCGAAGGACGTAGAAAAAAGGTCTGCTTCACTCCAATCCCTAGGACGTCGCAGAATCCCTTTACTTTCTGAAAGCTGGAGTCCGACTCGCTTGCCGAATCCCAAGTCATCAAGATAGCGATGAAAGCGCTTTGCCCCAAGAAGATTACCAATCTTAGCACTTCCAATATTACTGGATTTATTAAGGATTATATGGACAGGCAACATACCTAATGACTGTTTGTCGTCACGGATTGTGATGTAACGTGTGCGCCAGCTGCCTCTTTCACAGTCGAAAATCGTGTTGCGGTTAATGATGCCTTCCTGCATAGCAGAGGCTATGGTAAAAGGTTTGAATGTTGAGCCAGGTTCTAGTGCGTCCAGCGCTAGCCTGTTGCGGAAGATCGTCGGCCCTCCGTTTTTAAGATTTGGATTGAAAGAAGGATACTGTGCCCAAGCCAATACATCTCCGGATCTTGTATCCACAACGATGACGCCCCCCCATTTTGCACGGATTCCTTCTACAGCGCGGGCAAGGGCGGACTCAGCAATAAACTGTACTTGAAGGTCAAGCGTAAGACGAATATTTTCTGCTTCAGGTTCTGGAGTATCTGCGGAAAGCTGGAATCGTCGTCCAAGAGCGTCACGCTGAACAAGCTGTCGTGCGCTGGACGCCGCCAAAGGATCGTCAAACGCACGCTCAATGCCTTCAAGCCCATTGCCTTCTGAACCTACAAAGCCAAGAAGCTGACCGGCGACCTGTTTATATGGGTACACGCGTTCATATTCGCGGACGAGTTCTATGCCGGGGAGGGATATTTTGCGCACGGCAGCCGCCGTCGCGTCATCAATACGCCGTGCTATCCAAGCAAAGCGGCGTCCCTTTTCAAGCCTGCTTTGAATTTGTGCCTGAGGAATGTGAACGATAGGGGCTAACGTTTCAGCTGTACGTCGAATATCTTGGATAAGCGAAGGGTTTGCGTAGACGGATCTGCATTCTACGCTGCGTGCTAAGGGAACGCCGTTTCTGTCGGTAATCATTCCGCGCGGCAGATCAATAACTTCAGAGGAAATGTGCTGACGCCTAGCACGCTCTGCGAGGCGTGGGCCGTCAATGAGCTGAACGAACGCCGTACGGCCCCAGAGCACTATCCAGCTGGCGAATATCACAACGGCTACACACCATAGGCGAACGCGCACCCAGTCAATACTGTTGAGCCAGTTTTTAAATGGATTAAGGGGAAAGCTGTTGCGGTTATGTCTTCCGGAAACATTACGACGGCGGCGTTTTGTATTTAGCAGAGAAGCTGTATTCATGGCTGCTTTTCCAATGCGGTGGAAGATGGTGCTGGCAAGTGTCTGATTTGCCGAGTTTCAGCTTCATGTAGACCAAGTGCAGCCGCACGGCGTCGCAAATCTCCGGGAGCCAGAAGCCTGTCACGTTCGACTTCAAGCTTTGCATGCAGAAATCTGCGTTCGGCTAAATTTTTCTGGAGTCGATCCAGATTATACCCGTTGTTTGTACGTTCAATACTCATCCATACGAGGCAAAGCCCGGCCATAAGATTGAACAGGAGAGAAAATACAAGCAGCAGAAGCCAGCTGGAAGAAGTTACATATTTCATATATAACCTCCGCGGCGACGGAAAAGTTTTCTTTCTCTGGCTTCAAGACGGGCTTTTCGAGATGCAGGGCGTATATTACGTTCAAACATATTTGCCGTAGATTCGTTTTGCAAGGCGCTCAGTCTTTCTGCCGCGCGAAGTTTGGCGCAGCTTGACCGGGAATTCTTGGCTTTTTCGTCTTCACTTGCGACAAGTGGCCGAGGGGTAAGGATGCGAACCTCTGGGGTATGGTGGCAAATGCAGACAGGTAGGCTTTTAGGACAAATACAACCGGCGGCCCAATTCTTCATGCGGTGCTTGACAATCCGATCTTCCAATGAATGAAAGGCGATAATAACAAGCCGAC
>CAYWQK010000092.1:0-4428 GCA_964460575.1 uncultured Desulfovibrionaceae bacterium | reverse complement strand
TTCCACGCATGGCTGGAAATATTGAACTTGCCAACATGTGTAGGGATCAGAGCCTTTGCTCCCACATCGTCCGCCGCCTGCGCAGCTTCTTCTGGAGTCATGTGGACAAAAGGCCAGTGCTCATTATACTGACCCATATCAAGCAAAGCTAGGTCCACTCTAGGAAAACGCCTCCCAATGTCAGCAAAATGAGGTCCATACCCTCCATCTCCGCTAAAAAAGATACTTCGCTTCGCTGAGTACAGCAAAAAACCAGCCCATAGGGTTTTATTTTTTATAAACAATCTTCCGGAAAAATGACGCGCCGTTGTTATATGTGCCGTAACGCCGCCAAAAGAAAAACTCTCCCCCCAATCCCCTTCATAAATTTTCTTCGAAGAATACCCAAAACGCCGTAAATGTGCGCTCATACCCAACCCACACACAACAGCGGAGATACGAGGCTCTAGATCGGCCAGCGTGGGGTAGTCCATATGATCCCAGTGATCATGAGAAAGAACAAGAAGATCGATATCTGGAATATCTCTAGGCTGATAAATAGCAGTGCCATCAAAGGCCTTCACCGCTATGGGCAAAGGTGCGGCGTACGTACTAAGTACTGGATCAATAAGAATACGCATTCCGTCAAGCTGCAGATAAAAGGAAGAATGCCCCAGCCAAACAAGAAAATCGTTTGTTCGATCTAGATCTTGAAAATGTGTTTTCACAGCCGGTAAAGCATTCTTTGGACGCAAATGCTCTTTCGAGGAAAACAAAAATTTAAGCCAAGCATCAAGTTGATTTTCCTTTTTTTGCAGCACTGGCGTAGGAAGAATATTATGAAAACTTCCATTGACGTAATGCGGAGATTTCAAAATTCTTTTTAGGTCCTCATTTTGTGGCAAAGAACCAAAGCGCGGAGATTTGCAAAACAACCAACTACCCGCAGCAATTCCGCCTGCACCAAGAGTGCCCATAAACATACGGCGCGTCCACTTTTTTGCCATTTTGATCCTTATTTCCTATCTCTTAAAAATGTACTTTTTTATATCAAAGTATAGAGTGGTACAGTATAATTATTTCAGCCAATGCTGAAGAATTTTGCAGATTATCGGGGTAGTCAGCAACACAGCATACAGACGAACCATTTGACACATAAGAATCATTGGTGCGTCTTCCCCCATTTCCGCCGCAATACCTGCTACAGCGCTTAAGCCACCCGGCGATGAAGCAAGGTAGGCACCGGTTGATCCCAAAACACCGAATTTGGACAAGACGAGCGCACCGATGAGGCCACCGCCAAGAATAAGAAGCGTTGACCCAATCACAGCAGGCCATATGCTCCAAAATTTAGCGAATACACCTGGGCGAAACATAGAGCCAATGACAATTCCAAGCGCGATATACGTGATCTGCGATAATAGTGGCGGTATCTTAATCTGCAAGGTTGCTTCCTGCATCAGTAGCAGAAAAATAACCGTACCGACAGTTGAGCCGATCATGGCTCCGCCAGGAATTTTTAGCCATAAAAAGAACAGCCCACCACAAATGCCGCATATAATCATGTAAACAGTTTGCATCGCTCCCTCCTTAGCTGCCTTGCCCTATTTGCAAGCAGTCACACACATTGGAGAATCTGATACGTCCAGTCCAAAACCGTACTTAACCTATTTTATACGCTAATCCGCTATTATGCAAACTTCAATGGTAAACACGGAGAATTCGTTTGGCGTACTTTGTGAACACACTGCTTTTTGGAGCATACATGCAAAATTATACGCGTCGAAATAAATTAAAAAAGGAGGAATCTTCGTAAAAAGATTCCTCCAAAAAATTGCAGCTTCTGATAAAAAAACAGGAGCTACTTCTTCAGGGTATTGGCGACAGTCTCACCAAAGGAGGCAAGTTCGCGGATAACGGTAACGCCAGCTTCTGCAAAGGCTTTCAGTTTGTCTTCACCACGGCCCTTGGAGCCGCTAATAATGGCGCCGGCATGCCCCATGCGTTTACCCTTAGGCGCCGTCAAACCGGCGATGAAACCAAACACAGGCTTGGGATAGTTGGTTTCACGGATATATGCTGCGGCGCGTTCTTCGCCGTCGCCACCGATTTCACCGATCAGGCAGACAGCCTCAGTCTCCGGGTCTTCACGGAACATTTTCAGCAGGTCGAGGAAGTACAGGCCTGGAATCGGGTCGCCGCCAATGCCAATGCACGTACTCTGACCGAGACCATGGTTTGTCAGCTGCCAGGTAGCTTCATAGGTCAGTGTACCGGAACGGCTGATGAGACCGATGGGGCCGGACTTAAAGATATAGCCGGGCATGATACCGATTTTGCATTGCTCTGGCGTAATGATACCAGGGCAATTCGGTCCGATCAGCTGAGTGCCACGGGCGCGCAAGAAAGCTTTAACGCGGACCATATCCAGAACCGGAATATGCTCAGTGATGAGCACAACCAGTTTAATGCCGGCGGCAGCAGCTTCGCACGCGGAATCAGCAGCGGCACCAGCCGGAACAAAAATAACACTCACATTCGCGCCAGTGGCCTTCACGGCTTCGGCGCAAGTGTTATACACCGGAACGCCGAGGACTTCCTGACCGCCCTTGCCGGGGGTGCAGCCCGCCACAACATTGGTGCCGTAGGCGATCATTTGTTCGGCATGGAAGCGGCCTTCACGGCCCGTGAGTCCCTGAACAAGAACGCGGGAATTTTTATCTACAAGAATGCTCATGCCTGGGCCCTCGTCGTCAGCTCGGCAATGCGCTTGGCGGCTTCAGCCATTGTGCTTGCCGTTTCGAATTTCAGGCCGCTTTCCTTCAGAATGCGACGGCCTTCTTCAACATTGGTGCCTTCAAGGCGAACCACAAGCGGAAGCTGTAGGTTAACCTTTTTCGCAGCGTTCACCACACCATTGGCGATAATATCGCAGCGCAGGATCCCACCGAAAATATTGATCAAAATACCCTTGACATGCGGGTCGGAGAGCATAAGCTCAAATCCGGCCGCAACAACGTTCTCATCAGCCCCGCCGCCAGCGTCAAGGAAGTTTGCCGGAGCAGCGCCAGCCTGTTTGATGGCATCCATCGTGGCCATGGCGAGACCGGCGCCGTTGACCATAGTGCCGACAAAGCCATCAAGACGCACATAGTTCACACCCAGTTCCTGACCCTTGCGTTCCAGGGGATCAATTTCTTCGGGGTCAGCTAGGGCAGCGATTTCAGGGTGGCGCTTCAGGCTGCTTTCATCAAAGTTCATCTTGGCGTCAAGAGCGACCAGATGACCTTCGGTATTGATCGCCAGCGGGTTGATTTCAACCAGCGTGGCGTCTTTGGCGGCAGCAAGATTGACTAATCCCTGAATAAGTTTGATGCCTTCGCCGACCTGGGCAGGAGTAAGTCCGCAACCAAAAAAGAGATCGCGGGCCTGGAAAGGCCACACATGATGACCGCCGTCCAAGCGCGTAGTGAAAATGCGCTCAGGTGTATTGGCGGCAACTGCTTCGATATCCATGCCGCCATCAGGAGAAGCCATAACGGTCAGGCATTCAGAGGCGCGATCAAGCACTACGGCCAGATACAGTTCGCGGGTAATATCCGTGCCCTGTTCAATCCACACCTTGTGCACCTTCTTGCCTTCGGGACCAGTCTGATGCGTTACCAGCTGCATGCCGATAATTTTCTGCGCGGCCTGTTCGACTTCATCGAGGCTACGGCACACTTTAACACCGCCGCCTTTGCCGCGTCCGCCCGCGTGAATCTGAGCTTTTACAACCCAGATCGGTCCGGGCAGTCCTTCCGCCACGGCACGCGCTTCTTTAGCCGTCGTGGCTAGGCCGCCGTTGGAAACCGGTACGCCGAATTCCTTAAGCAACCCCTTCGCTTGGTATTCATGAATATTCATACATACTCCATAACCGGATTGGGGAGCCTTGCCGGCACCGACCGCGCGCCTGCGCCGCCTGATGCGCCCCGGCAAGGCTCCTCGTCGTTTAGTTGGCGGACAGAAGCGGTTTAGCCAGTTCGGCACCGAGCGCGAGAGCTGCGCTGTTGGCTTCATGGAATGCAGGCCTAAACCGGGTTTTCAGCACCTGTTCCACAGAATTCATGGACACAGCGTTCGTAAGCGTCACGAGGGCGCCAAGGACGCAGATATTCAGGGCCTGAGTCTTGTGGAACTTCTCTAGAACGGCGCGTTGCATGGGCATGCCCATCAACACTGCATCGATACGGCGGGAAGGCTGCACAAGATCCGTATCATAAATACACAGTCCACCAGGACGGATCAGGGGCATGTACTTTCCTGCAGCTTCGTTGGTCATAGCAACCAAGAAGTTCGGCTGAATAACCTTGGGGAACAGAATTTCCGAGTCAGAAATGATAACATCGGAACGAGTCGCGCCACCACGGGCTTCAGGACCGTAGGACTGAGACTGAACCGCAATGC
>CAYWQK010000091.1:3630-4445 GCA_964460575.1 uncultured Desulfovibrionaceae bacterium | reverse complement strand
GCTCAAACCGTCACGGGATCCTGCTTTATCATTGAAGCCTGCGGCACGCGCTTTGCCGTGGACTGCGGACTATACCAGGGCAACAGCGAAATAGAACGCCGCAATACGGAAACAAAGCCCTACCGCGCAGCAGACCTTGATTTTATTCTCCTCACTCATGCGCATATTGACCATTCCGGACTTCTCCCCCGCATTGTCAAGGATGGCTTCACAGGGCCTATCTACTGCACTGCCCCCACTGCGGACCTCGTTTCGCTTATGCTTGAAGACAGTGCCCATATTCAGGAAACTGAGGCAGAATGGAAGTGCAAAAAAATCAACCGCGCTTCTGGAAAAAAAGATACATGCAAAGCGCCTCAGCCTCTTTATACAATTAAAGACGCCAAGGCAGCTGCTAGTTTATGTAAATCCATTAATTACGGCCAAACCTTTTCGCCGCATCCCTGTCTAGAAGTTACATACTATGACGCCGGGCATATCCTTGGCTCAGCCATGCTGCTTTTGAAAATTACCGAAGATGGAAAAACAGCCCGCCTGTTATTCTCCGGCGATTTGGGGCGCCCAGGCATGCTTTTAATGAATGATCCTGCCCACCTAAAAGAAAAGATTGACTATCTATTTATAGAAACAACGTATGGCAACAGAGACCATAAAAACGAAACAGCAACACTTGAAGAGCTTTCCGAAGCCATCAGCTACAGCTATAACAGCAGGGATAAAGTACTTATTCCAGCTTTTGCTGTTGGCAGAACACAGGAAATTCTTTATTGCCTATATATGCTGTATCAAAAGAGAAAACTTCCGGAAGATATGCC
>CAYWQK010000091.1:3059-3620 GCA_964460575.1 uncultured Desulfovibrionaceae bacterium | reverse complement strand
GCCCCCTTGCCATCCGAGCCTCAAATATCTTCAAAAAATATCAGGAACTACTGGATACGCCTGAACTTGCGGAGTTTACGCGCGATCCAACGGCACATCTTAGGAATATCCACTTTACGTTATCCGCAGAAGAATCCCAGGCGTTGAACGCCATGGAAGGTCCTGCGATCATTATTTCGGCAAGTGGCATGTGCAATGCCGGACGCATCCGGCATCACCTCCGCCATAACGCGTGGCGCCCTACGGTCAGCATTGTCTTTGTCGGCTATCAGGGTCTTGGCACACCTGGTCGAAAAATTGTTGACGGCGCAAAAACTATTCGGCTTTTCAATGAAGACATCGCGGTTGCCGCAAAGATCTTCACCATCGGAGGCTTCTCTGCCCATGCCGGACAAAGTCAATTGCTTGACTGGCTGAATGATACGCTCACGCCACAGACACAGGTAGTTCTTATTCACGGTGAAGAAACCGCCCAGACTGTATTCGCGCAAAAAATAAAAGAACGCTTCGATATCACCGCGAGAATACCAGGCTATATTGAAGAAATGATTCTCACACCTG
>CAYWQK010000091.1:1669-3049 GCA_964460575.1 uncultured Desulfovibrionaceae bacterium | reverse complement strand
CACACCTGGCAGTGAAACTGAAGCGGCTACGGTCAATGTTGTATCCGAAGCAAAGCCCGCGCCAAGGCTTAACTGGGAAATCCTGCTCAAAGATACCGAAGCCAAGATGGAACAGATCCGAGCCTGCATGGTCAACGCCCGGAACCTTACCTGGGACGAACAGGTTGAACTCCGTGACCGCCTACTGGAACTGAATAAAGACATGCTTTCTATCCTGATGGCGCTTTAGCCGCAGGACAACACAGCATAGTTCTAACGTATTCCAAGGATTTCTTGATGCGTATTGTTTCTGGCGAACTTGGAGGGCGAACCATACGGACGGCTGGAGGCAACGGCTACCGCCCTGCCACAGCCAAAGTTCGCGGAGCCGTTTTTTCCATGCTCGAAGCCCGAGGTCTTCTGTGGGGAAATGTCCGCGCCCTTGACCTCTTCGCGGGAAGCGGCAGCCTTGGCTTTGAAACGCTTAGCCGCGGGGCTCAAGAGGCTTGGCTCGTAGAAAAAGCTTCTGCTGCGGCTGCGTGCCTTCGCCGCACAGCGCATGATTTTAACTTGAGTGAGGATAGATGCAAAATTTTTGAACAGGACGTTTCACATTTTCTGCGAGGCGTGCCGCTTACGCCTTTTACTGTTATTTTTATCGATCCTCCCTATGGCGCGGGACGCCTGCTGCCCACCATTAAGGCCGTTCAGCGCGGCGGCTGGCTCGCGCCGAAAGGCTTTTTGCTTGCGGAAGTCGAAACGTCCCTCAGCCTCAATCCCAAGCGGGATGTCCCCGGCTTAACGCTTGAAACTGACCGAACCTATGGTCAGACTAGGATAATTCTATGGCACTTTCTATAGAGCGCATTGCTATCTACCCAGGTACTTTTGACCCCCTCACCAACGGTCACGTCAATATTATCGAGCGGGGGCTCCGCCTTTTTGACACCGTTATTGTTGCTGTGGCTGCGGATACTCCCAAAAGCCCACTCTTTTCCCTTGAAGAAAGGGTTGCCATGACCAAGGAGGTTTTCAAAAACACGCAGGGCGTTGTTGTCGAGCCTTTTTCTGGACTGCTAGTTGAATATGCCAAGAAGCACGGCGCGGATGTTTTGCTCCGCGGACTGCGAGCAGTCTCCGACTATGAGTACGAATTTCAGATTTCCTTGATGAATAGAAAGTTGGAACCGGAAATCGAAACCATGTTTTTGATTTCAGATTACCGCTGGCTCTACATCAGTTCGACCATTATTAAAACTGTTGCAAAGCTTAATGGAGATATCAGCGGGCTTGTGCCGGAAAACGTCAGGTCCATGCTGCTGCGGCGCTACGGCTTTACACCAAACAGCACTACGCGGCAATGAAACAAGAGCGTCTCCGCTGCCTTTGCCTGACTGGCCC
>CAYWQK010000091.1:0-1659 GCA_964460575.1 uncultured Desulfovibrionaceae bacterium | reverse complement strand
CAGGAATAGGAAAATCGAAATTTGCGCTGCGTCTTGCCCGTTCCTATGACGGCGTTATTATCACTGCGGATTCCCGCCAACTCTACAAAGATTTTCCCATCATTACGGCGCAGCCTTCGCCTCAGGATCGTACGGCATGCCCCCACGATCTGTATGGTTTTCTAGAAACAAACGAAGCCTGCTCCGCAGGACAGTGGGCAGCACTGGCCCTGGAACGCATCCGAGCCGTAAATCAAGAAGGTAGGCTTCCCCTGCTCGTTGGAGGGACAGGTTTTTATTTGCGTGCGCTTTTTCGCAGCATTGTTGCCATTCCGCCTGTGCCTGATGACGTTACAACGCGTTTTAACATGCTTTTTCGGGAAAAAGGCGGTTCTGTCCTGCACGGCATGCTGGCGGATATAGATCCGGCTTATGCAGCAAAAATCCATCCTAACGACAGGCAACGGATTGTACGGGCGTTAAGCGTGCATCAGACTACGGGGCATTCTTTCTCCTGGTGGCATATGCGTACGCCGCCGCCGCCGGACTTAAATATCTTCCAAGCCGCGATCAGCATGGATTTGCATGCCTTAGAACCGCGCCTCGCTGTACGGATTGCATCCATGATTGCCGCCGGCGCCATTGACGAAGCAAAAGCCGCAAAGAAAAAATGCAACGATCCCAGCGCGCCAGGATGGTCAGGCATTGGCTGCGCGGAATTATACAAATATCTTGAAGGCAGCCTGTCTCTTGAACAAGCCTGCCAGCTCTGGCAAAGGAACACCCGATCCTATGCAAAGCGGCAGATTACATGGCTCAAGGCAGATCCGGCTTTACAATGGTTCCGACCTGAACAAAGCGATCTTCTGCTGCAAAAGGTTGGAGCATGGCGCAGCCACTCCTGAATACGCCGTTACTGATCAGCTAGGGAAGAGAACTAAAAGCCAATCATCCACGGATGACTGCGGGAAAAGAGAAGAAAGAGGCAGCGCTGTTAGAACTGTTTCCACTGATTCTCGGGAATAACAACACCCATTGAGGGCACACTCTAAAGCCCGCGGTGCATCTTCACCGCAAAAAAAATCTCCGAAAATCCGTAGCGAAGCAATATACCCCCCGCATACTTTTATCATAATTTCCACGCCTCCCCAAGGAAAGCGCCGCTGATGACGACAGGTAAAATTCGGGGATTTTCCGTATGTCCATTCCCAGGTTGAGTACTTTGCCGCCCGCAACTGTTCTGCCGCTTCACTCTCAGCTTTTGTAAGCTTTCGCTCTACTCCGCGCCTAAACGATATAATTTTGTTCCTGACCTCCTGAACAGTCAGGCGCGGACGATCCGGACAACGTTGAGCAAGCCAATCCGCGAGGTTAATTACTCTGCTGCGGACAGAAGCCACGCCCTTTGAAGAAAGCTTTACCGGATCCACGGAAAGAAGCTCCGAAAGCCTGGCTAAATCGGTATCCACTAGGATGCATCCATGATGCAGATATCTGTCTCCCCTTCTGCACTGCGCGACTCCCGCGATTTTCTTCCCATCAAGAAGTAAATCATTCCTTCCTGAAAAGACAACCGGAAAACCAAGGCTGCGCAGGGCTTCGCTTACAGGCTTTCCAACGTCTTTAAATGAAGGGAGCACACCGTTGTTTGCAATATGATGAATAAAGGTATAATTGAGG
>CAYWQK010000090.1:0-4591 GCA_964460575.1 uncultured Desulfovibrionaceae bacterium | reverse complement strand
CGGAAGGACATTTAAAATTCTTACTAAAAAACACTTGGCAAGTCACGGGCTTGACGCGGATTCCTATTGCGATAAGCATGGCCTGAAAAGAGGAACGCAGCTGGTTTGCAGAGAACTCCAGCGTATGCGTAGGAAAAAGATGCAGGAAATGAAATTGTGGGAACGCCGCCGGTCTGCTTCTAAGCAGATTGAAGGGTAATTTCAGTAATCAGCCTCGGCACTATCTTTTAAGGTAGTGCCGTTTTTTTGCGGTAACCGTTCCTATGGTGGAAATGATGCTATTGCAATACGGTCCGCATGAAAAGCATAAGCGGCGGCGGCTTTCCCTTGGGAAAGCGAGGAACGCTTCATGAAGAGCCGGGTCTGCAGCGCTATAAGGAGCCGTGTATGAAACGTTTTCTGCTCTTTTTGTTTTCCTTCATAATAAGTTTTGGAATAGCATCGGAAGCATACTGCTCCAGTCCCCCTATTATTGCGTTTGTTGAGAAAGGGGATGTGCAGGGTATTAAAACTCTTCTTGCCGCCGGGGCCAATATCAATGCCGTGCAATAAAATCAAGGAAAAAGTGTTCAACAGACTACATTACAACAAGCAGTACGTTAACATATAGCCCAGTATTTATTTAGCGCACTTTTTATGTTTCTGCTTTGCTGCGGCAAAGTTCCGGCTGCAGCGCCATGAAAGAAACACTAAAGAGATTAATGCGTTATTTTCTTTGCAAAATCATAGAGCGTTATTCATATTCTATATATCCGAGCGGCACAGTATTCCCCCATTCCTTAGTTCTGCGCTCCCTCTTTCGGCAAAGGAACAGCCATCCCCGCAGATGCCGGCCATTGACGAGACCGCTCCAATCAATACCGTTTGTCAGGCTCGGCATTTTCCTGTGCTGGCACAGCGCCCACGTAGTGGTGGATCAGCGAACGTAGGTCTTCAAAAGCAGGAAGATCGAAATCGGGGCAGCGGCGGGGAACAACGGTTTCAATAAAGGTTTGCGTGCTGTTTTGCAGACGAACCTGAACGGGGTTATTGAGTTTTACAGCTTTAGGGGAATATGCGGCCACATGGGCCGCCGCTTTTCGCAGCTCTTCTCTACAGAGGTTAGAGGGAGTTGAGCCGATCGGACGGGCCAGCGCAAGCGGTCCGGGGACATCAAGAATGTTGATTTGAAAGTCGCCGGGACATTGCAGGGAAGCGAGCGCTTGGTTATCGCTTTCGTTGCGTCCAATGCTCAGCCACAGGGTTTGCAGCCATCCCTGGCGCCCGATATTGGCAAGCTGAAAATCCCGTGCTGTGGGGCGGGCAAGACGTGTTAAAACAGGCCAGTAGCGCTTGGCGTTTTCCTTTTCGGCGAGTTTGCAGCCGCCGGCGGGTGTTGGAATTTCCGTAAGCCCCATTTTTTGGGCAAGTTCAAGCTGACGCCTTCGGCCCCGGCCCCAAAAGTCGAGCAGCATGGACCTGTCGACAAGGCCTTTGTTTTCCGCAATGGTTGGTTCTAAATGCAGGGCACATAGCGGGCGGAGAAGTATGTCCCGAACGTCTCCATCGCGTTGAATAATATTAAGCGTGTCCCTTCGCTGCGACATGGGACGCTGGCCAAGTACTTCACCCGAGATAATAAATGTCGCGCCAAGCTCTTTCATCCTCTTTTTTGCGGCGCGCATCATAAGGATTTTGCAATCAACGCATGGATTCATTACTTTTCCGAATTTATGAACCGGTCCGTTGAGGAGCATTTGTATATATTCATCGCTTATATCTATTGCTTCAATATCAAGGCCGTATATTTTTCTCCAATGATCAACCATAAACGGTTTCCCAAAAAACGGAGAGACAAAATGCAAGCAGCGGACGCTGACGCCCTGTTCTGCTAACAGCTTGGAAGCAAGAATGCTGTCCAGTCCGCCCGAAAAAAGAGAAACGGCCTGTACGGTATTCGAGCTATATGGAAGAGATACGATATCAGTCATCGAAGCCTCTAATAGTAAGAGATTGCCGTGCCCGTCTGTAAAGCGTGCCAAGTTTAATCGGATGGATCGCAGTCATTGTTGTGTTCGTAAACATCTTCATGCGGAAGACCCATAGCGCTGGGCTGAATCCTGTATCTGCAGCGCCGTGAACGGGGAATGTTGTCAAGGTTAAAAAGCTCCCGAACAAGGCGCAGCGTCCTGATATCGCCGGTTTCGTGGGCTTGTTTTAGGTAAAGCAGAGGAGTATGGCTGATTTTGCGCACAAACGCGTGAAGCATCAAGGAGAGAGCTTCCCGCGTGGAGTCATCGACGGGATTAAGCCGCCGCAATGTCTTAGCGAGTTCCTCGTCGGCAATGCCGTCAAGATGGCGAAGCAGATCAACGATGACAGGCTGAAGAGGCAGCGAATTGAGCCAGCGCACGGCCTCCTTTACCTCTGTATCGACCAAAACGTGGGCTTTGCTGGCTTCGCTGCGCCTATGCGACCAATTTTCTTCAACAACTTCTTTAAGATCATCGATATCGTACAGATAGACGTTATCGAGATTGTTGACATCGGGATCGATGTCGCGGGGCACGGCGATATCAATAAAGAACATAGGTTTGTTTTTCCGTTTCAGCAAAGCCCGGCGCACTTCTTTAGTCCGGATTATTGCGTCCGGAGACCCTGTGGAGCTGATGACGATGTCCATATCGTCGAGCACGTTGAAAAGCTGTTCAAAGGGGACTGCATCGCCGTGAAAATGCATCGCAAGATCCTGGGCGCGGGAAAAAGTCCTGTTTGTTACGGTTAGCGTTGTGATGCCGGCCTGCAGCAGGTGTGTCGCAGCCAATTCCGCCATTTCGCCGGCGCCGATAAGCATAGCGTGGTAACCGTTCATATCGCCGAAAATCTTTTTGGCGAGTTCAACGGCCGCGTAGCTGATGGAAACGGCGCTTGATGAAACTTCCGTTTCGGTTCTGACTCGTTTGGCGACGAAGAATGCCTTATGGGTGAGCTTGTTGATAATGCAGCCGGTTGCATTGGCAATAACGGCTTTTCTGTAGGCGCTTTTAAGCTGACCCAGAATTTGCGGTTCCCCCAATACCATTGAGTCAAGGCTTGAAGCCACTAGAAAAAGGTGCTCTATGGCTTCTTTGTCTTTGTAAATATATGTGTAGCGCTGCAGTTCTGAGGCCGGACGCCCGCAGGCTCTTGCCCAGCAGGTATGCAGCGCCTCAGGAACATTCCCTCTGCCTACGGCGAGGATTTCCACGCGGTTGCACGTTGACAGAATGAGGGATTCTTCGATGCATGTTTCGTCGCTTTTGCTATCGTCTTGGTCGCAGGAACGCATGGGAACGATCCAATCTTCAGGCGAACAGTGATCCGTCAACGCGTAGCGTTCCCTGATATCCACACCGGCCGTTCTGTAGCTCAATCCAACAAGATAAATAGTTTTGTCCATGGCAGTACAAATTTAAAATCTATGGTGCGTATCCATGAAGACGTTTACGCCAATTAAGGAAAAAACACAGAGAAGAAAAAGAGCTATCATCATCAAAGCGGGTTTATGCCCCCGCCATCCCTTGGCCAGCCGTTGGTGGAACAGCCATGCGTAAAGCCCCCAGCAAAGCAGGCTGACGATTTCCTTGGGATCGCTGTTGAACAGCGAACCCCATGCCACATGCGCGCCGATAAGCCCCAGAATGGTGCCAATGCTGAAGAGCGGAAATCCAATCCATGTGGTTACGGCATTGATTTTATCTAATTTAGTGAGGGAAGGCAGCTGGTTATGAAAAGCGGAGGGTTTCATTTTTGATTTGATGCCGCGTTCCTGAAAAAGGAAAAGGCAGGCGGCCCCGAAGGCCAGGGTAATAAGACCGAAGGCCAGAAAAAAAGCGCCGATATGCAAGACGGAAAACATTGGCGAAAAATTGGGAGGAATCGCCGGCACCTCGGAAGGAGATTTTTGCAGGAGGCCAACAAGGCACAGCAAAAGGGACACAGGGGCGATGGCTAGGGACAATACGGCTAGCCCTCTGCGTATCCATGCTACCAGTCCAACAAACAGCACGCCCCAGGAAAGCAGAGACAAATAGAACCCCATGCTTGCATCGGCAAAATTTGTCGGGATAAATTGCCCAATAAGAACAATTCCCTGTACAATAAATGTGAGGCACAGGACAGCGCAGGCCAAGGTTTTGATTTTTTCCTTGCCGGCAAGAAAGGCGCTGATGACCGCTACAACGCTCAGAGCGTACAGATGCACGGTGATAAGCGGTCCCGTGCCAGACAACATTTCAACAAAGTTCATAAAGCAGCTCTCCAATGTGCGAGTGCATATGCGGTGGCAGGAGCGTTTGCAGCAAGGCTTCACAGCGCTGCCTGTCGCGGCGGCCTAGAGCTTCGCCCAGCGGCGAATAGACTATACCGCTGAATAGCTCTGCGTTTTGCTTAGGATCCCTTTGCAGCGCTAAAACAATAGGGCGCAGGCGTGCGAGCAAATCCGCCAGTGCGACGAAATTTTGTTCTATATACGTTTCAAGCTCGCGCCGCAGCCGTTTTGCCAAGGCAGGGCTTCCACCTTGGGTGGAAATAGTGACTGTAATTTTCCCGCGGCATGCACGCGCGGGAACGA
>CAYWQK010000089.1:3111-4654 GCA_964460575.1 uncultured Desulfovibrionaceae bacterium | reverse complement strand
ATGTCAGCAGGGATCTGGCGAAAGGCTTTTCATACTCCACCTCGAAAGAATACCTGCCCGTTTTCGTAAAGCGCTTGATGGCGAGATAATCTTCGACATAGGCGGTGGGGGTGGAGGGATCGATCATCAGGCGGTAGGTAAATTCCACGTCGTCCGCGGTGAGGGGTTTGCCGTCGGCCCAGCGGATATCCTTGCGCAAGGCGAACCTGAGGCGTTTTCCGTTTTCAAATGACTGGTACGATTCGGCGGCCCACGGTTCGATTTCAAGGTTTTTGTTGTAACGCAGGGGAGCAACAAAAAGCAGTCCGGAGATTTCGTGGGAAGCGGCGTCCGTTGAAAGCTGGGGAATGAGATTGGACGGCTCGGCCAGGCTGCCGAGGAGAATGCTGTCGCCTCTTTCCGGTGTTGGGGGAAACGTTTCCGTTTTTGCGCCCGCCACGGGCACCGGAATACTGCACAGAAAATAAAGACACGCGGCAAGAAGAAAGACGATGCGCTTCATAACTCCTCTCTGAAAAAATTTTTCAAGCGGAGTGTATCATTAATCAAAGTGCTTGAAAATAAGCAAAGATTAGCATATAAGGAATGCGATACTCTTTTATTTTTTTGGGGTTCGATAAGGAATATATCTATGAGTTTACGCGAGGACAACATAGCCAGGCAGATTGTGCAGGACTTTTTGAATGACTCCGTGCCCGAATATATTCGGGAGGCGGGGCAGGCCATTCTTGCTTCCGGCGGCGTGCATAAGATGACTATTCAGAAAGATGGCGACTGCTGGGAAGCGGAGGGTATTATTCAAGGGGAGGATTTCCAGAATTATACGCCGCGTTTTACCCTTCGTCTTGCCGAGCACAGCCTGTCGCATATTTGCAATTGCCATGACGCGTTTTCAAGCGTCTGCGTTCATGCTGCCGCGGCGGCCATTAAGCTTCTTGCGGATTTGAAGGAAGACTATGGACTGGAGCCGGAGGTCGCGCAGCCTAACGTCGACTGGCGCCATAGCTTTCGCCATTTCTTTGGCGGTACCTTCGAGCCGGAAACCGGCAAACATTATCTTATTTTTCGTTTTTTCCCCGAGCCGGGTCGCTTGATTGTTGCCCTTTACCGCGGGCGTCAGAACAAAACCGGACTTTCTTCCGTTCATCAGGAAACCTCCCTGGAGCAGATCCTTCGCAATCCCGAATGGTGCGAGCGTTCTCCGCAGCTTGTCAGCGTCATCCGCCAGATCGGCCATTATTTGGGGTATTACGGTCACCGCATAGAGATACCCGAAGGCATACTTTCGTGGTTTTTCTGGGCTGTGAGGCGGGAATACTATTTGTTTTGGAAAGATACGGACCTGCCTTGCACTATTGTCACTACTCCTATGTCTCTCAAGCTTTGCCCCATTTTGGACGACGACGGGCTGCACTTTGATATTTATCTTCAGCAGGAAGGCAAGAAGCCCTTTCTCATCACGGATGAGGAGGGAGAGGTTTCTTTCCACGGCTTGATGCCCATGTGGACCTGCTGGAATCATGGCTTCTATCCTGTTCAGACT
>CAYWQK010000089.1:0-3101 GCA_964460575.1 uncultured Desulfovibrionaceae bacterium | reverse complement strand
GACTAGTCTTTCTCCCGCGCTGATCAAAGATCTCGTGGACAAGCGACCTGTTGTGCCGCAGGACAGCCTTTCGGAATTTCTCGATCGCGTTTGGACGCGCCTGCCCTCTTCGGAACTGTACGAGCCTGAGGAGTTTCTGCATGTCATGGAGCCTATTTTCCAGCCGGCAAAATACGATCCCAAGCTCTTTCTCGGCGAGGAGGGAAGCCTTCTGACACTTGAGATCCAAAACACATACTCCACAATGCACGGCGAATTTATCATGCCCGGTCCAAACCCGGATTTTCAGACCGGCAGCTATATTTTTGAAGGGAAGACCTTTTTGGCCAGAAGGGATCAGCAGGAAGAGGCGCGTCTTATGGCCCAGCTGGCGGAAATGCGATTTCAGCCGCGCAGCAATAAGCTGTGGTTCATGGAGCCGGAGGAAGCCATTGCGTTTTTGCTAGATTCGTATTCTAAGTTGATCGAAAACTGGCGTGTTTTCGGGGAAAAGGCGCTGACGCGCTATAAAGTGCGCATCGCCCAGCCTGTGATCTCCGCCAAAGTCGAGAGCAACGAAAAGGAAAAATGGTTTTCGCTGGATATCTCCGTAGAATACGAGGGGCAGAAACTTCCCTTGGAAAAAATATGGAAAGCATGGGCCAAGGGCCGGCGTTATGTCCAGCTGAAAGACGGATCGTACACGAGCTTGCCGGAGGCCTGGCTGGAAAAGCTTTCCCATAAGCTTCAGGCCCTTGGTTTTGATCCCGCGAAGCCCCCGAAGCGTCAGTTCAAGCAGTTTGAAGCCACGGTGCTGGATAGCCTCCTCGATGATCTTCCGCAGGTCGATACCGATTCTTTCTGGGATACGTTGAGGGAAAAGGTGCATCATTTTCGCGAGGTCGTTCCCGTACCGCAGCCGAGGGGCGTGAAGGCTTCTCTGCGCAACTACCAGCTGCAAGGCGTATCCTACCTGAATTTTTTGAGCGAATATGGTTTTGGCGGCATCCTTGCCGACGAAATGGGGCTGGGTAAAACCATCCAGACCTTGTCCTTTATTCAGCACATGGTGAATAAAAAGCTGGAAGGACCAAACCTCATAGTTGTTCCCACTTCCGTTTTGCCAAACTGGGAACGGGAGGCGCAAAAATTTGTTCCGGATCTGAAATGCCTCATCATCTACGGCACCCGCCGCGAAGGAATGTTCCGCAAGGTCGCTGATTCTGACATTGTGATCACTACCTATGCCTTGCTGCGTCGTGATCTCGAAGAGCTCCAGAAGCATTTTTTCAACGCCGTGATTCTTGACGAAGCGCAAAACATTAAAAATTCCAATACGATTACGGCGCGTTCTGTGCGGGCCATCAAGTCGCGTATGCGCTTGTGCCTCTCCGGTACTCCCATTGAGAATAATCTGTTTGAATTATGGTCGCTCTTTGAATTCCTTATGCCCGGTTTCCTCGGTTCCCAGCACGCCTTCCAGCGCGGAGTTGTGAAGCCGATTCGCGATGGCGACGCGGAGACGCTGGAATATCTGCGTTCCCGCGTCAAACCTTTCATTTTGCGAAGAACTAAGGTTGAGGTCGCCAAGGATTTGCCGCCAAAGATCGAGAATATTTCCTACTGCGCTATGACTGACGAGCAGATAGAGCTCTACACGGCGCTGACCCGCAAGCTGCGCGAGCAAGTTCTTGCGGATGTGGAAAGCAAGGGCATGGCGAAAAGCCAGATGTCTATTTTGGATGCGCTTCTTAAGCTCCGTCAAATCTGCTGCCACCCGCGTTTATTGAAGGTTGATATGCCCGGTTTCAGCACCGCGAGCCTATCTTCCGGTAAATTTGAAGCGTTTAAAGACATGATTTTTGATATTGTCGAAGGCGGGCATAAGGTGCTTGTTTTTTCGCAGTTTGTTCAAATGCTGCAAATTATCCGGGGTTGGCTGCAGATGACGGATATTCCCTTCTGCTATCTGGACGGAACCAGCAAAAATCGTTTGGAGCAGGTTGACCAATTTAACAACAGCCCGGAGATCCCGATTTTTCTGATTTCATTGAAAGCGGGCGGCACGGGGCTGAATTTAACTTCGGCCGACTATGTGATCCATTACGATCCGTGGTGGAATCCGGCTGTGGAAAGCCAGGCCACGGACCGCACCCACCGCATCGGTCAGACGAGGCAGGTTTTTTCCTATAAGCTCATATGTCAAAACAGCGTGGAGGAAAAAATTCTCAAACTTCAGGACATGAAGCGCGGTGTTGCGGAAGCGGTTATTCCCGGTCAGGACACATGGAAATCCCTGACGCGTGAAGACCTTGAAATGCTGTTCGAGATATAAATTTGGTAGTGTTTCTGCCGGAGGAACGGGGTCATGCGTTCCGCTTCGGCAAATGAGGAGGCGGGTACGTCTATAATCACGAATGCCGCTGTAAAACAAAAAGGACTTGCCCGTTCACGCAAGTCCTTTCAAATTTGGTGCCGGGGGACGGAATTGAACCGCCCACACGGGGATTTTCAGTCCCCTGCTCTACCAACTGAGCTACCCCGGCTGACAGAGAGATATATAGATCAAAGCCGAGTGCTTGGCAAGCTTTTTTTGCGCGGTTTTAAAGAAAATAATATGAGCCGTTAGAATTGACGGACCGTCGGAAGAGCTATGCTTTGGCGCGAGGGACCGGGGCGGACTTGTGAATGTATCTCCCTGCGCGATTGGCGTGGATTGCCGCCATAAAACATGCTTCCGTCTCTCTGGGCATATAAAATATTTTTAATAACGGGTAGTTATTTTTCCGAATGAAAAATATCAAATTCTGCTGCGGCGCGAAGGATGACCGTTCCATTCGTGGAGCGCGCTTCCGGTGATAACCTGTCTGCTGTAAGCGGAAGATGTTTATTTGTCGGAGGCGCTTGCTGTTGATTAGCGGGGCGAAAATAGGTAACCTGATCCGTCTCGCAAAAAGGGTGGTAATGGCCTAAAGGAACACGCGTAAGCGCTTGCTTCTGCCGGCCATGAGGAATAGTTTCGGAAGATAACTCTGATACATGTATGTAGCTCTTGAGGAGAAGCGATGCATCCTGTTTTAACCCAGCTTGTCATTCTGTTTTTTCTTTCCATTTTGGTAGTG
>CAYWQK010000088.1:351-4734 GCA_964460575.1 uncultured Desulfovibrionaceae bacterium | reverse complement strand
AGGAAAAAATCAGCCACTCGTATCCGCACTGCTGGCGCTGCAAGAAAGCGGTCATCTTCCGTGCCACAACGCAGTGGTTTGTATCCATGGAGTCCAATGGCCTGCGCGGGAAAGCGCTTAAAGCTATCCGTGGCGACGTGCGCTGGATTCCGTCCTGGGGAGAGGAGCGCATCTATAATATGATCGAGACCCGGCCGGACTGGTGCATTTCCCGTCAAAGGACGTGGGGAGTGCCGATACTTGCGCTTCTGTGCGAGGATTGCGGGGAAGCCTGGCAGGATGCCAACTGGATGCGCGGCATAGTGGCCCGTATAGCGCAATACCCTACAGGGTGCGATTATTGGTACACTGCCCCGATGGAAGACATCGTGCCGGCAGGGCTGAAATGTCCTAAATGCGGTGGAACTCATTGGAAGAAAGAAAGCGACATCCTAGATGTTTGGTTTGATTCCGGTACAAGCTTCGCCGCGGTGATGGAAAGCCGTCCGGAACTCGCCTTCCCTGCGGATCTGTACCTGGAAGGATCAGACCAGCACCGCGGGTGGTTCCATTCGTCCCTCCTTGCCGCCATTGGCACAAGGGGAGTGGCGCCGTATCGGGCAGTTTTGACACATGGCTATGTGGTGGATGGCGAAGGACGCAAAATGTCTAAGTCAGTCGGCAATGTGGTTGCCCCTGAGGAAGTCATCAACCGCTACGGTGCCGAGATACTGCGTTTGTGGGTTTCTTCCGTGGATTACCGTGAAGATGTCCGCATTTCCAATGAAATACTTAACCGCCTTGTGGATGCTTACCGCCGAATCCGCAATACCTGCCGCTATCTTCTCGGCAACATCAATGATCTGACGGCGGCAAAAATGCTGCCTTTCGATCGCCTCGATCCGTTGGACCGTTTTGCCGTTGATGTTACGGCCCGCGCGTGCGCGAGAGTGGAGCAGGCCTATTTGGATTACGAATTCCACAAAG
The DNA here is from genome assembly GCA_964460575.1 of uncultured Desulfovibrionaceae bacterium. Taxonomy (GTDB): domain Bacteria; phylum Desulfobacterota; class Desulfovibrionia; order Desulfovibrionales; family Desulfovibrionaceae; genus Avidesulfovibrio. The sequence goes on along the minus strand of CAYWQK010000088.1, from coordinate 3,768 downwards.
TATTTCATACACTGCACTCCGTGTGCGTAACGGATCTCTCCGCTTTCTATTTGGATGTGATCAAAGATCGCCTTTACGCATCAGCTCCGGAATTCGACGCGCGGCGTTCGGCCCAGACAGCCTTGTATCATATTCTGATGATGCTTGTGAGGAGCATGGCCCCGATACTTAGTTTCACAGCTGAAGAAGCGTATGGTTTTCTGCCGGATGCGCTTAAGGATGCTCGCCCTGAAGCCGGAGCGGCAACCGTTTTTGCCGCGCCTATGCCGGAAGCCGCCTCGTTTGGTCTTTCCGAAGAAGAGCGCGCCCGCTGGGAACGTTTCCTTGCTATCCGTACCGATGTTACCCGAGCCATTGAGCCGTTGCGGAAAAGCGGTGAAATTGGCCATGCGCTCGATACGCGTGTTACGCTGTATGTAGATGAGGAAAACAAGGCGCTTTTAGATAGTCTCGGTACGGATCTGCGGGCATTGTTTATCGTATCGCAGTTTCGGATTTCCACGGATACGGCGCCGGCTGACGCCGTGTCGGGCGAGGTGCGGGGATGCGCCGTGCGTGTAGAGCACGCGGTTGGTGAAAAATGCGCAAGATGCTGGATGTACAGCGAAGAAATGGGAGACGATCCTATTTATCCGGATGTCTGTCCGCGCTGCGCCGGTGTGCTGCGTCACTTAGGCTGAATATATGCTGCTGCCATATTGTTTTTAACGATGACGCGGCGGCAGCTTGTTTCGCCGTCTGCTTCACGCACGGGGAATTTTTTGCGGCGGCGCGCCCGGGTATCGGCTCTGCGGCCAGACAGTTCGCGCTGTCCTCAATGGCTGGAAAACACCTCGGGAATGTGGTAACGAGGAGCTGCCCGCCTCATCGTGATTTTGCACCTTGAAATTCATCTGCCACTGGAGAGAGAAATTGCGCCATGCCAATATTATCGGCGGCATCGCCTTTTGCAAAGAAGGGCTATCTCGTTATGGGGATTGTTGCTGCTCTGACTGCTGCCTTGGATCAGCTCAGCAAAATGGCGGTAATGCGCCGGATACCTTTTTACGGAACCGTTTCCGTGATAGACGGATTCTTTGATCTTGTGAATATCCGGAACAGGGGTGCTGCCTTTGGCTTTTTAAACAGGACTGATATTGACTGGCAGATATGGCTTTTTTCAGCGGCTACCCTTGCGGCTTTTGTTGTATTGATTTTCTTGGCGCGCTGCTGGCGGAAGTGGTCTCCGCTGCTTTATATAAGTTTCGGCCTTGTATTGGGCGGCGCCCTTGGCAATTGGGTTGACAGAATTCGATACAGGGCTGTGGTCGATTTTCTGGATTTCTACGTTGGCGGCTGGCACTGGCCGGCATTTAATATGGCGGACATTTGCATTTGCTGCGGTGTTTTTTTAGCTTGCGTAATACTATGGCGGGAGCCAGCGGGAGGCGGCCGAGTATGATTTTTTCGTTCACGTGGTGGCAGCTCCTCCTTTTGGGGTTGCCGGCGTTGATTAATCTTTGGGGAATTTGGCATGCCATGACCCACTGGTTTCCAAGTTCCGGGGAGCGCGCCGCCTGGCTCTTAGGCTGCGTATGTCTCCCCGTAGCTGGAGGGATCGTTTACCTTTTATTTGGGTTGAGAAGAGCCGGAGACCGGCTGTAACGAAACAGAGGACATGAAAATGTGTGGAATGCGCCGTAGTATCGCGTTGTGCCTTGCGGTGAGCATGATATCTTTGGCGGCTTGCGCAAGCCAATCGACAGTGGACGCCATAATCACCCATGTAAAGGAGCAGGATAGGAAGATGGCTAGCCTTTCCAATATGCAGCCTGCTCAGGCCGATACATGGGCCCAAGTGCAGCAGCTCCGCGAGGAAATGTCTGCCGTGCAGGGGCAGATTGATAATTTTAACCACGCCACAAAAGCGGTGGGAAGTCTTGAAGACTTAGCTGCCAAAGTGGAGCGCCATGAACAGGCGTTGCGTATGCTGGAAACGCAGTTCGCTGTGGATCTTCGGCTTAATGGCAATGCCGCACCGCAAGGAGCTGTTTCGGGCGCGCCGGCTCCGCAGGCCATGCAGACCGCTCCCGCTGCCGGAGCGGCTTCAGCGGCCGCTGCTGCGCAGAGCCAAACAGCGCAGCCCAGCAAAGATGTTGCCAAAACGCTGTATGATACGGCTATGAGCAATTACAACAGCAGGAAATACAGGGCCGCCTTGACGGGATTCACGGATTTTGTTTCAACCTATCCCAAGCATTCGTTGACAGGAAATGCCCAATTCTGGAAGGCGGAAAGCCATTTTGCGCTGGGACAGTATTCCAATGCCGCGCTTGACTACCAGGCTGTGATTGACAAGTACTCCAAAAACGGTAAAGTCGCGTCCTGCTATCTCAAGCAGGGGTTAAGCTTCCAGAAGATGGGCCAAAAAGACGCGGCCAAGATGCGTTTGCAGGAAGTGATAAAAAAATTCCCGAAGTCGCCGGAAGCTTCCCGTGCCAAGCAGCAGCTTCAGTCAATGTAATACGCTGTCCATGGTGTGAAAAATTTTGTTCCTGCTTTTTTCCGCTGGACAAGACCGCCTGTTGAGCGTATGAAATACGCGTTGGCCGGGTGGCGGAATGGCAGACGCGCCTGACTCAAAATCAGGTGTCCTTAGGGCGTGTGGGTTCAAGTCCCACCCCGGCTACCAGTCTAACTACAAAAGGTCCCGTAAGGCTTTAACGCCTTGCGGGACTTAGCGTTATAGACAGCCACGTTTATGCAGCCAAAGCCTACGGCCAACATCTGCTATATGTGCGGGTTGAAAGCTCAGCAAGGCAATTGCGATGTACAAAATAGGCATAGTCGTATTTTCGGATGTTGAGGAATTGGATTTCATTGGCCCTTATGAAGTGCTTTCTTATGCCAATAAGGTGAAACCCGGCTTTTGTTCGGTTCAGCTTGTTGCGGAATTGCCGGGGCTCCTTAGGGCCTTTAACGGGCTGTCTTTTCTGCCGCACGCAACATGGGATCGATGCCCGCCGCTTGATGCGCTGATCATTCCCGGCGGCAAGGGGCGGCTGACGGCTATGCGCAACGCGCATCTTTTGCGTTTTATCCAAAAGCAGTTTGTAAACGCGTCTTATGTTTGTTCCGTATGCACGGGAGCCTTGATTTTGGCAGAGACTGGTTTGCTTGCTGGCAAACGTGCGGCAACGCACGCCAATGCCAGGGCGGAATTGTCTAGGCTGCCGGGCATTGCCGTTTCAGAGCGGAAAATCATGGAGGCTGGGAAAATTATAACTGCTGGCGGCGTCAGCTCCGGTCTTGAGCTTGGAATGCGTCTTTTGCTGAAGCTTGGCAGCCGTGGCTTGGCCGAAAAGGTTGCCGCAGGTATGGAATATACGCCGGATCCCGCATGGATTGAAGCGTCGGATTCTCAAGCGTAAAGGAACA
>CAYWQK010000088.1:0-341 GCA_964460575.1 uncultured Desulfovibrionaceae bacterium | reverse complement strand
TATATCCGGCTTCAATTTCCCGAATGCGTTGATACAGAAAATCATTGGTTGGCACCGCGAGGCTATGTTTCCGCGCAAGCCGTCCGATGGTGCCGGAAAAAAGTTCAACCTCCGAGGGGCGGCGGTTTATGCGGTCCTGCCCCATGGAAAGAGTCCCCTCCGGGCGTAGTGTGCCAAGAAGCGCGAGATAGCCGTGTAAGTCCTGCTCTGTCAGCGTAATGCCCTCAGCCTGAGCAACGGCGATGACTTCGCGCATAGCGGCTACAAGCGTCCTGTTGGCTTCTCCCGGAGCCAAAGCTTCGCCGTAAGTACAGCCGTAGACCAAGCAGGTTTGGTTAATG
>CAYWQK010000087.1:4444-4983 GCA_964460575.1 uncultured Desulfovibrionaceae bacterium | reverse complement strand
TTGTCCCAAAGTTTTTCATCTTTTTGCAACGGCCTACTGTCAGATCAAGTCAACCTAGTTCAATGTATACTTTTCGCGTTCGCTTGTTCTCAACATAGGAATCAGGAATACAATATTTGGGCTTCTTTATTCAGCCATGGGGTTTGCCCTAGGCGGAAACCCCATGGCTTGTGCTTTGCATTTTAGAAAGCCAATCAGTAAGCGTGATCGTCTTTTAGATCATCCTCTGTAACAGGCTGAGCAAAGGTTTTATAGGCCCAGAATTGATAGGCAATAACCACAGGGACAAGCAATAGGGCTACAATTAGCATGATGAACAGCGTACGGGTACTGGATGCGCCATTGGCAATTGTTACATTCCATACGGGGTCCAAGCTAGAGATAACAAGGTTAGGATACATACCAAATACTGCGGAAAACATGCTGAGTAGGATAAACAAAGCGCTGGCAATCCAAGCTGCAAGCATGAAATTGCAGATGATGGAAACAAGAATCCCGAGGAGGCTGCAAACAGCAAGCAAGGGAAAGATCCTTAGAAA
>CAYWQK010000087.1:3820-4434 GCA_964460575.1 uncultured Desulfovibrionaceae bacterium | reverse complement strand
GAAATGGATGTTCGATGTAATTTCCATACAATGCAGTAGAAAACTCTGTTTCTGTTAAAAAGGTAAAAGCCAGCGCTGCAACAAGTGGCCATAGGATGAGCGCAGCTATCTTCGCACGGGTTTGCAGTGTGCCAGTTGACTTTAAATGCAGCCACAACGCTCCGTGCATTGCGAAAAGGCAGACAAAAAGACAGCCTCCCATAAGTCCATACTGATTGAGAAGACGGATAATATTCCCGTGATATATGCCTTGTTGATCGATGGGAATTCCGCTGAAAAGGCTAGCAAAGGCGACGCCAAAAAGAAGGGCTGGCAAAAAATTTCCTAGGAACTGAGCCTTATCCCATGTTCCGCGCCAGTTTGGAGAATCTATTTTATTGCGAAATTCAAACGATACTGCACGGAAAATCAAGGCAAAAAGAAGAAGCAGCAAAGGGGTATACAACGCACTGAACATGACAGCATAGGCTTTTGGAAACGCAGCGAAGGTTACGCCTCCAGCTGTGATAAGCCATACTTCGTTGCCGTCCCAATAGGGACCAGCCGCGTTGTAAATAATGCGCTTTTCCATCTCATTTCGAGCAAGAAAGGGAAGTAGAATCCCCATTCCAAGG
>CAYWQK010000087.1:0-3810 GCA_964460575.1 uncultured Desulfovibrionaceae bacterium | reverse complement strand
TCTGAAGCGTCTTGTTTGGGTGTAATTTCAGGCCCCTGCATGGCATGTTTGCGTAGCAGATGGATATCTATAGCACCAAGAAGCGCATAAACAGCCGTAAATGCGATAAGCGACAAGATGACCGAATAGGTCGGCACAGGAGAAACAGCCATGTCCGTGCGCATTATTCCATGCACAATCCAAGGCTGGCGTCCAACCTCGGCAACAGTCCAGCCGGCGAAAGTGGCTACATAGGGAAGAGGGAGAGGCCATACAAGGATTCTCAATAGGAAAGGATGCTTTTCGATTCTCCAATGCAGGAGAAACGCACAGGCTGCAATTATCCCGAGAATGGTGCCCAGAGCCGCCATAAGACGGAAGGAAAGAAACGTTGGAAGAACCGGTGGTTGGTTCTCTTTTGGAAAATCGGAAAGACCCTTTACCTCTGCATTAGCATCGCCAAAGGCCAAGAAGCTTAACATGTTTGGCACAGGAAATGCTTGGAGCCAGTTTTTGTTTTGCGATTGATGGGGCAAGGCAAGCAGATACATGGGGGCATTCTTGGTCGTAATCCAATGGGATTCCATGGCCGCCAGCTTTTCCGGTTGGTATACCGCAACCATTTGTCCATGCCCGTGCCCCTGGAGCCCAAGCATAATAACAAGCAGGAGGGTAAAAGGCGCAGCAATCTTAAAGGAAAGCTTGAAGAAATCGATTTGATTTTTCTTCAGCAAGTGCCATGCCGAAATTCCCAAAACAAAGAACCCGGCAAGGGTCCATGAGGCAAGCAAATTATGCAGGAATTGACTCCAGGCAAAAGGATTTGTCACGACAGAAAAGAAGCTGCTAAGCTCTGCTCGGCCGTTGCGGATAACGTAACCAACAGGATGCTGCATCCATCCGTTGGCAAGAATAATCCAGAGTGCAGAAAGATTAGAGGCAATGGCAACAGCCCATATTGCTCCCAGGTGCACTTTAGGATTCACTTTTTTCCAGCCAAATGCCCATACTGCTACAAAAGTCGATTCCAAGAAGAAGGCGAGCGTTGCCTCAATGGCAAGAAGGGAGCCAAAAATATCGCCTACGTATTCGGAATACCGTGACCAGTTGGTACCGAACTGAAATTCCAGCGTGATGCCTGTAACAACACCGAGGACGAAGTTTATGAGGAAGAGTTTACCCCAGAATTGGACCATACGTTTATAAATTTCCTTGCCGCTGCGCACATAGAACGTCTCCATAATGGCAAGAAGAACGGTCAGTCCTAGCGTAAGTGGGACAAAAGCAAAATGAAAAAAAACAGTTACTGCAAATTGCAGACGTGCGAACAGCACGGCATCCATAATATCCCTCCTAGTATAAAAAAGTTTCAGCTTAATCGGTGGGCATACTGGATGGAGGTTGCGAAGCGATAAAAAGAACGCACTTTCTATCCCTCGTCAGGATGAGCTATTCAGCGCATTTCTTTTTCAATGCTCTGGCAACCGTACGTCCAAGCTCAACGCATTGAGAAAGCTGGTCGTGATGGGGGCGGAAGAGCATTTTCAATGGTTCTGCGGGAAGTTCCATGTGCATAGAAGCCAGCCATTCCTGTATTATTTTTGGGGCTTCACCTGACCACGCGTAGGATCCAAAAGCCGCGCCAATGCGATTTAAAGGGCGGAGACCTTTCATGTAGGTCAAAACATCCGCAACTCCTGGCAGCACATTGTTGTTGTGTGTGGGGGAGCCAACAATAACCGCGCCGCAGTCCGCAAGCTCCGTCATGACATCGCTGTGGTGGTTTTGGCGTAAATCAATGAGTCGGTACGGAACACCTTCTATAGCCAAACCCGTGCCAATGGACGAAGCCATGAGCGCAGTGGATTCCCACATGGTGTCATACACGATGACCGCGCGGCAAGCGGGTTTCTGCTCAGCCAATGTTTTATAGGCGGATAGAATGAAGTTGACCTGCTCTTTACCGCGCCAAATAAGCCCATGATCCGGCGCGATCATTTCAATATCAAGCTTAAGAGCCGTAGCTGCTTCGAGTGTACGAAGTACCTGCGGTGAAAACGGCAATACAATATTGTAGTAATACTCCTTGATGGCTTTTAGCATGCGGGAAGAGTCAATTTGGTCCGCAAAACGCTCTACACTGGCAATATTTTGCCCAAAGGCGTCATTGCTGATCAACAATTTATCTTCGGGAATGTAGGAAAACATGCTGTCAGGCCAATGAAGCATTCTTGTTTCCAAGAAGTGAATATGCCGCTTGCCAATGCAAATAACGTCTCCGGTTTTTACAGTTTCAATAGGCCAATCTGTAGTATCAAACTGCGCCTGCATGAATTTTTTACCAATGGGTGATGTAAAAATTTTCTCTGGCTTACAACGTGTAACAAGCTCTGGAAGTACTCCAGCGTGATCTTTTTCAGTATGATTGATAATAAGGTAATCGATTTTTTCAAGAGGCATTATATGTGCTGCGCTGCAGAACATGGTTTTTGCATAATGAACATCAACTGTATCAAAAATAACATTTTTTTTATCTTGAATTAAGTAGGCATTATATGTAGTGCCTTGAGGTGAACGGCTATAGCCGTGAAAATTGCGCTTGTTAAAATCAATAGCGCCGATCCAATAAATATCTTTAGTAAGTTCAAAAGGTCTCATAAACACTCCTCGCTTTGAATCATGCAGAAGCTGCTACGGCTACTGCGTGAAGTAGGTTGATCCCGAGCAACATGAACAAGTATCATGCGGTACAATCAGAAAAATATATTCCTTTTATCAGTGCTTGGGAAAGTAACGTTACTTTACCGGCACAACGAGCATAGGAAATGAACGCGTTCGAGATCATGGGTTAGAGGATTACCGCATAGATATTCTGCTGGCTAATTCGAAAGGGCGCCGCATCCTTTTGCAGTGAGATTTGAGGAACGGCGCCTGAAAATTTACGCTGGATTGAATTCTGATTTACTTACCCCGCACACTGGGCAACACCAGTCGTCTGGCAGGTCGGCAAACGGCGTACCTGCAGGGATGCCGTGTTCAGGATCTCCTTCAGCGGGGTCATATTCAAAGCCGCATACGCCGCAAATGTATTTGTCCATTGCTTCAAACTCCTTTTGATGGGGAACGGGTGCGTAAAATTACGCTTTCCAAAGTCCATGCAGATTACAGTATTCTTTTACAGAAGTCACCTTGCTAGCTGGAATGCAAAAATGAGCTTCCGCAGGTTGCCCCGGCGCAAGAAATGCCTTGTAGCGTCGTCCATCATCTGTAGCAATCTCAATCCATTGGATGAAGTGCTTCTCTTCCATAGGATGGGCGATGGAACCAACTTTTACCCTGCATCCGTTTTCTGCCGCTTCAAGCACAGGCACATGTTTTTCCTTTGCGCCGTCGGTTGTACCCGCAGACATTTCTTTCATGAGCTGTCCGCAGCAGGATAGATCTCCATCGGCGGCATGAAGCACCTCAACCACATTTCCACATAACATGCACTTATAGACGGCGAATGGTTTAGCCATAAGGCATTCCTCCTAAGCGTTAAAAGTTTTTCGTGTCTCAAGTAAGGAGAGCGTAAAGCAGCTTTCTGGTGAGTAGCCAGTCTCGAGTGCTCCCGCCTCAGCATAAAGCGGTTGCAGGTGTGTGGCTTATACCCGGCAGTTTTCCCTCGTGCGGTAATCCTTTTATCTCCGTCTTTCTGTATACGGAGAGCCAGAAAAGAGAAAGAAAACGAAAAAACCGCATGACAAGCAAAAAGTCTCAAGCCGACAACAGAGTTCCCCATCGGAAACTCCGTCATGCGGCTTAGGAAGACTTCGCCTTGTCAGCGGCTCC
>CAYWQK010000086.1:2744-5039 GCA_964460575.1 uncultured Desulfovibrionaceae bacterium | reverse complement strand
AAAGATGTAAATGAGTTAAAAAATAAACCTGAATTAAACTGGAAAAAAAAGCCGGAAACATGTTCCTTTTCCTAAAGAGGAACTTACAGACACACTTCCTCCATGTGCATCCATAATCTTGTGAACTGTTGCCAGACCCAAGCCTGTTCCGTGCCCTTTTGTTGTAAAATATGGATCGAAAATATGCGCGAGGTTTTCTGGCGCAATACCCGCCCCAGTGTCCTGGATTTCCAGTTCTATATGGGCGTCCGAAGCTGAAGAATGAGAATGAAGCTCAAAAATCAGAAATCCGCCCTGAGGCATAGCGTCTAGGGCATTGATGCAAAGATTAAGCAGCACTTGCCGTATGCGGTCGGAATCCAGTGGCAACAGGGGTATCTCATCGTTATGCAGAACAATAGCAACCCCCCGGGCATCCGCATCTTGCCGGATAAGTTTTATGACATCGCGAACAATTTCTAAAAGAGAACTCGGCCGAACATGAAGATCCGTGGGACGGGCAAGACCCAACAGTTCGGTTATGGTACGGTTTAAACGATCCGTTTCGCGCATCATAATTTTAGCGGCCTCCCGTTCGTTGCTGCCAGCGGGAAACCGTTCGCTAAAGTACGTTGCGTAACCCTTTATGGAACTCAAAGGATTACGCAGTTCATGGGCGACCCCGGCAGCAAGATTGCCAACAGCCGCAAGCTTTTCCCGTCTGCGGACTTCCGCTTCAAGGCGACGGACCTCACTTATATCGCGCAGGAGAACGAGAAAACCTATCTGTTCCCCTTGCGGACCGCCAACCTGCCCTCCCCTAATGCTTAGATAGGTGATATGCCCTTTTTGTTGAAGCTGAAATTCGCTATCTTGGAGCAAGCCTTTTTGGCGGAGCTCTTCAAGACGCTCGACCAAGGGCTGGGGCAGATGTTCCCCTACTTTCTCCTCGCTTTTTTTTTCAAAATTCGTTTCCTCCGGATTCAGCATACGCAAGGCCGCGTCGTTCATACCAATAACACGTCCCTTGACATCAAGGAGTAACAATCCGTCCGGAAGGGTCAGCGCCAGTTCATCCACCAAGGCTTCTGCCTCCCTCTGCCTGCGTCGCGACGCGAGCAAGCGTTGAATGGCGTAGACACAGATTGCCAAAGACATCCCAAAAAGCAATACGCTGCCTCCATAGCTTAGGGCACGCTTTTTATCTGCCTCATAGGCGCGGTTTAGAGGCGCTGGATCCATCCCCAAAACAAGATAAGAAGCACCGCCGCCGGGCATTCCACCTAATTGAGGCCGCTGCGTGATCTTGCGGTATACAACAAAAGAAGAATGACCTTCAATATCCATTATACGCCAATGCGGCATTGAAGCGGCGGATTTGCGAGCGCCCGTCGTTTTTTGCTCTATTTGCTGAGGGATTGTCCAGCGTTCCGGCATATCGCTAAGGTATTTTCCAACACGAGAAGGATTGGAATGAAAAAGGATCATACCATTGGCTGTTGTTACAGCAAAAAAATGTACGGCATCCCGTAGCATTAACTCATCAAGGATATACTGCAAAGATGGTGTCACGCCAAAAGAGGTATGTCTGCCAGAATACATTGCTCTCTCTATGGCCAATAACAGGACATTCCCTGTTTCATACATTGAATTTTGCACTATTTCTTTCGACCTATCCCAATATTGCCATATAAGCAAACTAGCGATGAATAATGTTGTCAATAGAATCCAAGCAAGAAATTCCGCAGAACTAGCATTTTCTTTTGCCGAAGGGAAAAGAACGCTTACATTTTTTTTTAATCTTCGAGATGAGACGGGGTTCATTCCTCAATATCCTTTGACGCGACAAGAACACGTCTGACTGAAGGGCGGCCGGCATCCTGCCGCAAAATCTCATACGCAGCTATCCGTATTCTTTTCGCTGGCCCTCCCGCGTTTTTCCTAACATAGTCTCTTCCGCTTGTTTATACGAATACCCCGCAAAATTTTAGGCGCGAAAAACAGGCCAGAATATAATAATTTGCTTTTTGGACAGCACTAAGAAAATTTTAACGTTACTATATTCGATAATATAGTAGTGATTCTACATAGATACTAATAATTAGTCCTCTGCAGCTCCTCTGGCGTTTGAAAGGGTACATTGGTTCCGTCGTTCCGCGTTTTGTGAATGGCGCCGCTGATCTTAAAAAAAGTTTTTACGCTATGCTCCTTCCGGCAAAAGAATCTCTTAATCAAATCTATTAAACAGATTAATATGTAACAGAATAAAGAAAAATAGATCTATTTGTGTATAAAAAGAATATGGTTGCCGCTATT
>CAYWQK010000086.1:393-2734 GCA_964460575.1 uncultured Desulfovibrionaceae bacterium | reverse complement strand
GAAATCGCGTCCAATTATAAACGCTATTATACATGATGCTACGTTTTTTACTGTTTCAGTCCAAACAGCCGCTTTGAGCCTTGACAAAACCAGCAGTTTTTTTCATGATTCCACCATATTTTTTGCACGTATTACTATACAGAATTTCTGTAAGGTACAAGGAAAAGACTAATGGTTAAAAGCGAACTTATTATTGCTCTGGCGGAGAAGGCAAAAATTTCTTTGGAGGAAGCCGAACTGGTTGTTGAAACAACCTTTAAAGAAATGAAACAGGCTCTTCGCGAAGGACGCCGCGTAGAAATTCGCGGTTTTGGCAGTTTTGCAATGAAAAATTACGAAAGCTATAAAGGTCGCAATCCTCGCACTGGTGAGACTGTTATCGTAAAGCCGAAGCGTTTGCCTTATTTTAAAGTTGGCAAGGAACTTCACGAAATGCTTAATCCCCGTAAGCGGAGAATTTCATAGAGCAATTCCGCGAACCCTTCTCATACGCCTGAGCTACGCGCTAACGTGTTGAGGAGTAAGTAAAGAGACTGCCAATTATTTTTGATAATTATTGGAACCTGTAGCTTATAATGTTTGAAGCGGTAAGCGGCTTAGTTGTAGCGATCACTCTTCTAGTGATTTTTAGACGTCCTTTAAAACATATGAGTAAGTCCCTAGAAGCTTGGAGTGCTGAAGTATTTGCGGAAGCTGAAGCTATGAAACAAGAGACTATCGCTAACAATCGCAGAAAGTTGTCTGTGCTAGCTGATGATATCGTTGCCGAGCATAAAGCTCACAAGCTACATTCCCAAAAGTAGTCACAGGCTTCCTAGTTAGGGTACTTAAAAAAAGTTAGGCTTTGGCCTAACTCTTTTTTTTCTTTAAGCTTTTTTACTTCGTGAGAATAGATTATAAGGAAGGAGAGGACTTCTTCAGATTCCATTTTCATAGATATCTTCAACAAGTTGGGGATATCGATTGAAGATACAGGAATCGTTCTTGTATCAAAAGCAGACGGTCTTATGCTAGAAAGACCCTAGGCATAAACGCCCAAATACGTGAGACTGTGCATCTCACATCAAAAGCAAGAAGTCTCGAACTATTTTGTCCAAAAACATTTCCTCTCGAACGGCTGCGGCTTTTCTCTTCCTGTTTCTTGCGCGTCCTTCTTGCAAGAACACAGGGAAGATCTAGGCAACCCCAAAGCTTCGTTGTTCTTCATGCCAAGTTTCGAATTGAAAAAGGATGTGCATCCGTATATCCTCAACCGGTTGCGCAACTGGAGAATTTCCCGGATTTCTTCCCCATGTGTGGTCTCGCCGTAACAAGGCTTATATCCGGGCACTTCGCCTCAAGGCTTTATTTCCGGAACCGGCCCGCGTTTTCCTGTGCCAAGAATGCTTGCGTATGGCTGGCTCAGCGGATATAACTACATTATGAAATGTAAACGCTGTCACGCCACTGCTGCTGTTTCCCTGCCGAGCCATAATATTGGCTTGTGCGCGAATTGTTTCCTCGACTTTTTCTCAAAACAAGTCGACAGGGGAATCAGAAGCCAAGATCTTTTCACCCATGGCGATAAGATCCTAGTTGCTCTTTCTGGCGGCAAGGATTCCCTTTCCCTTATGTTGGAACTGGCCCGCCAAAACTATGATGTCACCGGCTACCATGTCGATCTTGGCATCTCCGGCTCTTCAACAAAAGCGAGGGAGGTTGTCGAACGCTTTTGCGGCGTTCATCGGCTCAAGCTCATCGTGTGCAACCTAGAGAAAGAAGGGCTGGCTATTCCACTTGTTAAGGATAAAATTAAGCGGCCCATATGTTCCGCCTGTGGGAAAATCAAACGGCATTTCTTTAACAAAACAGCGATGGAAGGCGGTTTTACCGTATTGGCCACAGGCCATAACCTAGACGATGAAGTCGCCCGCCTCTTCAGCAATACCCTGCGCTGGGATGTTTCTTATCTTTCAGATCAAGGGCCAAAACTTAACGAAAGCGACGGCGAGGGCGGCTTTGTGCGCAAGGTAAAGCCGCTGTGGCGGCTTACGGAATTTGAAATCGCGAATTACGCTTTTTTGCGGGGCATAGAACACCATCACAGTCCGTGTCCTTACAGTAGCGGTGCGACCTTTACCTATTACAAACGCCTGCTCTACCAGCTTGAAGATGGGATGCCGGGCCGCAAACTGGCCTTTTACACAGATTTCCTCAAAAAAGGCCGCCCTGCTTTCGCTAGGCTGGAAGCGGAAAGCGGTCCGGAACTTATGCCGTGCGAATCTTGCGGATATCCTACTTCGGCGGGTATCTGCGGTGTATGCCGAATCAAAGCCTTGATGGCAGGGAAAACGCTTTAATC
>CAYWQK010000086.1:0-383 GCA_964460575.1 uncultured Desulfovibrionaceae bacterium | reverse complement strand
GGCGATCCTTCAGTAAAATCGACTGGTTATACATCAACGGCTTTTCTCTGCTCTGCCTCGTGAATGCAAACATAAAATCGGTGGGAGAGTCCTATGGTCAGTTTTGGTACACCCCTTTCGCCAACGGGTACGCGGCTTATGCTCCTAGGATCGGGTGAGCTTGGGCGGGAAGTCGCTCTCGAAGCTATACGCTTTGGAATTGAAGTTATTGCTGTTGACCGCTACGCAAACGCGCCGGCCATGCAGGTTGCTCACCGAAGCTATGTTATTTCTATGCTTGACGGCAGCGCGCTGCGTAAGCTTATAGAAAAGGAAAAACCCGCTTTTATTGTGCCGGAAATTGAAGCCATTGCCACGGACACGCTACTAGAATTGGAAACGGA
>CAYWQK010000085.1:0-5070 GCA_964460575.1 uncultured Desulfovibrionaceae bacterium | reverse complement strand
TCTTGACGTATATAGTAAAAAGATATTCTGCACTTGCCGACAGGGAGTGGTTCCCCGAAAGGCGCGAGTCCGGCGGCACAAGGGACGCTAATGACTCAATAAATTTCTACTGTTGTAGATAGATAGTTAGTTAGATACTGTTAAGAAAATCCCAAAAAATCGGAGGACGTCTCATGACCCATAGCGGCTTTTGGTATAGACTGCTCAAGACAAGCTATATCCTTTTGGCGCTGGCGGGGATGGCGCTGCCATCAGCCCTTGTTATCCCGAACGGCGCGCTTGCCGGAAGTCGTGCCAGTCTGCCTGAGCAGAACGGCGGAAAAATTGAACGGCAGCGTTTGGGACGCGGCAATGAGGGAATAGCGGTTTTAAAAAACACCGGCGATACCGACGCGGCCTTTGGACCTTGCGCGAAATCGAGGGAGGAACAGAAAATGAAGATACATGTAACGGACGGAACGCATACGGCGGTATTCGAGCTCAATGGCAGTCCGGCGGCAAAGTCGCTTTACGACCAGCTGCCGCTAACGATCGCGGTTGAAAACTATTCGAACGACGAAAAAATCTTTTACCCCAAAAAACTGGACACTGCTAAACCGATTAACGCCAACGCCAAAAAAGGGACGCTCGCCTACTTTTCCCCATGGGGCGATGTGGTGATGTTTTATCGGGACTTCGGTTCGTACAACGGTTTGTATGAACTGGGGCGGGCAGTGTCTGGCGCGGACGATATCGAACATCTGTCAGGCACCATAACCATTACAAAAGAATAAAACGCGGTATGGTACCATCAGGATCGTCAAGCGAGAAATCAGGCTGACTTCTAGCGATTTTCGCCCCCGCCGGCCCGTCCTTCCGGCGGGGGTTTATTGTTTACCATAATTCCCGCCGGCGCAAAGAAAAAAACGCCGATCTTGGCTACCGGATTCGACTTGAAACCGCGCAAGCCGAATTCGTTAACCGAATGAGAGAAGGTACAAAGATCCTAAGACCGCTAAAGAAATACGGGACGTTTTTTTATTTGCGCGGTAAAACCGATACCTCGGAAATTCCGCGTCGCTTAGGAAGGCCCGGCCGCAAAAAAATTACGCGCTTATGGGGAGGAATCTAAAAAAGCCAATGTACGGGCACAAGGGCCTTAAAGAATAGGAAGAAGCCTTACTTGGGGCTACTCGCTAAAAGGGCTTGGGTAGGAAAAAGACACCCGCAGGAAGACAGCGACTTCCCGCGGGCGACATCAAAAAGAAGGAGTATCTTCTGTATGCACTTTCCTTCTACCGCGGAAAGACGCCATTGTCAAGGGTTTTAGTGGACGCCAGACAGTCCAATCGCAAAATATTTTCTACACGGCTCCCAGGGCGGATTTTTCTCCAAATCCATCGCTTGCGGAAAGTAAAGACGGGGGGTAGGTGTATTTATAGAAGAGATTGCGGCTCGCCTTTTCTCTTTTTCCGCCGGAGATACGATGTCCCGCCCATGCCGCGGCAAAATCTCCCGCACAACGCGCGATATTCCCTTCCAGGTCTCGCGCCGAAAACGCTACAGGGTTTCGAAGGAAATGATTTCGGGCAGAGCCGCCTATAGGCTCTATCGCGGCTCGGAGAAAGATCCGCCGCCCATCGGGACGTGACAGGAAGAAGCGCAACAGAAAATCCGCCGGAATACTCTGCGGACGGCTTTCTGTAGCAAAGCAAAAATACGAAATACAAAAGGAGACCCGCCATGTCCGAGAAAGAATTGGCCCTTCGCTACCTGCAAAAGGCTCTGGGGACATCCGGCGATTTCAGAAGCGGCCAATGGGAAAGCATAGAACAGCTGCTGGCAGGCAAGAGGCTGCTGGTCGTGGAGCGCACCGGATGGGGCAAGAGTATGGTTTACTTCCTCACTACGCGCATTCTTCGCGACCGAGGCAGAGGGCCGACGCTCCTTATTTCCCCGCTTCTTTCCCTCATGCGCAACCAGCTGGAGGCCGCGGCGAGGATAGGGATACGCGCCAGAACTATAAACCGCAGCAATAGCGACGACTGGGACACCATAGAGCGGGAACTGACGGCAGATAGCGTCGATATCCTCCTTGTTTCGTCCGAACGCCTCTCCAATAGCGACTTTCGGGAAATCCTCTCGTCCCTGCGTATCGGTATGCTTGTGATCGACGAGGCGCACTGCATCTCGGACTGGGGCCATGATTTCCGACCAGACTACCGCCTCATAAGGTCGCAGGTCGAGGCTATGCCTCCCAATCTTCCGATCCTGGCCACCACAGCTACGGCCAACGACCGGGTCATCGAGGACATCAAGGTGCAGCTTGGAGAGAACCTTACCGTCCAAAAAGGTTCCTTGGTGCGGACAAGCCTGCATCTGCAAAATATTTCCATACCCAGTACGGCCGGCCGGCTTGCGTGGCTGGCCCACACTATCCCTTCGCTGCCGGGGAGCGGCATCGTCTATACGCTCACGGTGCGCGACACGGAACTTGTTTCCGGCTGGCTTCAAGCAAAGGGCATCAACGCTAAGGCCTACTCCGGCGAATTGCCCACCGAGCAGCGCGAGGAACTGGAAACAGCTCTTATCAGGAACAACGTAAAAGTTCTGGCAGCGACCACCGCCCTGGGCATGGGTTTTGATAAACCCGACCTTGGCTTTGTCATCCACTTCCAGCGCCCGGCCTCCGTTGTCCACTACTATCAGCAGGTCGGCCGCGCGGGACGGGGCATAGAATCCGCCCGTGGTGTTCTTCTGAACGGGAACGAAGACGAGGATATTGTGCAATATTTCATTGAAAGCGCCTTCCCACCGCAAGCGCATATCACATGCCTCCTCGACATACTGAAAGAATCCGAAAGTGGACTGACTCTGACGGAGCTGCAAGAAAGGCTGAACCTTGCCCCGTCCCGGCTTCAGAAGACGCTGAAATTTCTTATGCTGGAATCGCCTTCGCCAGTGACAAGAATGCCGGATTCAAAGCGGTATTTCGCGACCCAGTATGCCTACGGCTATAAGGTAGATACAGAATATATCAAAAAAATCACAGAGATCCGCTACAGAGAACAGGATCAGATGAGGGAGTATATGAACCACAAAGGCTGCCTGATGCGCTTCCTTCAGGACGCCCTTAACGACGAGAGCGGCGACGCCTGCGGCAAATGCCAAAACTGCTCTCCCTCGACGGCGCTGCCCGAAAGCTATCCCAGTTCTCTCGCCATCGAAGCGAACAATTTTCTGCGCCGAAACAACCCGCCCATACACCCCAGAAAGCAATGGCCTTCCCGAAAGAGGATTACCAACGACCTCCGGGCGGAAGAAGGCTGGGCCCTATGCCTCTGGAAGGACGGCGGCTGGGGGGATACGGTCGCCGACGGGAAATACCGGCTCCACCAGTTCCCTGACGAGCTCGTAGACGCCTTTACCGCCATGCTCAAAGAGCGCTTCCCTATCTTCAAAATAAAATGGGTTACCTGCGTTCCTTCATTGAGAGAGCGCGCCCTTGTTCCTGATTTCGCGCGGAAGGTGGCCGGACGGCTGGGACTGCCTTTCCGTTCTTGCGTCATCAAAACGCATGAAACACAACCGCAGAAAACTATGCTCAACTCCTCCCAACAGTTTAAAAATATAGAGGACGCTTTCCAGATAACGCAGCGATGCAGCGGAGCGTGTCTGCTTATAGACGACGTTGTTAACTCAGGCTGGACTTTTACTCTCATTTCCGCCCGCTTACGCGAGGCCGGATGCTCGGCTGTTTACCCGGCAGCGCTGGCGAAACTTCGATAAGGATAAACATATGACACTCTCTAACGACGCCAAAGCCATACTTTTGCTTTGCGCCACTATGGGGAAAAAACCGTTCCCCACTCCTCTTACGCCAAAGGAATATACCATCTTGGTCCGCTGGCTAATCAGCGGCCGCATGAGGCCGAGTGATCTTTTTGAACACCAGCGCAGTCTTGCCCAGATGAAAGACTTTCCGGATACACTGGATCCAAGCCGCATCGAGGCCCTGCTGGACAGAGGATGCCCGCTGGCGCAGATGCTTGAAGAATTGAACCGCAGCGGGATCCAGGTCTGCTGCCGCAGCGACGAGAACTATCCTTCCCGATACAAAAAAAGACTTAAGAAGGAGCTTGCCCCTCCCCTCCTCTATTACGCGGGGGATTTCGATCTTGCCCAGCGCGGCGGACTAGCCGTTGTCGGTTCGCGGGATCTCGATTCCGAGGGGGAAGACTTCGCAAAGCGTATCGGCGCCCAGTGCGCCGAAGAAGGGCTGACCGTTGTTTCAGGCGGCGCCAGAGGGGCCGATATCTTGTCCATGCTCGCGGCGCTCGAACACGGCGGAACCGCTATAGGGGTACTCTGCAGCAAGCTCAGGGCCGAAAGCGTTTCCAAAACGTTCCGCAGGTTTCTCAGCGAAGGGAATCTTCTACTGCTCTCCCCGTACCATCCGGACGCCTCGTTCGCTGCATGGGCCGCCATGAACAGGAACAAACTCATCTATGCGCTTGCCGACGGCGCCGTCATTGTCAGTTCCGGCGTCAGTCCCGCCAGGAAAAAAAGTGGTACTCGGGAAGACGCCCTAAAAGAACCCGGACAGGCAGAAAGCACCCCGAAGCGTAAAAAAAGCGGCACGTGGGAAGGCGCCATAGAAGAACTTAAAAGACCCGACCACATACCGGTGTTCGTACGCGATACAGATACCCTTGAAGGCAACAGACGCCTTCGCGACGAAAAAGGGGCTCTTCCATGGCCGGAAAAGGCGGAAGATATCCGCTCGATACTAACCCAAAAGACGGCTGGCGCTCCGCTCCCCAAAACGCCGCAGCGGGATTCAGACGCGGAGGACAGCCCCGCCGTAAGCAAGGCCACTGAAACAGCGGAAGATATCCGCTCGATACCAACACAAAAGGCGGCTGGCGCTCCGCTCCCAAAAACGCCGCAGCGGGATTCAGACGCGGAGGACAGCCCCGCCGTAAGCAAGACCGCTGAAACAGCGGAAGATATCCGCTCGATACTAACCCAAAAGACGGCTGGCGCTCCGCTCCCCAAAACGCCGCAGCGGGATTCAGACGCGGAGGACAG
>CAYWQK010000084.1:2697-5084 GCA_964460575.1 uncultured Desulfovibrionaceae bacterium | reverse complement strand
GTAGGGAAGCGACATTTTCTGCCTTTGCTGAGCCTGTACTGTTCCTTTGCATGCTAGCTCTTGCAAGTCTGTCCTGCTCTGCAAAGCTTCCGGAGGCTCTCTCTCTATCGACAATGCTTACTACCGCATGGGCAAAAAACACACCCGTATTATTTATTATTCCTCTTGTGTTTTTCATGCTTACTCTTGTAGAGAATTGCCGTATTCCCGTCGACGATCCCACTACGCATCTTGAGCTAACCATGATCCATGAAGCAATGATCCTCGACCATTCTGGTCCAGACCTTGCTTTTATTCACTACGGTGTGGCCCTTAAAATTTGGTTCTTCGCCGCACTTCTAGCTAATCTTTTGATACCCAATATCGGAAACATCGCCCGGCCTGCGGCACAGCTAGGCGTAATTTTCGGTGTTGCCGTCCTTATTGGCATTATTGAGTCTACCATGGCCCGCATGCGGTTGATTTATGTCACCCGGTATCTTGGTACTGCGGGAGTCCTTGCCGCTCTTGTTCTCATTTTCACTCAAATTCTTGTGAGGTAATCCCCTGTGTCTACATATTTCCAACTTGGCATCACTTTGCTCATTTTCAACAATTTCGCCATGCTCGGTACACATCGTCTTCCATCACTTATTAAACTTGTGTCGGCGCAAGGAATACTCCTTTCTCTTTTATTACTCGTACCTAGCTCCGATAGTGTTCACCTACACGGCATAATCCTCTCCTTGGCAATCCTCGCAATTAAAGGAATTTGCCTCCCCAAGTTGCTTTTCAACACCTTTCATAAAGTGGAGGTTGACACTTTTTTATCCCCGCATATCAGCTACTCTATGTCTGTATGTGCCGGACTCTTGGGACTTATTTTTTCTTTGTGGCTTGAGACACAACTACTTCCTAGCATCTCAACAGTTTTCCCTCCACTGTTGATTCCGGCAGCTCTCACAACTCTTTTTAGCGGACTTATTCTTGTGGTCGGGCGCATGCGTGCTATAACTCAGGTCATTGGTTACCTAGCTGCGGAAAATGGAATTTTTTTACTTGGGATTCCCCTAATGACCAGTGGTTCTACGTGGTTTGAATTCACCATCCTTTTGGACGTATTGGCTGCTGTTTTTGTAATGGGTATTGCTATTAACCACATCAATGCCACGTTTGAAAGTATCAACATCGGTCGTTTCTGTTCTTTGCATGACTAGTGTTGTTTAAAAATTTCCATTCTGTGTTAGTCTGGTTGGAAAAATCTATGTCTGCCTTATATGGTTTGGCTACTTTTTTCCTTATTTATTCACCTAACGTTCTTAAATGAAAGCTATGCTTGAAGTTTTGTTGTTGCTACCTGTCTGCGTGGGCATGTTCATGCTTTTTCTCCCTCTAAAGCCCAAGCTGTTACGCTGCTTCCTGCTACTTGCAAGTGCGGGACATTTTGCGTTGACAGCTAGGCTTGTTTTTCACCTTTGCAATGGACATACGCCAACAGCTTTTAACGAACTGCTTAAACCCGATCCTCTCGGAGGGCTTTTTCTTGGCCTCGCGAGCATTCTTTTCTTTGCATCTTCGGTATATGCGATAGGCTATCTTCATACCGAGCACATCAAAATTCATAAAGATATTCAAGACAAGCAGGTTTTTACCAACGCACCCGAGCAACGCTTTACCGCTTGCATGTGTTTTTTCCTTGCGGCTATGACCTTGGTCACATTGACGCCACACCTCGGCCTTCTTTGGGTTGGTATCGAACTAACAACGCTTTCTAGCGCTCCTCTTATTTATTTTCATAGGCACCAGCGATCCTTGGAAGCTACCTGGAAATATCTAATGATTTGCTCGGTTGGCATTGCTCTAGCGCTTCTTGGAAACCTGCTGCTTAATGTTGCTTTTCTTCCAATCGAAATATCCGATAGTGAAAGCTTCGACCAACTGCATCAATTTCTAAAATTTTCTCAAAACGTCAATCCGGCGCGAATCCCTTGGCTCAAGGCTGGCTTTATTTTTCTTTTGGTAGGCTATGGTGCAAAAATGGGATTAGCACCTTTGCATAACTGGCTTCCTGATGCGCATAGCGAGGCACCATCTGTAGTATCCGCTTTACTTTCAGGAGCATTGCTGAACTGTGCTTTTCTTGGGATACTGCGCGGCCATCAAATTATGCTGGCTGCAAATCTTGGCAATTTTAGTTCTAATTTACTTATCTTCTTTGGAATTTTTTCCATGATCATCGCCTCAATCTTTATTGTAGGGCAAGGTCATTACAAACGTCTTCTTGCTTACTCCAGTGTTGAGCACATGGGTATCCTTGCTCTAGGTGTCGGCATTGGCGGGCTAGCTCTCTACGGCGCACTTTTTCACGCGGTTCTTCATTCGTTAACTAAATGTATGCTTTTCCTTCT
>CAYWQK010000084.1:0-2687 GCA_964460575.1 uncultured Desulfovibrionaceae bacterium | reverse complement strand
ATCTTAACGCGCTACCATACGCTTTCAAGCCATGATGTACATGGCATGCATATAACAATGCCCGCGACTGCGTTTCTATGGGTGATGGGATTCCTTGCAATTGTTGGTTCACCACCTTTTGGACTCTTTGTCAGCGAATTTTCTATCCTTAAAGGAATTGTTGATTCTCCCCATGCCTGGCTTGCTGCAGTGTATCTTGGAACGCTGACAGCCATCTTTATCAGTATGTCCATCGCTATTTTCCATATGATTCAGGGGACGCGTCCAAGGGATATCCCTACTACAGAAAAGGAATCTTTTTTTAGCCTCGTCTCACCCACACTTTTGGGGCTAACTGTCCTTATTCTAGGTCTGTATATGCCCAACTGGCTCAGAATCTTCCTCAATCTTGGTATAAAGCAGATAGGAGGAGGCAACCATGCTTTTTGAATACAGCTATCCTCTGCCCTTCTCTGATGTTACCCTTCTCACACAGGACGAATTTCGCATAGATATAGTACGCAAGGCCAACTCTGGATGGCGTATACTCGATTTATTTGGGATTCCTGAAGCCAACAATAAATGTTCGATATGCGCAGTGTTGGCATCGGATGAAAAGAAAAAGCTATATGCATCGCGAACTGAACCAATACAACGCTACCGCTCCCTGACACCGGATTGTCCTCAAGCGCATTTGTTTGAACGTGAACTGTTTGAACAGTGGCATGTAGTCCCTGAAGGCCATCCATGGCTTAAACCTGTTCGTTTTTCTTCCCCGATGAGACATGAAGACGCTCACAGGCCAGGTCCAGGGCAAATGAATTTTTATAAGATACAGGGGCAACAAATCCATGAAGTGGCTGTTGGTCCCATTCATGCGGGCGTTATCGAACCAGGTCACTTTCGATTTCAATGTTATGGAGAAAACGTATTATTTTTGGAAATTAGTCTCGGCTATCAGCACCGAGGCATAGAAAAACTTTTATGCACAGGACCAGATGTGCGCACGCAGTACCTCATTGAATGCGCAACTGGAGACTCCAGCGTCGCACACGCCACTGCGTACGCACTTTTGATTGAGCGTCTGTCGACTGTAACTATCCCGCAACGCGCACACCTGTTGCGCCGTCTTGCTTTGGAGTTGGAACGCCTTGCAAACCATACAGGAGATCTTGGCGCCCTTGCTGGCGATACTGGTTTTTTACCCACTGCAGCATGGAACGGCCGCATTAGGGGCGATTTTCTAAATATGACGGCGCTTCTCTGCGGGAACCGTTTTGGACGAAATTTTGTCATTCCTGGCGGAACAATTTGTGATCTTGCTCCCGCTGACTGCCGCAGCTTGGAAAAGAGGCTACAAGCAGCTTGGAAGGACGTGCGCGGGGCTGTCGATATCATGATGCATTCAAATAGTGTGGTTGCACGCCTTGCGAACATCGGGGCGCTTTCAAGAACTGAGGCTCAACAGCTTGGACTTGTTGGCGTTGCAGCACGAGCATGCGGTCTTCCTCTTGACTCACGTATTTATTTTCCTACCTCTTCTTTGCCATCAAGCATACAATACACACGAACACGACATACAGGAGATGTATTAGCTCGCGCTTTGATCCGTAATATGGAAATTGACGATTCTGCACATCAGGCGCTTGCTGACCTACAGCAACTCGCAACAATAGATATAGGAAAAATATACGCTCAACCTAGAGAGTTCTTGAAAAATCATTTAGCTGTAGGCATAGCCGAAGGCTGGCGCGGCGAAGTTTGCCATATTGCTGTAACAGACTCAAACGGACGTTTTCTAGTTTATAAAATTATAGATCCTTCATTTCACAATTGGCAGGGACTTGCAGTGGCGCTACGAGGTGAACAAATTTCAGATTTTCCTCTCTGCAACAAGAGCTTTAACCTATCCTATTGCGGGCACGACCTTTAATGCAAGGAGTTACAAATGTTCTCCCTCTTGAAAGAAAAGTTCCATCAAGGCTATCATACGCTGAATTATCCTCATGTATTTCCTTCCTTATCTCCACGCTATCAAGGACTGCCCAAAATACACAACGGAACTTGCGGTTCATGCCGTAGGTGCATAGATATATGTCCGACACGGGCATTAACGCACGATCATGGACTTCTTTCCCTAGATATGGGACGGTGCATTTTTTGCGGCGCATGTGCACGTACATGTGATACGCAGCGCATTTCTTTTTCCACTAATCATCGCATCGCAGCCTTCGCTCGCGAAGATCTAATTATTACAGAATTAGGGAAGCGCAACTCTGCTCCAAATAAAGATTACAGCATGTTTTCCCATTCACTCAAGCTACGAGAAGTCAGCGCTGGTGGATGCAATGCCTGCGAAGCAGATTCTAACGTGCTTGGAACATTGGTATACGACTTAGGCAGATTTGGTATTGATTTTGTAGCCTCTCCCCGGCACGCCGATGCCTTAGCTGTAACAGGAGCTGTACCCAGAAACATGCAGGGAGCACTTCATCAAGCATGGAAAGCTCTTCCTACACCCCGATTACTCATCGCTATCGGGACTTGCGCTATCTCAGGTGGTTTATTCAGCGATGGCGGAGATGAGTGCTATGGAGTTGAATCAATTTTGCCGGTTGATCTTTTTATTCCAGGGTGTCCTCCAAATCCATGGAGCATCCTCGATGGATTACTTTCCTTAATGGGACGGACACCAAAAGACAATCGGT
>CAYWQK010000083.1:2599-5092 GCA_964460575.1 uncultured Desulfovibrionaceae bacterium | reverse complement strand
TCAACAGCCCCAAATACTCTACCGCAGTGGGTTTGCTGCGCTATGGCGCTGAAAAAAGAAACAATCCAGAGCAATCTATACGTGGTGACAGTAGGACTGGCAGAGGCTTGGCATCATTGTTTAGGCGTATGAAAAAATGGTTTTCGGAAATTTCCTGATCAGCATATGATCAGACGCGGATACACAGGGAGGAGAGAAGTAGCATGGATATGGTACCTGACTTGTCGTTCAGCCCCACGGCGAAGATTATTGTTATAGGCATAGGCGGAGGCGGAAACAACGCTGTTCAGACCAAGATAAATAATAAAGTGGAAGGCGTTACCTTTATTAGCGCCAATACAGACGTTCAAGCGCTTGATCGTTCAACCGCCGAATTTAAACTCCAGATTGGAGACAAACTGACCAAAGGGCTAGGCGCTGGAGCCAACCCTCAAATTGGGCATGACGCTGCATTGGAAAGCATTGCAACCATAAAAGATGCCATAAAAGATGCCAAGATGGTTTTTGTTACCGCTGGCATGGGCGGCGGCACTGGAACCGGCGCTGCACCGGTTGTGGCACAAGCGGCCAAGGAAATGGACATCCTTACCGTTGGTGTTGTTACCCGCCCCTTCACATTTGAAGGCGAACGCCGCCGCAAAATCGCCGAAGCAGGCATTGCTGAACTTCGTGAACATGTAGATAGTCTGATTGTCATCCCCAATCAGCGGCTATTTACTCTAGCCACAAAAAAGGCAAAATTAAGCGAAATGTTCCAGCTTGCGGATGGTGTTTTGTGTAGCGCTGTTTCCGGTATTTCTGATCTAATCACCCGCCCCGGCTTCATTAATGTGGACTTTAACGATGTGCGCACAGCGATGAAAGACGCTGGAGGGCTTGCAATGATGGGTATCGGCGTTGCCTCCGGCGAGGGACGCGCCATGGATGCTGCCAAAAAAGCCATCAACAGCAGCCTGCTTGAAGACGTTTCCATCGCAGGAGCAAAAGCTGTCCTCATAAACATCACTGCCAGCTCAGACCTGACTATGGAAGAATACGGTGAAATCAACAACTACATCGTCGAGTGCGCCAGCTGTGAAGGTGTAGAGCCATTGATTTTTGCCGGTGTTGTTCTCGACGAAGATGCGGGCGATGAAATCCGCATATCTGTCATCGCAACCGGTATCGAGCAACAACTAACAGAACCCAAACCAGAAACTGAGCCGACGAAAAAAATCCCCGAGCGCCAGCCTCAGGCTAAAACTACTCGCCCCGTAGCTCAACCTGTAGTCCGTCATACACCAACTGATGATGACGAGACAGGTGATCCATTTGACAGAAGCAGACCCACAATTATTCGCCGCTTGCAAGACAGACAAAGGCATATCCCTGGACATGAAGACTCCTTTACTTTTACAGATGAGGAAAATTACGACCTGCCTTCCTGCTTCCGCAAGCAGGCCAACTAACGTATTTCTCTAACTTTCTTCACCATAGCAAAGCCACCGGCATATCGGTGGCTTTGCTATATTCCTCGGCAAAATTTCTAACAAACACCAGACACAATTTCACACCCATAACAAGCAGCATGGCAAAATGCGACATGTTGTACACTCCCAACTTGGGAGGCTGATTCCATTTTTTCGCAACATATTATTTTTAAATAAGCCCTGGGATAAAAACTTCTGACCTCAACAGGAATTTATCGTATGCTGTTCCGTTCTCTCATCTCTCTTATTTTAAGCACTCTGCTCTTTCTGACAGGATGCGCCTCCCGTAGCCATCCACAATATCATGCTGCCCAGGATAAGTGCTCACAGTTTGAAAGTTTTCCTTCTCCTCTCCCCACGCCAGGGGTGACGATTGTGCCGTTAAATGAGATAAAACGCTATCTTGGCGCTTTTAAAAAGCATCCTGAAGACCTTGATCCTTCCTTGCTTAGAATTGCCTCTGCGCAAAGTTACGCATATACCAGCAGCAAACCCGGCAGTCGCCCCATGCTAACTATTCCTGATGCCCCAGGACTGGAGTTTCTTCCACGTTCAGGCGCTGGCCGAATCATTACCTACGGACATGCCGCCCTCACACAGCAGCGTCTGCGCTCGCTGCTGCCGTACATCCAAAACTCTCCGGAACTCTTGGAAAAAAACTTCCTTTGGCTCCGGATTGGACCCGATTTCCATTTCACTGGGTATTATGAACCCTTGCTGAAGGCCTCACGCACGAAAAGCGCCAAATTCCGCCACCCGCTTTACCGTACGCCACCGGATTTTAAACGCATCGTGCGAGAAGAAGGACACTACTACTCCCGTCGAGCCATTGATGAAGGAGGTGTACTTAAAAACAGGGGTCTTGAACTTGCCTGGATAGAAGATCCTGTTGATGCCTCTATCCTTCAAATTCAAGGTTCCGGTCGTCTGCTTTTTACAGACGGTACGACACGAAGCATTCTTTACGCTGAACAAAATAGGCACAAATACAGAGCCATCGGACGCCTTATGAAAGAGCAAGGGC
>CAYWQK010000083.1:0-2589 GCA_964460575.1 uncultured Desulfovibrionaceae bacterium | reverse complement strand
TACCATGTTTGCCATCCGCAAATGGCTTAAAGAGCACCCTGCGGAAACGCCAGAAATCCTGTATTCCGATCCCAGCTATGTCTTTTTCCGCCTAGGAAAGAAAAGTCAAACAGGATCCTTCGGCAGTATGGGCCGGATTCTCACCCCAGGGGCGAGTACGGCTACTGACCAAAATGTACTGCCCAATGGTCTCCTTACCTTTATGAGTCTTTCTGTCCCTAACCTAGAAAACGGACACGACGTTCCTTTTCAACGCCTAATGTTCTCCCAAGATTCCGGAGGAGCTATCAAGGGGCACAGAGTAGACATATTTTTTGGCAACGGCCCTCAGGCAGAGTACGCCGCAAGCTGCCTTGACAAAGAAGGTTCCGTCATCATTCTGCTGGCCCGCTGATTCCAGATGCCAAGCCACTATGCCTTTCTTTTTGCTGATTCATAGTTCAAAAAGCTGAAAAGAACGCCACGTATTAAAAATCCTCTTCCACAGCCAACAAAGAATTCTTCAAACTGCGGATACGATCTCTTAATTCGGCAGCTTTTTCAAAAGCAAGCTCTGCAGCGGCTGAACGCATTTCCTGTTCCAAACGGCGAATAACAGACTGTATATTGTCGCGTGTAATATCTCCAAAATCTATAGAAGGACGGAATTTACCGCGTCCACTTTCCTTGCGTTGTTTTTTGCTATCACACAGTGTATCAAGGATAGAATCCAGTGGTTTAGAAATAGTATGCGGTATAATTCCTTTTTCCGTATTCCAAGCCTGCTGTATAGACCTTCTGCGTGCCGTTTCATCCATAGCGGTGCGCATGGCAGCGGTTATACTGTCGGCAAAAAGCAACACTGCTCCCGCTGCGTTTCTTGCAGCGCGGCCAAAAGTTTGGATGAGAGCGCCGGAAGACCGAAGGAAACCCTCTTTATCCGCGTCAAGAATAGCCACAAGTGAAACCTCAGGAATATCCAGCCCCTCTCGAAGGAGATTAATTCCTACCAGGACATCAAACTCTCCTCCGCGGAGAGCTCTGATAATCGCCAAGCGTTCCAACGTGTCAATATCAGAATGCAGGTAGCGAGCAGCAACGCCCATGTTATTCAGATAGTCTGTTAGCTCTTCAGCCATACGCTTGGTTAATGTAGTTATAAGCACGCGCTCGTCGCGTTCTGCCCTGCATTTGCATTCCGAAAGGATACGTTCTACCTGCCCCTTGGAAGGTAGCACCGAAACCTCAGGATCAAGCAGACCTGTAGGACGAATGATTTGTTCTGCAACAAGCCCTTGGGCCTGCTCAATTTCCCAAGGACCAGGCGTAGCCGAAACAAAAATGCATTGTCCCAAACGGGATTTAAATTCCTCAAAGGTCAGTGGTCTATTATCCAAAGCCGATGGCAGACGAAAGCCATAATCCACCAGCGTCTGCTTTCTGGCCCTGTCGCCTCGCGACATTCCGCCTGTCTGCGGAATACTGATATGCGATTCATCAGCAAACAGAATGAAATCCTGCGGAAAATAGTCCAACAGGCAGGAAGGCGGCTCGCCCACTTTTCTCCCGTCCAAATGCCGCGAGTAATTCTCAATGCCATTACAGTAACCTAGCTCTTCCATCATTTCTAAATCAAGCTGAGTCCTTTGCTCAAGACGCTGCGCTTCCACAAGCTTCCCTTCTGACTGAAACAAACGAAGTCTTTCGTTTAATTCATCGCGGATATCGCTCATAGCACGCTGAAGATTGTCTCGATCAGATACATAGTGACTAGCCGGATAGATAACAGTCTTTCCGATGTCACCTAAAACTTTCCCTGTCAGTGGGTCAATTTCGCGCACAGCATCGATTTCATCGCCAAAAAAATCCAGCCGCAACGCCCGCTCATGCTCATAAGCAGGAATAATTTCCAGCACGTCTCCCCGTACACGGAATGTTCCGCGATGAAAATCCATGTCATTGCGTGTATACTGAACATCTACAAGCCGTGATGTGAGAGCACGCATATCCATACGTTGCCCCCTTTCCACAGGAATAACCAGCCTGGCATAATATTCCGGTGAACCCAGCCCATAAATGCAGGATACAGAGGCAACAATGATAACATCTCTACGGGTCAACAACGCATGTGTGGCGGCATGGCGGAGCTTATCAATATCATCGTTGATTGCTGAATCTTTTTCAATATAGGTATCTGAAGCGGGGACATAAGCTTCCGGCTGATAGTAATCGTAATAGCTGACAAAATACTCTACAGCATTCTCCGGAAACAACACTCTAAATTCATTATACAATTGTGCTGCAAGCGTTTTATTTGGGGCAAGCACCAAGGCTGGCCGTCCAACCTTTGCGATAACATTAGCCATGGTAAATGTTTTGCCTGAACCGGTCACACCAAGAAGAACCTGATTCTTTACTCCCTCGTTAAGCGATGAAACCAGCTGCTCTATGGCAGCAGGCTGATCCCCTGTTGGAATATAGGAAGTATGAATATGAAAAAGAGATTCAGCCATTGTATTGTGTTCCCTTCTACAGTGCAGTTGAAATCTTTTCGAGGCATTTTATTATCATTCAGTCGTTTGTAAAAAAAGGACACAGCAGTGTATCCCA
>CAYWQK010000082.1:0-5110 GCA_964460575.1 uncultured Desulfovibrionaceae bacterium | reverse complement strand
GCATTGGATGAGACGGCTATAAGGAGAGGGAGTCATGTTCTGGACATACGGCAAGCATAGAATCACGAATTATAATGTGTTCGATGATTCGTGGATAGCAATGGATGATGAGAATATATCTATTATATATTCCTACACTCCATGGGGCGATGGCAATATGAAGTATTGGTGCACGATAAACAGCAAAGCAACGGGACACGATTAAAACGCGCACTCATTTCAGGCAGCTATAGATACAGGGATGTATTATAAAGGGAATAAGTTTAATGCCGCCTACCTTGAGAATACTCGAAAAAGACTGCAAAAGGTGAAATAGGTATGATTCGGTTTTACACAGAACAAGGGGAAAAAAATACAGCAAAATAGAGTGTGAAACGCAAAGGCTTGACAGCCGCGCCTGCCAAAGGCAATCTGGAAACGCAAATATGAACGTTCCTCCTAAGGAGGTATTTTATGAGAATCTTTTCCAAGTCCAGCAAGCTGGACAACGTCCATTATGATGTGCGCGGCCCGGTTGTTGATGAAGCCGCGCGCATGGAAGAAAACGGCGTAAAAGTGCTCAAGCTCAACATTGGCAACCCTGCTCCCTTTGGCTTTACCGCCCCTGAAAAAATTCTTGCCGGCATGAGGGACGCTGTGGCTGGTTCGCAGGGCTATTCCGAATCCAAGGGCATTTTAGTTGCCCGCGAAGCCCTTGTGGAATACGCCAAAAGCAAAGGCATCCCCAATGTCACCGCCAAGGACATCTACACCGGCAACGGCGCGAGCGAGCTTATCCAGGTTTCGCTAAACGCGCTCTTGGACAGTGGCGATGAAATCCTTATCCCCGCGCCGGACTATCCGCTTTGGACCGCATGCGCTAACCTTGCCGGAGGCAAAGCTGTCCACTACCTCTGCGACGAACAGTCCGACTGGTACCCGGACCTTGAAGACATTGAGCGCAAAATCACAGACAGAACAAAAGCTCTCGTCATCATCAACCCCAACAACCCCACAGGAGCGGTTTACCCCCGCGAATTTTTGGAGCGCCTGGTTGAAATCGCCCGCAAGCATGAGCTGATTATCTTCGCGGACGAAATTTACGACCGCCTCGTAATGGATGAGGAAGAGCACGTTTCTATTGCCTCCCTCGCGCCGGATCTGTTCTGTGTGACCTTCAGCGGACTTTCAAAATCGCATATGGTCTGCGGCTTCCGCGTGGGCTGGATGATCCTAAGCGGCAACAAGGCCCTTGCCAAGGACTACATCGCGGGCATCAACATGCTCTCCAACATGCGCCTCTGCTCCAATGTTCCAGCACAGAATCTCATCCCACTGGCGCTCAAAGGCTATCAAAGCAGCTGCGAATATTTCCAGCCAGGCGGACGCGTGTATGAACAGCGGGAATTCATCTGGAAGGCACTCAACGACATTCCCGGCATTAGCGCCGTCAAGCCTAAAGCTGCCTTCTATATTTTCCCCAAAATCGACGTAAAACGTTTCAACATCACTAACGACAACAAGTTCGCGCTAGACTTCCTCAAGGAAAAGCATGTGCTCTTCGTGCCAGGCAGCGGCTTTAACTGGCCCGCGCCGGACCACTTCCGCATTGTCTACCTGCCCGATCTTGACGTGCTGAAGGCCTCCGCGGAAAAATTGAAGGACTTTCTCGCCACATATCGGCAAGACTAAACCGCAGTTCTCTTTTTTGGGACGGTGGAAAGGCAAATTCCTCCGTCCTTTTTTTTTAGCCAGCGCTTTGCGCATTTCAAACAGAACAAAATCCCTTTCTCCTCGCCGTCCCTTAACGTCGCACGCTTCTCTTCTATCCCCAAAATATCCCGCGCCCCATCAAGCCTCAAATTCTGCTTCCTTCGTTTCCGGCCAGCTTGGTTTCACGACTTGCAAATTTTTTGCATTGCCCTTGACAGCTGGGACAACGGTCTTATTTAATTCTCAAACGGAATGAAGAAGGAGATTATACAATGACTACAATGAACAATTCTTTATGGAATGATCGGGTAAATCAAAACTCTTTAGAACGGAGGAATGAAGGCATGAGGACTAACGGAAGCAATCATTACGCAATATCTAGAATCCATGATGACATTGATACATTATTTGACCGTGCAATCCGCGGCTTCTTTACCCCTGCATACGCTGATACAATGGCAAAGATGTTTAGTCCTAGCCTTGATCTTCATGCCGATGAAAAACAGTACACCGTAGCCCTTGAACTGCCAGGTGTGGATCCTGCGGACGTGAAGATTACCCTGGATGACGGCATGCTAATCATCAGTGGCGAAAAGAAATGCGCGTCTGCCAACGGCGAGCAGAAGAACTGCCGCCACCGCGAATCCGTATACGGCTCCTTTGAAAGAGCGGTTTCTCTGCCGGAAGACGCGGATTCGGAAAACATTACCGCCAATGCCAAGAACGGCGTGCTAACCATCGCCATTCCGCGCAAAGAGCAGACCAAACCGACGGCTAAGCAGATAACCATCAACAACGAAGCCTAAGAAAAAAGCCGCGAGGCAGACATTCAACATATTGGCACAGTGACATGGGAAAAGTTGGGCGGAGTACGAGTATCGTGTGCCGCCCTTCTTTTTTCAGGCAAAAAAATCGTTGGCAAAAGCGTGCCAGCATAATAGTTATATAGAAGATAAAACCGCAATAATCCTAAAGCAGACAGATGCCAACGCCGCGCGCAGCGGCGCTCTAGAAAAAAATGGGCAGTAACGGCAAGCATGGCAGCGATAGACAGCGCGGCATACCTTGCCTATACTGCAACACAGCGCGGGCACCGGAAAAGATCATTCGCCCTCGTTCATTCCCAAAAACAGAAAAAGGAGTTAACTATGCCGCAGGAACAGGCAACCCCCTTAAAAAAAGCCGTTCTTTCGTTTCTTGGCCTCGATATTCTAATCCAAAAAAAAAGAGAGAAAAAGGAACGCATGGCCCTCCTAACCGAAATCCGTGAAGTTAGCGATGAACTTAAAAAGCGCGGCTTTGATTTCCGAAGTAATCCGAATCTTTTGAAACGCATCGTTGCAACATCCACTGAATTCCGCCTCTCCGAGCTGAAGGATCTCCTTGCAACCCTCAAGTCACTCCTCTCCGCATAAACAAAGCGCCGGTACGCGCAAAAAACCTTTTCAGCCCGACAAACCTGCTTTTTCAAGTAGTGGGCTCTTTCTACGCCCCGAAAAAGCGTTTGCGCACTTTCTCTATGCCCTCAAGCGCCAGGGTATTGCGCCCCAGAAGCAATACCAGCGCGTAGGCCGCGCCGCAGACCAAAGCACTAAGCGCCACCCTTGCTGCCGGCCCATATTCCAGACCCTTAAGCCAACGGCATAAAAAGAACACCAGCACGCATCCGGCAAGTATGGAAAGCGCGTCCGAGACCACCCAGCGGCATAGCCTAGCCACCTTCCTGGCGCTTGTAACGCTGATAACCATAACCAAGGCTTCGGCCGCAATGGTGGACCAGCCCACAGCATCCACCTGAAGGAAGGGAATAAACACAAAATTAAGAGCGATGTTCAGGGCAGCGCTTGCCAGCGTCGCAATAAGCACAACCTTTTCCCCGCGCGCCGGAATGAGCACGCAGTCATTGGCAATCCACCCAGCGAGGCAGAAAATCAGCGCAATGCTCAAAAGCCTCAGGGAGCTTGCCGCCTCTAGGTAGCTTGCGTCAGAAAGCAGCAGGATGCATTCCTCAGCCAAGACATAGAGCCCGACAACTGCTGGAAAAAGCAGGAGCGAAACCGCGCATACCACTTTGGAAAGCGTGCGCCTGTAGTCAGAGGCAAGCCCTTTTCCTAGCTGCATAGAAAGCTTTGGCACGGAAACAATCAGTACGGCGGAAAGCATAGTTTTGGCCAGTCCATAAATTTTGGAGGAAACAGCATACACGCCAACCTCCCTCTCTCCGCACATAAAACCCAGCATTGTAGAATCCGAACATGTGTAGATGGAAATGGCCACCGTTGACGAAAAAATAACCATAATGGGTCCAAGATGGCGCTTCCAGTCGGCTTGGCGGACCAAACGAATGCTGCAAAAACGCCTGGCGTAGAAAAAATTGAGCAGATTGGACCCAGCCGCCGCAAAAACCGAAATACCGGCATAAACCAAGGTATCTCCTTCCGAACGTACAAAGGCGAAAAGCATGGCTACGGAGATGAGCTTAAAAACAATGCTCCGCACAGTTATGTACGCGTATTCCTCAAAAATCGAATATACCCACTCCGTACCGATTGTGGCGAAGAAAATTTGTACGCTCAAAACGCTTATGAGCATGCTGTAACGCCTAAGCACAGGCACAAAATACAAGCACACACCAAGCAGAAGATATGAAAACAGCGTGGACGCCATATTTATCGTGAAGACCTCGCTGGCAAAAGCATCCAGCCGACGCCTGTCATCACGGATTTTGGAGCCTTCCCTGATGGCATAGGCAGTCACCCCCAGAGCGGAAAGCATGATGAAATAGCCGATAATGGATGCCGAAAAACCGAATGCCCCCACGTTATCCACAGAAAGCGTCCGCGTCGCGTACGGGAATGTTACGAGCGGGAAAAGCAGGTCTATGACCGTGCGCAGGCCATTGAGCATCGCGTTGACGCCCAGAGATTTCTTACCGTTCATGAGGCCTCCTTGCCCAGCGGGCGAAGCAAGCCTCTGGACGCACTTTTTTTAGCATAAGGCACAGCCAAAATAAAACGGCGAAAGCGTTTGACGCCGTACAAGAAAGCAGCTAAAAGAAATCGTTCAGGAAGAATAAGCGGGGAAAGGGGCCAAAAGGCTCCGTTCCACATCTTCCTCGGCGCATAATCACTCAAAATTTTCAACGGAGCATGTAATGAAGAAATTCGTCTGTCCTGTCTGCGGCTATGTGTACGAAGGCGATTCCATTCCCGAAGGTTTCACCTGCCCCCAGTGCAAAGCCCCAGGCAGCAAATTCAAGGAACAGGAAGGCAGCGTCGGCTTCGCCACCGAACACCACATCGGCGACGGACTTGTTGAAGACAAGACCATTCAGGAAGACCTGCGCAGTCACTTCGCCGGCGAATGCACTGAAGTCGGCATGTATCTTGCCATGAGCCGCCAGGCCGACCGCGAAGGC
>CAYWQK010000081.1:0-5323 GCA_964460575.1 uncultured Desulfovibrionaceae bacterium | reverse complement strand
GAAATTGCTTGGAACGGATATCATTTGAAAGCGGCCACAGACGTTTGCCTGAACCGCCGGAAAGCAGGATGATATTCATAGTAGCCTGTATCCCTTCTGCCTAATATTTACATGCCCTCTCCAGCATCCCGCAAAAAGGCGCTTAGACGTGATCGAATGCCCGCGGCATCCAGTCCAAGATCTTTGTCCTTTTCTGTTTTTCCGCCATAGCTGCGCAGGACTTCAAGAGGAATCTCCGCTCCGCCAAGCCTTACACGCATTCCCGAAAGCGCTTTGATAAGCTCCGGATACAGAGTGCCCTCATACAGCGGCGCGCTGACGAAAACCAAGCCGTTTGCGCAGTTTTCTCTCAGCGTTACATAGTCAAAGGGCGCAAGCGTCGTATAGTACAGTACGGTCACATCCAAGCCTTCGCAGGCTGTGAGCGTAGCATCAAGTTGCTCCGCTACCGCGATTACTGTCGCCTGTGTTCCCCACTTAATTACGCTTGCCTTTCCAAATTCCACATCAACCCGCACTCTGTTGCAGTGATCCGTCATACGAAAGTAAGAAGGGCGGCCGTTACGCCGGCAGGCGCGGAACAGTCGAGCGAACTGTTCGGGCGTGCCCGGGGTCAGCACTTCCATGCCCGGCAGCAACCGCAGCGTCGCCGCATCCTCCGGACAGTAATGTGAATAACCCAGCGTGGAAAAGTCATAGGCAGCGCCGGTGGTGATAAAGTTTCCTCCCGTCTTTTGGTAGACAAAGTCCAGCTTCAGCTGTTCCAAGGAACGCTGGACGATGAAGGGAGAGATGCCGTACACGATGGGCACGATGCCGGCCAGCGACATCCCCGCCGCCAGACTGACCGTTCCCGGTTCAAAGATGCCGATATTTTTCGCCCGCTGCGGAAACCGTTCCAAGAGATCGCGGAAAGGATAAACGCCGATGTCCACAAGCAGCAGCGCCGTATCCCGCCATTGCTCGATCGTTTCACGGACGACCGCTTGCATCGCCTTTCTCATGGCGCCTGCCTCCCGCTCATGTCATCCTCAAAGTTCTCCACTTCCTCCAGCAACAGGCCCAGTTCCGCATCGGTCGGCGCGCGGTGAAACCACGAGCGATCTTCCATCAGCGTTTTGCTTCCATAACCGCGCTTCGTTTCGGCGATAACGGCCAGAGGCATACCCCGATGATCCGTTCTGAGCGCCCGCGCCAGCGCGTCTTCGTCATGTCCGTCTGCCGTTACGGTCATAAAACCGAACGCACACAGCTTTGCGGCCAGATCGCCCATGTCGATCATCCGTCCGACAGAACGGTTATCGTCGATGATCAGCGTCAAGTTATCGAGCTTTTCGCTGGCGGCGAAGAGCGCGGCCTCCCACATCGTGCCTTCGTTCATCTCGCCGTCCCCAGCCAAGGAATATACCTTTCCGGCACGCCGAAGAATCTTGTTCGCCCACGCCATGCCTACCGCCATCGGGAAACCATGGCCGAGACTGCCCGCGGACGTTTCAACGCAGGGCAGTTTCGTCCGATCCGCCTGCATGCTGATGCGGGAATCATAACGGCAAGCGGTGGGCAATTCTTCTTCCGGCAGGAACCCTTTTTCAGCCAGCAAGGCCAGCAGCGCCATCGTGGCCTGCCCTTTGCTGAGCACGAATCGATCCCGTTCCGGCGAAGCGGCTGTTTCCGGCGATACCGAAAGAACACGATCGTAGAGCGCGCGCAAGATTTCCACCGAAGAAAAGCAGCTTTGCAAATTGGCGTCCTTGCCTGAGTGCGCCATGCGCAGGACGTTTTTGCGCAGCCGCTTTGCCCGCTCAGTCACCGTTCTCTCGCCTCGTTTGCCTTTTGTACTCTTCAGCCGCCGCGTCCGCCGCCGCACGGTTCAGACTGTAACGCCTTTCTTTCGGAATGCTGTCCAGCGCCGCGTCCAGTCCGCGCAGTTCCGTTACCCCATGGCTGACCAAATACCAACTGTAAACAGAATTCATATTCTTCTGAGCAGTGAGGAAATATTCCGGCGCAAAGCCCCAGTAATATTTTTTGAAGATGGGCTTGATTGACTCTTCGAAAAGCGCCAGCACGTCGATAACGCGGTAACTGTCTCCGTTAAATTGGTTCAAGTATTGCATCAGCAACTCCGTAGGCACGTTGCCCGCGCCTCGTCCCATGCCATAAATACTTCCATCCGCGATGAGAACCCGCTCTGCCGGAGTGGAAAGAAACTCTATCGCGTTGGAATAGGCCATCTGAATGTTGTTATGTGCATGAAAACCGAAGAGCACCTGTTCCGACAAGCGTTCCAATACGAAATCCGCCAATCTGCGCACATCCGCATTGTAGAGAGTGCTGAAGCTGTCAACCAGATAAAATGCCGTTGGCAATACATCGTTTACCGTGCGAAGGAGAGCATCCAGTTCCCCATCGTCATACATGAATGTCGCCATCGCCTGCAGAAACACTTCGTAGCCCTTTTCTTTCAGTTCGCGGGCTTTCAGCATCGCCTTCTCACGTTCGCTCTTGAAGAACGCGATGCGGATAAGATCTACCGTGTCCTGAGCGCGCGCGGGAATGAAATAGTCGTCCGCGTCGGCCTGATTGAGCATGACCGCGTAGCGGCAACCCGGCCTCCGGTGGGCAAGCAATGGACGGATCTGCTCAAAATCGGAGAATTTCGTGCTTCTGCCCGGTTCGCCGCCTTTTCCCATGATGCCCAGTTCGATATAGCGCACCCCCGCGTCGTACAGCCCATCCATCACCCGCGCTGCGGTCGTCGCGTCAAATTCCCAGTTGTTCACATAGCCGCCGTCCCGCAAGGTACAGTCGAGGAGTAAGCGACTCCCGCCTTTTTGAACGTTCGTTTGCATATACTGCGTCCCCCTCACAATCAATCCCCCAGGACTGCCCGAAGCACCGCCTCGTCGCTGATCCCATACTCTTTGAACCAGTACTCTCTGGAGCCATATACTTCAGGGAAGCCCTTACCGTAATCCACGCCCAAGCGAACCAGTTCTTTATTCAAGCCACGCGCGTTCAAGAGTTCCAGCATCATGCTCCCCAGTCCGCCGCGCTTTTGCTGCTCTTCGCAAACCACTATTCTCTTTGCCCTCATTACTTCTTTCAGCAACCCATCTTCGTCAAAGGGAACGGCAAAAACATCAATCCAGCCGGGTTTGCGTCCCTCCGGCCAGTTAATTGTGCGGGCAATCTGGGACGTGTAACCCTGCGTTATTAAAAGCGTGCCGCCGTCTTCGCCGCGCTCCATACGAAAACCGGTCTCGCTTTGGGGCTCATCCTTGAACAATTCACCGCCGCACATTTTATCGAAGCGCAGGTACAGCAGGGAGTTGCCCTGCAAGAATTCTCTGAGCGCCATTCGCGCGACGGCATCGTCGCTGACAGTGATCTGCCTGATGCCGGGGCACAAACTCATCAAGGCGACATCCTCCGTACAGAAGTGAGTCGTTCCGTATTCCGCAATACTGAACCCTGTTCCGACGCCCACAATGGCCAGGGGTACATGCATCATGGACACCCCGTTGCGCACCTGGTCCAGCGCCCTCAACGCAATAAAGGGATTGGAAGTATAGGCGATCGTTTTAGCACCCGTGGATGCAATACCGACGGCCACGGACAGCATGTTCTGTTCCGCAATCCCTACCTGGACAAAGCGCTCCGGATACTTCTCGCGGATGATGTCAAACGGCGGCCCGGCCAAATCTGCAGAAACGATGTAGATATCTGCCTCATCCATTCGCAATGCGATTTGGTTAAAGAAATAATTTCTGGCACTGTTCATGCCCATATCGTCATTCCCCCCTGACTGCTTTCAACGCCCTGTCTGCCTTTTCTCCCTTTGGGGCGACGCCATGCATAAGGACATTGTTTTCCATGAA
Source organism: uncultured Desulfovibrionaceae bacterium (assembly GCA_964460575.1). Lineage (GTDB taxonomy): Bacteria > Desulfobacterota > Desulfovibrionia > Desulfovibrionales > Desulfovibrionaceae > Avidesulfovibrio. The sequence goes on along the minus strand of CAYWQK010000081.1, from coordinate 1,442 downwards.
GGGGATGCCGTGCCCCTTAACCGTGTCGGCAATGATCAGGAGAGGCTTCTTCTCCTTACGGCAACGGATGTCCGCCGTGACTTCTCTGAGATCTGCCAGCGAATGGCCATCGGTTTTTCTTACCTCCCAGCCGAACGCGCGCCATTTTTCATCCAGGGGTTCGAGCGGCAGCAGCTTCTCAGTGAAATTTGTCACACACATTTTGTTACGATCCAAAAAGACGACTAGACGATCTAAGCGATTGCCTCCGGCAAAGAGGGCCGCCTCCCACACAGAGCCCTCATAGCACTCGCCGTCTCCGATAACGCAAAAGGTCAGCCAGTCTTTGTGATGTAATTTTGCACTGTACGCCATGCCGCAGGCGACGCCGATGCCAATTCCTAAAGAGCCTCCTGCGAAGTCGACTCCCGGAATTGAAATCTTAGAGTGCGCGCCGTACAAGCTGCCATTCCGGAGAAAGGTGGATAACTCCTTTCTCTCAATGAAGCCCAAATCGGAAAGAATGGGGTACGTGATGACACTCGCATGATTTTTGCTCATCACAAAGCGGTCACGGTCTTCCCAATCCGGCTCCCGAGGATTCACCCTCAGAATTTCGTAGTACAGCAGGGAGACAATTTCAGCGCATGACAGCGCCGACGTCACGTGTCCCGCCCCCGCCTGAATGCACATTTCCAGACAGTCGCTCTTAATCTGAACAAGTTTATCCTTCGTCAGCATTTTCACCTCACTCACTAATTTTGTCATATATGTTATGGTTATAATTATTTCCTTTCCCGTTTCAGCGATGAGACATGAAGTAGCGATAGCTTTCCTCTATTCCCTTTTCCAGCGACACCTTGGCTTGCCACCCCATCTGCATAATACGGCTGGAATCAAGGGGCAACATCTTTGCCCCGTCTGGCTTTGTGGTATCTGTCACAAGGGCGCCTTCATACTTTATGACCTTAGCAATAGTACGTGCAAGCTCGAGGATGCTGACCATGCGGCCTCCCCCATTTCCCAAATTGTAGTTCTTACCACCTTCGGCATGCTCCATTAAAAATAAACAACCCTCCGCCACATCTGTAGAAAACAGGTATTCCCGTTCGGTGTTGCCCGAGCCCCAAATGACGAATTCTCTATCACCAAGTTCCTTGGCTAACTGCATGCGGTGAATCATCGTCGGAATAACAGGGCCCTTGCCGATTTCGAAGTTATCCCCTGGCCCGAAAAAACCGCATGGCATAACCGAAAAAAAATCATCCAAATACTGTCTATGGTAGTACTCACAAAGCTTAGAGCCAATGATTTTACCCAATGAATATGGCTCATTACTTTTTTCATAGGGGCCTGACAAAATAGCGTCATCTCTGAGCGGTGCTTGCACATTCATCGGATAGGCTAAACTGCTGCTGCTGAATAAGAGCCTTTTTACGCCGCTGTTATGAGCCGCCTCCAGC
>CAYWQK010000080.1:0-5648 GCA_964460575.1 uncultured Desulfovibrionaceae bacterium | reverse complement strand
CCATCAGCGGGAAACCTAGGTTTTAACCCAAGTTTTCCATCAGCGGGAAACCTAGGTTTTAACCCAAGTTTTCCATCAGCGGGAAACCTAGGTTTTAACCCAAGTTTTCCATCAGCGGGAAACCTAGGTTTTAACCCAAGTTTTCCATCAGCGGATTGTTGCCGAGGCAGTGCCAAAGGAGTGCCAAACGCTGGCGGAAGCACGGAACGCGTGCCGCGATCCCTCCGACCTTCGCGGAAAGCCGCCTTTCTGCGAGCGGCGCGACAACGTTAAATTGTGCGGGAGCGGCGAACAATTCGGCGCGGCAAGCATAGTAAGGCGGCCAAAACGGCCCGAAAAGTTGCGCGAACAATTGCGACAATTCCGAGGGGGCGGGGAAACGCTGATTTTATCGCATTCGCGGGCCGCGCGAAAACATTACTACAAGTCGCAAGTATTCGCTAAACAGAACTTTTGCGTATAGTACGCCCAAAAGAAGTAAATTGTACATACAATTGAAACAATTTAGAACGCTTTTGTGGGTCTTTTGTATGTCTTTTGCACATAATATGGACATATGCTATAATTGGGGCGTGGGAGGGGGAGCGAAACGATGGGAAAGGCGGAAAGAGTCTCATTCACGCTGAAGCTGGTGCCCGAAAACGCCGAGCGGATCGACAAGATCGCCAAGCGGATGACGCTGTCGCGCACGGCGGCGATCAACTGGCTTATAGCTGATTACGCCATGCGCAACGGCATAGACGGCGCGGCTGCTGCACCTTCGGCCGATTCGACCGACTGCGGGGGCGCGGCCACCAGTGCGGGAGCGGACGTGGAGGCGGTCGAGGGCGACCAGGCGGCGGGCGGGAAGCCCGGCGGCGGCAGGAAGCGGCGCGGCTAGGGGAGGTGGCCAAATGGACAATCTGGACGTGTGCGGGCACATCATGGGGCTTGCGCTGGACGCGTGGGCGGCCTACCAGGCGGCGGGCGACCAGGCGGGCCGCGACAGAGCGTTTGACGCGGGGGCAAGGCTGGAGAGGGCGGCGCTTGCCACTGGCAACCCCGACTTGCTGGACATCATGCCGTGGAACGTGGAAGCCGAGCGGATCCGCGCCGCGAACAAGGAGGCGGCTAGCCATGCCGCGCACTAGCAACCGCCTGGCCGAGGTTTTCGGGAGCGAGGAGGGGTATACCAGATTCTGGCTTGAGGTCGCCCAGGACGCGTGGACGGCCTACCAGACGGCGGCCACCCCGTCCGAGCGGCGGGCGGCCATGATGGAGATCGACAATGTCGAGGACTATGCCCGTTCGCGGCCAACCCCGGACTTGTGGCGGCGATTGCCCTGGCGCCATCCTTCGGCTGGCGCGGGCGCAAGGGCAGCAGGGCCGCGAAACAATCAAAAAACAACCTAGAAACAACCTAGCGGCGCGGATAACGCCGCTTTTTTGCGCCCTGCGGGGGTCGTCCGCGCACCGTGTGGACGCATGGAGTCTGCACGCGTGGACGGTCGCGGGCCGTGTGGACGCGGCGCGTTATTGATTGCTCCGGGCGGACGTGGCGAAAAAATTTGGTAATAGAACCGCCTAGGAGGGCCATGCGGACATTTCGGGCGGCGCGGGCGATGGACAACACCCCCCAGGGGGTCAAACGGCTTAACGGGCAAATTAGGGGCTATCGCGAGATGGATATAATACGGGGCGGCGCAAGCTATATTTGTGGGCGCGTAAAGTGCCCAAATCTTCCCAGACCTTCCCAAAACTTCTATCGGGTTTGACACAAGTTTGACACAAACGCGGGGTGCGCGGCGCGGGAAACGTTGATTTTATGGGATTCTTGAGGGGGCGCCACATAAATCAATATTATGTGGCAGGGTATTGACGGCGCGGGTGCGCCGTGGTATAATCGGCAGTGCCAAAGTATATGTGCGCTACTGTCGCACTAGGCCGCCTAACCTGTACCAGGCGGCCCTTTTTTTGCGTTTTTATACCCCGCCTAGCTTGAGATGTTGCGCGGCACATGGTATAATGGGCATTGGAGGCACATTGAAGGCAATTGGGAGGTACAGGGCGCGATCCCTGGCAAGGTCGCGCGGTGTGGGGGCGTTATGCCCTAGCACTCTAGCAAGATGACAGTAGCAGCAGGCGCGGGAAAACCGCGCCTAAAGACCATATCCATGAAGGGGGGCACATTGCTTTGGCAAATGCACATCTGAGCGGGGATGGTATCGGTATCCCCAAAAATCCCACGATGACTAGGGCACAGGCAATAGAATATATCTGCGCGAACCCGTGGCCGATGCTCCGACCGGCGCGAAAGAAGGGCTTTGTATGCCCGGTGTGCGGCTCTGGAACGGGGAAGAGAGGCACTGGCATGGATATTGCGCCGCGCACGTCCGAGATCGGGCACCCGCGCTTTATCTGCAACGCGTGCGGGGCAAGAGAGGGCGCGGCTTATCATAACCGCGATGCGCTAGACCTTTTGCGCGATTCCGAGCATATTGGCGACTTTAACGCGCTTTTGCGCCGCGCTTGCGAGGTTTGGGGCTTGCCGTGGCCGCTTGCGCGGGACGGGAGACGGGCACCAGTGCGGAAGGGCGGGCGGAATGGCGCCGCGCCTGGCGCGGGCGCGTTCGGGTCGCGCCCTGCTGCGCCTTCGGCAGACCAAACCGACCAAAGCGACTATCGGGCATACCTAGGGCGCGTGGCTGGCGAGATGGCTAGGCAGCTGGACATTTTGGAGGGCGGGCGGAAGGGCGCAAGCCCCAGGCTGGCCGATTTTGTCGCGATTCGGCGGCTGGATCCGCGACTGCTGCGGCTATACGGGATCGGCTACGATGCCGCCTGGCGCCATCCGTCCGCGCCGAACGCGCCCGCGTCCGAGCGGATCATAATCCCGATCGCGCCCGGGGCGTACAAGGCGCGGGCGCTGGACATTGACGCGCCGCACAAAAAGCGTTATCTGCAAGCGGGCACCAGGCCGCCCGGCACCGTGTTCGGCGGGAAGATCGCCCTATCGCCCAGGAGCTACGAGCTATCGGGCGGCAACCAGGCGGCGGGCCGCGCGGTGATCGCGACCGAGGGGGAGCTTAACGCCCTTGCGGTGACGGCGGCCATAGGCTACGAGCACGAGCGGCGTGACGGCGCGGACGCGTGGGGCCTGCGATGCCCGGCGGTCGCGATGGGGAGCACTTGGGACGCGGCACAGCTGGCAAGCTGGCACGGGCTGCACGCCAAGGAGCTTGCGGGCGCACCGTGGATACTGGTGCCGGATGGCGATGCGGCGGGCAGGGCGGCGATGGAGACGGCGGCGCGCGGCCTTCGGGACCAGGGCGCAAGGGTGGCCGTTTTGGGCGTTTGCCGCGATGGGGAGGATCCCGCAAGCGTGTATGTGGACGATCCCGGCCGGCTCCGGGGGGAGCTGTGCGGGGCGATAGCGGCGGCAGGGGGCGCGGCGGCATGGATGCAAGCAGACAAGGCAATATTGTAGCGTTCCCAAGCGACTGGATCGCTCCGATCATGCGGGCGGGCACGCAACGCGTGGAGTACGTTGACTGGCCGCTTGACAAGATATCGGGCAGTCTGTACGAGGCGACACGCGCCGCGACATACGAAAACACCCTGGTGTTTTTGCCCGGCGGTCGCTATGTCGAGTGCACTGGAACCGCGCTGGATCCGGAAAGGATTCCGTGCGCCGCGATATTGATGCGGGCCGAGCTGGTGGGAGAGCTTGACGAGGCGGATTTAAGGCTGATAGTGGGCGCGGACGCGCTGAGGAAGGCGGGGCAATGCGCCACCCCGGGGCAGCTGTACGCGGCGATCGGCGGAAGCGGAAGCCCTAATCCGAAACAGGTTGAGGCCATAAATTGCCGGATGGAGCGGCTGGCGAATGTCCACATCTGGATCACCAACGCGCCGGAAGCGCGGGAGGGCCAATATGCGCTGTGCGACACGGCAGGCCCGGCCATCCCGTGGCAACCCGCGCGGATTGCCACGCCCAACGGCCACCAGACGGCGGGATACATATGGTGCGGGCAATCCCCGCTTATGATATTTGCCCGGTCGAGGCGGCAGGTCACCACCATCCCGATCGCCCTGCTGCAAGGGCCGGGGCAACGGATGAACGCCGCGACCTGCGCGGTGCAACAATACATTCTGTGCCGCGTCCGGCACTGGAGGGCCGCGACCATGAAGGCCAACAAGGTGCTGTGGGCCACGCTGTACGAGCGTGCGCGGGCAAGCGGCAAGCTGGAGAGGCAGCGTGCGCGGGAAGCCGCGCGGGCTTACATGGACTATCTGCGGGACGTTGGGGAGATACTGAGCTGGAGCGAGGCGCGGGGGCAGCAGGGCGGCATAACCTTTCAGGCCGACCGCACCATTTTCGGCGCGGCTAGGGAAAAGAAAATGGACTAGCTTGGGACACCCCCATTTGCTGAAACCCGCCAAAATCCAAACTATTTTGGGATACCTCCAAACTATTTTGGGATACCCCCCATTTGCTGAAACCCGCCAAAATCAATGGTTTGCGGGCGGTTTTGAAAAGCTGTAAGTATATTGTAAGTATAGCCTTGCGGGAGTGGAAAAATTTACTTATCTTCTCTAAAGTTTAATTACAACACTATACTCGTATACTCTAAAGTTTAATTACAACATATACCCGAGTAGTTTATTAGGCAATATGCGGATACGCTAGGAGAGTTGGGAGGGAAAGCGGACGAAAAAGGGGGAGACGGTGGCGGGAAAACGGTATCGGGGTCGAAATCGGGGTCGAAACGCGGCGTTTGCTGGAGCTGAGAGAGGGGGAAGGGGGGCGGCGCTTGCGTCAAACCCTTGGGGTCTTACGGCGGGCTAACACCATTCCCGATCGGTGCCCTTCCCCGATTCGGATTCTTCGGGGGTGCGCGGTGCGGATGCTAGGGGCTGGAGAGATGGGAGAGTGGGCGGGGTCGTTCGGGTCGACTAGGACGCGGGCGGCGTGCCCAATGGCGGCTGGGACGCTGGAAGCGCGGGGGGAGAGTGCCGAAACCGTGGAGGCCGTGGAAGCGGGCGCGGCGTGAAAGTGGTGCGAGAGGCAGCAGGGCGCGGATTGCGACAGTCTGCGACAAGCTGCAACAATCTGCAACAAAATGTTGCCCTAACCAGTGCCCGCCCTCCGGGGGATGGACGGCAAGGCCCCGGGGTGCGCTGTAGGTACTTCCGAGGGCCACCCCCCTGCGGGTACGCGGAACGCCCATTTTTTCGCTGTGTAAAATGTAATTTTTAAAGGCATTTCGTTACGAGGCGGGAGCGGGGGCGAACGAAACGGGCACCCCTTGCGCCGGATTCTTCGCACGCGGCGCGGGGACCGGGGGAGCAGCAGGGCGGGGCATTCTGGCAACCAACGTGGGGGCACGCGGTCAAGCTGGAGGCGGGGAGCGGGCGGAACAGGGTGCCGAAAGCGGTGGCAAGCAGGGTAACGAGGGCCCTCGTTACGGTGGATCCGCCTATCGGCGGGCTGCGGCCACGCGCAAAAGCTGGCGCGGGCCTAGGGAGGGCGCGGGGCTTTTCGCGTCCTTTCTTGGACGCGGTGGAGCTGGAAAGGCAGCAGGGCACCCCGTGCAACGCGATGTAACGCAAGCCATCAGCGGGAAACCTAGGTTTTAACCCAAGTTTTCCATCAGCGGGAAACCTAG
>CAYWQK010000079.1:0-5663 GCA_964460575.1 uncultured Desulfovibrionaceae bacterium | reverse complement strand
CTTCCCCTAACTCCTGTAAAACGCGAAAAACCTGAGGAAGACAAGGCGATAACAACGCCTGCCGTCCCCGCTAAAGAACCCGAACCAAAGAAAAACGCGGCTCAAAAGCCCACCAAGCCCGCAGCAACCAGCATAGCCAAACAGGAAACGCCTCCGCGAACTCTTCAGCCGGCGCCGGTGAAACCTGAACAAAAGGCTGCTCCGCGTACAGAACCCGCCCGAAAGGCAAAGCTAGGAGAGCAGCTCCGCATTCCTCCTGAAGCGGTACAGACCGGCCGTCTGGACTTCCTTGAAGGCTGCTGGCAAGGAACGCGTCCGGAATACTTTTCCAAGCGCATTGTACAGGAATGTTTTTGTTTTGGTCCACAGGGCAGCTACGGGCGGCGTACTGTCCTTGACCCCTCAGGCCGCAGCGGCGGACGGGCCTGCACAGGTACAACGCGCGCGCGGATGGAAGGTAGCACCCTCCGTGTTTCCTCTTCCGGCGCCTATTGTTCTGATGGCGAGCGCTGGGGAGCTGCTCAAATGACGTGCCGTGGGTCAGGGCAAAGCACTCCCTGCTCCTGGATTTTCACAGATGCCAACGGTGGCCGCCAATCCTATGAAATTCCCTTTGTCCGCGTGGAATCTTGCGGCAGGAGACGCTAATGTTTCAGATACCTCATTATAAAAAACGAGTCAGCCTTATTCCCGGCGGCTGCCCTCAGCTCATGGATTTTGAGACGAACCTCGCCACGTTGCCTCGCATGCGCCGTTGCTTCGCCGAAACTCCGGGGAGGACAGATACTTCAAAAATGTCCCTGCATTCCCTCAAAGAGGAAGACGGCCAATTTTTCGATGACGTAACAGGCGATCCCATCAATGCCGAACGCTACGAAATTGATGGGCGAAAGGCCCTTGCGCCATGGCTGGGAAAATGGATCCCCGTACCTTTTCTCCGCGAACGTGAACAGCTTTGGGAACGCGATGGCGAATGCCGCGTGGAGCAGGGACCAAGCAATTGGGCCAGAGTGTACATGGTTGAGGATACCTCCCGCCCTGAAACGCTGCGCATCGTCCTTGCTTTTGATATGCAGGTGGAAGAGCCAGCTCCTGAAGTAGGACGCTACGCCGCGCTTGCTCCGGGCGACATCAATGCGCACGCCCAATTCCGCCTGGCCCCACATGTCCGCGACAACGCCTGGTTTCTTAACGAACCATGGATAGACCAGTGGCTCAAAGATACATGGGATGAATACCTGCGGGCAAACCGTAAGCGCCGCCCTGAAGACGCCCCTACGCTGGAATACCTTGCCTATTACCTCTCCATGCTTGACGTCCTTAAGTTTTGCATCCAAGATGTAAAGGTCTATGTCATTAATCCCGAACGGCATACGCCCGTCGATGTGGACCTTGTCTTGGATATTGGCAACTCCCGCACAACCGGCATGCTGGTTGAGACGCGGGCTCAAAGCGTCACCAATCTCAATGACAGCTATCTTCTTCAGCTACGGGATATGGATAGGCCTGAAAACGTCTACACGGATCCTTTTGAAACCAGCGTAGAGTTTTCTGAAATTGATTTTGGCAATGATGCCCTCAGCCGCCGCTCCGGCCGGCTCACAGTTGCTTTTTCCTGGCCGTCTCCTGTACGCATTGGTCCGGAAGCCGCACGCCTTTCCACTTTGTCTGTCTGCGCTGAAGGAGCTACAGGCATGTCAAGCCCCAAGCGCTATCTCTGGGACGAACGCGATTGGCAGCAAAGCTGGCGTTTTAATACGCGCGGAGCCAGCGAACCCTTTGTGACCCGCGGACTCCTTGCGCACAACGTCAACTCCAGCGGCACGCCTCTCTGCTGCATGGACGACTCCCTTTTCACGCGGAACAAGATTCTCCGCAAGCAGGAAAGAGAGGCAGCCTTTGAATCGCTTTTCACGCGCTCCTCGCTTATGATGTTTCTTCTTGTAGAAGTCATTCAGCAGGCGCTATTGACCATCAACTCTCCGGGACAACGCGGACGCCGTGACGTTTCCGATCTCCCTAGGAGACTTCGGCAAATCATTTTCACTGTCCCCGCCGGCATGCCCATCGCCGAACAACGCATCTACCGCAGGTGGGCCAAATGGGCTGTACACGTGCTTTGGGAATCGCTAGGCTGGGAACACTTTTATTCCCAAGCGCAAAACCGGAAACAACCTCGCGCGGATTACCGTACAAGCCCCATTGTGCGCTGCGACTGGGACGAAGCCACATGCACCCAGCTTGTCTATGTGTACAATGAAATTACGCGAAAATACCAAGGTGATGCGCACCTGCTCTGCAGGCTGGTGGGACGCCGCCGTCCCGAATACGGCAACCGCCCGTGCGTAAGGGTGGCAAGCATTGATATCGGCGGCGGGACAACCGATCTTTCCATCACCACCTTTGATCTTCAAAGCGACGAAGGATCCACCGCGCGCATGGCCCCGCATCCTGAATTCCGCGACGGATTCAACATCGCCGGCGATGACGTGCTGGCCGCGGTGGTGCGGGATCATATCCTGCCTGCAATCGGTGAAGCCATGGTCCATGCCGGCATTCCAGACTCCAAGTCCGCTCTTGCCCATCTTTTCGGCCACGATGTTATGGATCGCACCGCAGAAAGCCGCAATGCCCGCATTCAATTTGTACGGCAGGCCGCCGTACCCGTGGCCCTTGGTTTGCTTACCCTGTACGAACAGGCCGGGCAGCGCGCAAACGGCGTTGCAACGCACGCTTTCCGCGACTTTTTCCGCCTGCCTCTACAGGAAGAATCACTGTCAGCCGATCCCCTTCCGGAATCCCTGCGCCATACCCGGCCCAGCGATAAGGCCTTAGACTACGTTGCCTCCTATGTCCACGCCCAAACCGGCACAGAGTTCTCGCTCCTCGATGTGCCTATAAAAATCGATTACCGCCGCTTGGACGACACCATCCGCGGCACGCTCCGCGAGGCAATTTCAAACCTTTGTGAAGTCGTGCACCTCTACGATTGCGACGCTCTGCTCCTGACAGGACGTCCCAGCTGCTGGCACGGTGTGGTGGACGCCGTTTTTGCCGATCTGCCTGTGCCACCGGACCGCATCATTCCTATGATCGAATACCGCATGGGAGAATGGTATCCTTTCTCCGACGCGCTTGGCCACATGACGGATCCCAAAACAACCGTCGTTGTAGGCGCTATTCTTTGTACCCTGGCGGAAGGTCAACTTGAGGGATTTTCTTTTGATCCGTCCACCTTGCGTCTCCGCTCCACAGCCAGATATATCGGGGAAATGGAACTTAACGGGCAAATCAAGCGCCCAAAAATTTGGTTCGAAGTAGATGTCAACGACGCACAAGAAAGGGAATATGAGCATAAAATCTCTTTTGCCGCCCCTATTGCCATTGGATTCCGTCAAATCGATGCCGAGCGCTGGACGACCACGCGCTTCTATTTCCTGGAATTCGTCAACGATGAGGCACGCCGGTTTTATGCCTCGCGCCTGCCCTTTTCGCTTACCATCCAGCTTGTTGTTTCGGAACTCACTGAAGACAGCACGGATGGGCTTGAAAGTACTTCAAGGGACGAAGGCGAATTCTTTATTAAAGAGGCCGAAGACAGGGACGGGAACCCCATTACCGTCTCGAACATCCTTGACATCCGCCTTCAAACGCTCCCCAGAAACGAAGGTTTCTGGCTCGATACAGGCGTAGTTGTTTGATAGTGCTGTTTACAGATCAAAGCGCTGCCGGTGACATATCGCTTTGCGTTAGGCAAAGACATCGGACACTGTGTCTTTAAAAGGAAAGCCTGTCTTTCCCTCAGCGGGTTTCGCATAGCGCTACGATATGCCGTATGTAGCGAGGACCCCACGCATCCATTACCCATTGCAAATGGAAGGAGATCTTCATGGTTTCGTTAGTCGATTACTGCTCCGGCTTAGCTCAAACCGCTGCGGACGCCGAGGCATGGGCAAAAAGAAATCCTGCTATTGTACGCAACGAACAGGAAGGTCTCTGCAAAGAATTACGCCGTGCAGGCAGGCTCTTCCGCCACTGCGCCCGCGCCGCGGGACGGAAAATGTGCGCCGGTGTTTTCGGCCCCAGCCAGGCAGGAAAATCCTACCTTATCTCTGCCCTTGCCCGCGATAGCTCCGGCACACTTATGGCTTCTTTCGGCGGAGAAGAGTACGATTTTCTTCGTGAAATCAATCCCGAAGGGGGCAAAGAATCCACAGGGCTTGTTACCCGGTTCACCATGACAAAACCAGACTCCATTCCCGAAGGGCATCCTGTCCAGGCTAGGCTCCTCACGGAAATGGATTTGGTTAAGATCTTGGCCAATACCTATTTCGCGGACTGCGAACTGAAAGACGACCCTCAAAGCAATATCGTCGCTTCCCTTGACACCATCGAAAAACTCCCGCACGCCGCCTCCCCTATTGGCCTTGACGACATGGAAGATCTCCGTGAATACCTTGTCAAAAATTTCCGCGCAAAGGCTAGGGTGCAAGATCTGGAAAGGCTTTACTGGGCACGGGCTCTCACCCTTGGTCCCCGCCTTGCCCTTGAAGGGCGCCTCCGCCTCTACAGCCTCATTTGGGATGAAATTGAACCTTTTACCAATCTTCTGCGCACGCTGCTGTCCGCGCTAGAGACCCTAGGACATCCCGATGAAGCCTTCTGCACGCTTGACGCGCTTATTCCCCGAGAGGGCAGCATTATTGACGTTGCCACACTCAATACGCTGTCTGATCCAAACGCCTCCATTATTGGCATTACCACCGCGGAGGGACGATCCTCTTCCCTCCCCCGCGGTGTAGTCACCGCGCTTACAGCGGAATTAACCATCAGCATGGCCCGCCAGCCCGCGCCCTACTTTGACCATACAGACCTGCTGGATTTTCCAGGCTACCGCTCGCGCTACAAGTTCGACGACGTGCGCAAGGAACTGCAAAAACCCGGTATGCTGAAGGAAATGTTCCTAAGAGGCAAGGTCGCCTATCTCTTCCAGCGCTATTGCGCCGATCGCGAGCTCACAAGCATGCTCCTCTGCATTGGCCCAAGCAATCAGGAAGTGCAAGATCTGCCGGGCGTCATCAATGACTGGGTAACCTCCACACATGGCGATCGTCCCTCGGAACGAGCCGGCAAACCTGTTTCCCTTTTCTTTGTCCTTACGAAATTCGATATGGAATTTGAGCAAAAAAGCGGCGCTCCATCTGTGGAATTTCGCTGGGACAACCGCCTTGGCGCGTCACTGCTTAATTTTTTCGGCACGCAGCACGACTGGCCCACACGTTGGGACGGCATCCATGCCTTCAACAATCTCTTTTTACTTCGCAACCCCAAACTCCGCTTTGACGCGATTCTTGAATACGATGCTGACGGCCGGGAAAAAGGCGTCCGCCCTGAAATGCAAAATTTTGTTAACGCGCTTGAAGCGTCTTTCCTCAAAAGCCCTCTCGTAGCCGCCCACTTCTCCAATCCTAGAGAAGCGTGGGACGCCGCCATGAAGCTCAACGACGGCGGTATAGCCCGCATTCGCGACGCGCTGAGTCCGCTTTGCGATCCCAGCCTCAAGGATAGCCAAATCCAGCGAGCCGTAAAAGAACTTTGCTCCAGATTGGCCGCCCGCCTTTCAGTTTTTTATCAGGCCGACGATAAAGAGGGGGAACGCGAGC
>CAYWQK010000078.1:0-5715 GCA_964460575.1 uncultured Desulfovibrionaceae bacterium | reverse complement strand
ATTACCGCGGCTGCTGGCACGGAGTTAGCCGGTGCTTCCTTTGAAGGTACCGTCAATATGCCGCTGATTAGCACGACATAACTTCTTCCCTTCTGACAGAGGTTTACGATCCGAAGACCTTCATCCCTCACGCGGCGTCGCTGCGTCAGGCTTTCGCCCATTGCGCAATATTCCCCACTGCTGCCTCCCGTAGGAGTTTGGACCGTGTTTCAGTTCCAATGTGGCCGATCATCCTCTCAAATCGGCTACCCATCGTCGCCTTGGTGGGCCGTTACCCCGCCAACAAGCTAATGGGACGCGGACTCATCTCTGTACGAAAGCATATTCAGAGGCCTTCTTTCCTCAAACAGTTCAGTCTGAGCGTATTCGGTATTAGCAGCCGTTTCCAGCTGTTATTCCCAATACAGAGGCAGATTGTCCACGCGTTACTCACCCGTGCGCCACTCTACTTGGGGCCGAAGCCCCGTTCGCGTTCGACTTGCATGTGTTAAGCACGCCGCCAGCGTTCAATCTGAGCCAGAATCAAACTCTCCAGTTGATTGAATTTTACTGGCTTTCGCTCACCTCTCAGTGAAGCGAAACTCAAAGTCTTTTTTCCCGTTCGCTCTTCGCTTGTCAAAGAACCATGTCGCCTTCCGTCAGGCAACCCGTGCTTTCTAGCGAACCAGCCGCCCGCTGTCAAGCACTTTTTTTCGGATTTTTTTTCCAGCGCCCCGCCGGACGCTCCCAAAAGAACCCGCTTTTTCAAACCGCCCCAAAACGTTTTGTCCGCGGCGGCGAGGTAGATTTATGCCCTATCTCCCCACAACCTGTCAAGCACTTTTTCAAACTTTGGCATATTTTTCTTATTACTGAAGACATTATTTTCTGAACCAGGATTCCAATTTTTCCTCAGCTTTTAAGCGCACATAGTCATCCACGTAATTCAGGTAGCGGTCGATAACATAGCCCAAGGCAAAGATGTCATCCAAGTACCCGACAATAGGAAGAAAATCAGGAACTAAATCCATTGGTAAAAGAAGATATCCCAGTGCGCCTACTATTAAGGCCTTCTCGCTGGCAGCAAGCGGTTTCTCCTTTAAAATATAATAAAGTGTAAAAATCTTTAGCAATGCCTCCTTGCCAATTTTGGCAGCGCACACTTTAAGCTTCTCCCACAGCGCTTTTTCATTAAAGACATTCGCTGCAGCCCTGATACGATCTTCGCTAAGCGAAGCTTTAACAGTATCCATAATATGTTTCATTCATATCCTCCACGCAGTTAAAAAATATCCCGGCTTGGACTGACAATCTATGCGCTATGCTCGCTAACGCTGTATAATCTGAGCCAAAGGCTGACTTACGCCCTCGAGCCCAGCCATAGCTAACACGGACAGCAACAATCGCTGCGCGTGCTGCACGCTGTAATTTGGACTGTACCACTCTTCCCGCGAATGAAGGTTACCGCCTATCCCGCCGCCACCATATGAAAGCGTAGGGATACCAGCGTGTAATGGCACGTTGCCATTGGTGCCTAAAGGCGGCCAGAAAAACGGCTTAAGCCCCACAAGTTCACTGGCACTCCAAAAGACCTGAAGAACAGATGCGTCATCAGGCGTATGGCCTGCTGGCCTATTGCCAATGCGGATAAACTCCACGCTTATACGCTCCCCGCCGCTCCAGCGCGCGTTTTCCTCCTTAACCGCTTCTTCAGCAAGCCGATGAGCAACCTCATCGAGCTCATCAAGACCTTCGGCAGAAACAGACCGCAAATCAAGCTTGAGATGACACTCCATCGGAATAGAATTAACTGTCGTGCCGCCAGATATGGTGCCGATGTTGAACGTTGTTTTTGGGTTATCAGAAGGAATCAACGCGGAAAGAGCCGCTCCGAAACGGCACGCCGCCTGAATAGGGTTTGGCCTGCCGAAATCCAGCCACGAGTGCCCGCCCTGCCCTCGGAATATAAGTTCGTAGCGGTATACGCCAAGCACGGTATTAATGATGGCGCCTGGACGGGAAAGCGTTTCGGCACACAAGCAGACATCAAGCTCTCTCTCACGTTCTACTATTGCCTTCATCCCCTGCAGATCGCCTTCGCCCTCATGCCGCACAGCCCCGTTGATGCGGATACGACCTACTGGACGCAAACCCGCGTAACGCAGAGCTCTCAGTACGGAAAGATCCATAGCGAGGCATGCTGTATCATCAGCCATTCCGGGACAATTGTAACGATCTTGGGCTAGTTGCTTTATAGTAAGAGGAACGTCATACGAAAAAACCGTATCGATATGCGCATCAATCATCACTACGGGCCGCGGCGCTGATCCATTTACATAACCCCATACGTTGCCCATCTCGTCCATTTCGCAGTCTTCAGCGCCGTACAAACGCAGTAACTCCAAGTATGCGGGAGAACGATAATCTTGCTCCGAAAAGGTAGGAGCCGGGATACAGGCCAATTTTTGCAGTTCTTCAAAGCTAGACGCCTCATCCTGCTTTAAGAAAGCCAAAGCCTTTTGCACATGAGGGTTGTCCATAAGCGCATCAAGAATACTTTTGATATCTGCCCTGACATCTATGCCCATACCTGTTACCTCCTGCTGCGGCTTTTAAGAGCCTGCGCGATCCATCTACTCGTTTTTATGTACATCTCATAGACCGAAAGTCCGTGATGCAGCCAGAAACTGTTTGCTTCGCCGTCCCGTAACGTGATTCGGTACTTCCCCCAGCTTGGCCTCCCTCACGCCGGAACTCATCACCGCTTTTTCATGCTTTATTGCTAGCCGAGTATACTTGTACGGCACCGGAAAAACAATGGGTAAAAAACAGCGGAAACAGCCTCCAGGACAGCACTGACTCTGACAGTTCCGATCCAAAAATAAAAGCGGAACACACATCTTAGAAGAAGCTACACAAATAACTGTGCCGCACAAGTTATCTCTGTTCACTTTAAAGTTACAGTACACGCGATGTGTTCTCGTCTACAAAACAGTGGTCTTTGATCAGGGGACAAAAGCACCGGAACAATCCATCTCCGGAACAGTGCCACAGTAAGCGTGGCTGGCGAAAACCGAAGGAAAGCGGATGATTCATAGTTTTCTCCGGCCTTCAGAAGAATTTTTTTGAGAGGCTAACAAAACGATTGCCAATGAAAAGGCTATCTCGCAGATTATGAGCCATTCACGTTTTCAACGGAATATGCACAACTGTGAGCGCTCAGAAAGCAGAAGAAACCATCAAAAAGCCCTTCAAAAGATATCGTTTGGCGAAAGAAAAAAGACAGATGAGAATTTTGCATAATAACCAATAATAAAAGAATGTTATAAAAGAAAATAGGCCTTATTCCATCCAATACCCCCAGCGTGTTATTCCGTTTAGTAGAAAAAAGGAGGCGCGCACTCCGCTGAATGCCATGGATATCTAGATTTATAAATCTAAAATAAATAATAAAGATAGGCTGTTGTGAGCATTCCTCCTATATTTTGGCATACTTTATGCTGAAAAAAAAGCATCCGCAACGTTTTAAACCTAAAGGGGGGGATTTTTATATTGGTATTCCGCCCAAAATCCTAAGAAGCATTGCACAGCAGCCCTGCCATGTAGATATGTTGACAGTCAACGGCAAAATTATTAAACTGCTTACTTGGGTATTGTTTGTCCTAAGACGTTTTCGTTTCCCCTGCCCGTTATGCGGTTGCTGTTGGTTGAGCCAAGCTTTGTCGCTGACTCTTTGCTGGGAGAGGATCTCTTTTGGGCAACCTGAACCTGTGTTCGCAAGCTTCGGCGAAGCATAGTTCTTTTTTTTACTTTTAACTGTTTCCATTCAGAGAGGCAAGACAAATGAAACGTTTAATTACGTTGCTGCTTACTGCTGGGATGATTCTCGGCGGCGCGGCTTCTTCCAAAGCTATTGAGCTGCGCGCTACCGGTACCTGGCAATTTGGCTGGTCCTGGCAGGATACCGATTTGCAGCGCCATGGCGACTCTTCCGACACCTTCCAGGCTCGTACCCGGATTCGTCCGCAGTTCGAATTTATTGCTTCTGAAAACCTGCAAGGCATTTTGCAGTTTGAAATTGGACGCAACCGCGGAACTGGGAATGCCGGCTGGGGTGCCGAACACGGCTGGGCCATTGGTACTGACGGCAACAATGTAAAGACTCGTTTTGCGTACCTTGACTGGATGGTGCCTGAAGTGAATACCCATGTCCGCATGGGTCTGCAGTATGCTGAAACACCGTCTTTTACGTTCCATACCGTTATGGGCGTGGAAATGGCCGGCGTTGCACTTAGCCAGTCGATCAATGATTGGCTCGGTGTATCTCTGGCTTGGTTCCGTCCCTATAACGACTACAGCCTTCCTCATGACAGCATAGACGTTACCCTTCTTTCCCTTCCGGTGACCGGTGACGGTTTCCGTGTAACTCCATGGGCTATGTCGGCTTTTGTTGGTAAAAATGCCTTTGAAGGCATCGATACACATAATGCTGCAGACGCCCTGACTGGCTCCACAAGCTGGGGCGCTGAAAGCACGGCCCTAAATTCGCTTTTGCCGGCTGATTATGCTCCATCAGGTCTGCCTGGGAACCACCCCTTCGGCTGGTGGCTCGGTGTCGGCGGCGAAATGACCCTTTTTGATCCGTTCACCCTCGCTGCGGATTTCGTTTACGGTCATTTTGACGCTGGCCACAGGGCTGACGGCTACAATGTGCAGCGTAGCGGCTGGATCGCCTCCTTATTGGCTACATACAAACTCGATTATATGACCCCTGGCATTATCGCTTGGTATGCCTCTGGTGATGATCGCAGTTGGAAAAACGGTTCTGAACGCCTGCCCGCTATCTATGCTGATTCTTGGGCCACGAACTTCGGCTCCGACGGCGGCTGGTATGATGCCGGCTGCTTGACCTTGGATCTTTCCGGATCTTGGGGCCTTGGCCTTCGTCTTGACGATATCACCTTTATTGATAAACTTTCTCATAATGTGCGTGCTACCTACTATCAGGGCACCAATAATGCGAATATGGTCAAGAAAGGCGCTGTCTCCAGCCCCCTCTTTCCTGGACGTAGCAACGGCTTCTATTTAACGACGTCCGATAGAGCGTATGAATTCAATATCGAAAACTCCTACCAGATCTATAAAAATCTGACCGCGGCCTTTGAATTGGGCTACGTCTATCTCGATTTGGACAAAGGCGTTTGGTCTGGTACAAAGGATCAGCTCAAGAACCATATGTATAAAGTTGGCGCGTACCTGACCTACAAATACTAGAAGACAGCTTTATATTTTTACTTTTACATGCGCCATCTGCTTCCTTACTAGAAGCAGATGGCTTTTTTGCTTTGAAAAAATATCCAGCTATAGATGCTTTAACGCACTCTGTGTATCGCTCAAATCATCAGCCTATATAATGCCCAAATGCTGACTCAGCTGCGCCATTATGGCAAAGGCAATCAAATAAAGCGGACCAAGAGCCATTGCGACCTTATTCCAAGGCAAACCAAGAGCAATGCGGCATCCGACAAAACAACAGCCTGCAAACCAAATAGCACCAACCAGTTGCCCAATAATTGGAACAAGATAGAAAATCAATGGTGCTGAGCTATATGCTATGACTCGCAGCACAACAGCAAAATCAGCTTTCTCCGGCTGAACCAGTCTTAGCATCAGGAAAAAGAGAGCGGCATAATAATACAGCTCTATGGGTAAAACAAAGAGCTTCACCAAAATAGT
>CAYWQK010000077.1:0-5983 GCA_964460575.1 uncultured Desulfovibrionaceae bacterium | reverse complement strand
ATCGCGGGCACTTATAGGCACCCTTAGTTAGGCACGAGATTTCGGAAACAGGAAGCACTATGACAGGATACAAGCGGCCCCTCGCTTTTCAGCGCGGCGGAATTGACATGGCATAACCTGTAGTAATTTAGAACGACAGTGTTGTTTTGATCGAAGCAAGACTAATGCATCAGGCAGGATAGTGCTTACAGAACTCTCCTTTTTGAAGGAGTAAAAACAAATCGAATTGAAAAGAGTTTACATATCCTCTTGACTTTCTTCTAATCTCTTTTTCTTTTTGGGCATAGGGATCACTTGTATCTTGGCAACGGTATCATCTTTAGTATACGTAACTCCGAGACGTTTTTTTTGTCCCTGAACACCTTCAACTGGTGTTCCCACGAATTCCCATAAGCCAAGGGTTAGAAAATCCATGACGCCGTGACCGAAAGCACGACCTGCAGAAGGATTATTGCCGATTTCATATTCATAGATATCAAACCGTTTCCCATCGAATTCTTGTATTTCCACAGGCGAACCGAGTTGTAGCTCAATTTCCCCGCGAGTAGCTCCGTTTCGTACGACGTTGAGTTCAGGTTCTTTTTTTCCAACCATGGCCATACCGACGGAACAGCCAGGAAGAACAACAAGTCCCGAAAGAATGATTGCGCCGAATGTCATAAAAGTTCTGTTCATATTTTTACTCCTTGAGAACGTTGCGTTATTGTATTGTTTGTACAAAAAGCCAGAATTAAAATCAGGGGGAAATCTATTCACAGCATCAGCTTCTTTTCGTTAGGTCAAGTTCGGTGGCGAGAACTTTGAGATAGATATAGTGGGAAGGCTCTGCCATTTTACTCTGTTCCTATTAACCCGTATATTGACGGAAACTGAAGGGTGCCCCGTTCGGTCATCGGAAAACTTTTTTACTCGCTGTTCCGTTCATAGAATCTACGGCATCCCGGAGAAGAAAAGCAGTCGCGGAGTCCAGTTCCACACGATCGCACCGATTATATTATGTGAGTTTATTGTCGCATTGTTTGTACCTCTTTAAGTTTGACACTCAGTTAATCATAGGGATGGTGACAGGAAGCTTAATGCGTTTTTGTACGTATTTTTTTGATAAAAAAGGCTAACGTAGTTTTTATCCCTAACATTTTTCAGAAAGAAAGAAACATTTTTTATACACTATGTCAATATTTTTTGTCTTTTTTTTTCAAAATAACGATTTATTATCGGAATTTTTAGTTAAAATGTTATGATTTACATTATAAAATAACATTTATATTTAAATTTTCAGATTAGAAAAAAGAAGAATAAAAATTTTATTTTTTAGAAGGAGGAACGTATAGGGATAAGGAGAATTTGCGTTATTCCATGCAGAATGATATGGTAAAACCAAGACACTTGCCGTGGTATATTGAAATACCATGGTTGTTCCCTAAAGGACTTATGGCTGATTCCGTAGCAACATAGGGAGGGATGCGCATTTGCCGGTGCTGGAATTTTGCCGATCTTTTTAAGGAGTTTTTTAATGAAACGTTTTTTTTGGGTTGCCGCTGCAGTTTTTCTTCTATCTAGCCCTATGCTGGCAGCGCCTTCTGTTGACGCCACCCAATTCGATGTCGTTTTCAAAGAACTTGTGGATGACGGGCAAATTGCCGAGGCGCGCAATAAGATGAATGCCGCCGGCGTAAGCGATGCAGCCAAGATTGATTTTACTCTTAGAAAAATCGACGATACTAGCCTTGAATCTTTTGCCAAGGCTTTTCCAGATGTTATTTCTTTGAAGGTTACGGCCCGGAAAAGCGGACTTACCAGTCTTGCCCCCCTAGCGGGCTTAACACAGCTAAAACATTTGGAACTTATCTGTCCGGATGTTGCGGATATGTCCCCGCTTGCAGGGTTGACTGGACTTGCGTATCTTAACGTAGCCTACGGTGGTGCGGAAGGCAGTCTGGAATGGATGCGCAAACTCACTAGCTTGACTAAAGTCGCGGTAAGCAGCCATGGTGTGACGTCTCTTGCGGGTATTCCCGCCTTGACGGCACTAAAGACCATCCGTCTGAGCGTGAATGTGAAGGACCTTGAACCGCTTGCCGCGCTGACAGGTCTCACGGAGGTAAACCTGACTGGCTCTTCTATCGGCGATCTTTCCGCGCTGACCAAACTTCCTAACCTGGAAAGGGTTAATCTTCATGGCGCGAGTGTGAAAGATTTCAGCCCGTTGGCCGGATGCCCCAAGCTGAGGAAGCTCACGTATTCTGCCACAAAAGGGAGCGACTGTAGTACTCTTGCCAAGCTGAAGCAGCTTACCAAATTGAGTGGCGGTCTGACGCAGCAAAAAGATATTTCATGGATTTCAGCGCTGGATAATTTGAAGGAATTTAGCGTATCCGCCGGATACGTGACGGATTATACACCTCTTGCCGATGTCAAGAGTTTGGAAAAGTTCAAGATTCGAGGTATGCGCGTACCCATTGGCAATCTGGATTTTCTTTCTGCCGTGCCCTCGCTGAAAGTGTTCAGCATTGATATTGGCTTGGACGTGAAAAATTTTGCGGCCATCGGCACGTTGACCAAATTGGAGCAACTAGCTTTGCGCGAAGTCAACGTGAAGGTCGGCGAGCCTGTTGATCTAGCCTTTCTGACGAATTTGAAGAGGCTGAAGCGGCTCACTCTAGCCAAGGAAACGGTCGTCAATCCGGATTTCACTGGGCTCTCCGCATTGAAGAATGTACAGCTCCGCGAACTCAATACCGCCGGAAATGCTCCTGCCTTTGACCTGGCTAAGTTTAACGACCTGCCAGAACTGGCAATCCTTGTGCTGGATAAGAGTAAAGTTACCAATTTTGAATCCATGGGTGGTCTGCCCAAGTTGCGTAGTATTTCGTTAAAAGGGACCACGGGGATCGCAAGCCTGGAAAACTTGAAAAATTTCCCAGCGCTAGAAACTCTTTCCCTGTCAAAGGGAGCGTTTGCTGGCGAACAGCTGAAGGCTGTGCCTCAAGGTGTTAAGGTGACTTTGAACTAGGGGGGTGTTAAGTAGGACTTTTTGGGTTTTTCTTTATGAAATTTTTCCCAGATTCTAACGGGAAAAGGCTTTTGTGAGTGTACACTATCGACGCGTTGTAGTAAAAAGAGTTTTTTGGGGGTGAGGTATGCGGATGTGGGAAAATCCGTTATGTGAAAATACCTGTACGGTAGGAATATTTCGCTTTTTGGATTACCCCCCCCCAAAGGAATGGAAAGAGCGTTACAGCAAGCATGTAACTACTGCCTCAAAAATGCCGCGTGTAGCCGTGGAGGCATGTGAGTCTCTTGTTTTCACACGTGCTTTGTGTGGCGGTGAAGGATAAAGGATGGTAAGGATGAAACTTTTTGGAATGGCCGTGTTGAACATTGGTCTTGTGGTGCTTTTACTGGTAGGCTGCTCAAAGCAGGCGCCTGTACGTCGTGTTCCAGCCAAGGCAAAAATCAACTGTGAATGCGTGGAATCTTCGTTTGCCAATAACAAGGCGGATGTAACTTTGCAGTATACGAATACCGGCGGCGATACGGGGCAGGTCTACTACCTAGATGTGCTCATGACCGTGCGTAATGACCTGACAGGGGAGATCTGCTTTACCGCCCAAAAGAAACAGTCCGGTATGATGCTTTTTGTTCCTGCCGGACAGACGGTGACAGAGCGCTACCAGTTTAGTGGTGAGGGCACGGACTGTGGCACTAATTACACGCAAAAGGTTAGTACAAACATTTCTTTTTATGAAGATTGAGGCGTTGTGCGGTAACAACATAGGTTTTTGGTGGATGCCGGATGTCAGACTCAAATGGCTGGCATCCGGCGTTTGTATAAAAGGAGATTGGCTACATCGCCAGATGGATCATCCCTAAATATCACCCAGTACCGCAAGGCGTGTGTCCATAAAATCCTTTAGGCTCTCGTGTCCGCCCTCGCGGCCAACACCGCTTTCTTTAACGCCCCCAAAGGGGGTTTCCGGCGCGGCAAGAGACACATCATTTATGCCGACCATGCCGTATTCTAGGCCTTCTATCATGCGGAAAATGCGCCCGATGTTCTGTGTGCAGACATAGGCGGCAAGCCCGTAGTTTGTGCGGTTGGCGAGTTCTAGCGCTTCTTTTTCATTCTCAAACGCAAAGACAGGCGCAACCGGACCAAAAATTTCTTCCTTGAATGCGCGCATTTCCGGTGTAGCTTTGTCCAGCACAGTCGGTTCGAAAAAACGCCCACCAAGCGCGTGCGGGTGACCGCCTGCGATTAGGGTGGCGCCTTTGTCCAAGGCATCGCGCACAATGGCCGCGACGTTCTCCAGTGCCGTTTCGCTAATTAGGGGACCGACAGCGGTTTTTGCATCGAGTCCGTTTCCAACCGTAAGCGCAAGAACCTTTTCCGAGAATGCCCTCATAAAGGCATCTTTAATGCCACGTTGCACAAGCACTCGGTTGGTACAGATGCAAGTTTGGCCTGCGTTGCGGAACTTGCTGGCTACGCAAAGAGAGGCAGCTTTTTCAGGATCTGCGTCGTCAAACACAATGAAGGGTGCGTTGCCGCCAAGCTCTAGTGATACGCGTTTTACGGTTCCCGCGCAGGCAGCCATCAGGCTTTTTCCAACGGCTGTGGAGCCTGTAAAGGTTACTTTTCGGACTCGCGTATCCGTAGCCATGGCATCCACAATGGGTTGCGCCCTGCCAGTGATAACATTAAATACGCCTGCAGGGATACCGGCTTTTTCAGCCAGCATGGCCAATGCCAATGCAGAGAAGGGCGTAGCAGAGGAAGGCCTGGCGATAAAGGTGCAGCCCGCAGCCAGCGCGGGTGCGGCCTTGCGGGGAATCATGCCGATAGGAAAGTTCCATGGCGTAATGGCAAAAACTACGCCAACAGGCTGCCAATGAGTGATTGGCCGGACGCCATGGCGGGGGGTGGGTACTGTTTCGCCACACAGTCGGCGTGCCTCCTCGGCGAACCAGGGGATGTAGCCGCTGTTCTGCGTGATTTCGCCAAGCGATTCAGCTAAGGGTTTGCCCTGCTCTAAGGTGAGGATTCGGGCGAGATCAGGGGCGCTTTCTTTAATAAGGCTGTACCACTTAAGCAGATAGGCGCAGCGCTCGGCACTTGTTTTGGCGCGCCATGCGGGCCAGGCAGCTGAGGCGGCATCAATGGCCCGCTTCATCTCCGTAGCACCGCAGTCCGGTACTGTGCCAATGCACTCCAGGCTCGCCGGATTATCTACAGATAGGGTCTTGCCAGAGTCTGCGTCAACCCATTGTCCGTTGATATAGTTTTGCATTCTGAATAGCGAGGGATCGTTGAGCTGCTTCATCGCGTTTTCCTTTCTGCGTGAAAAGCGTTTTGCGGTAAGAACATATTGTTAAGAATACCTTTCTTTGGTAATTTTTACAAGGATGCAGGGAATGTTTTTACATAGCAATGGCTGGCGGAAGTCGCTCTTTTTTCTCAAAAAAAGTTTGTACAAAAGCATCTTTTTTAGCGTTTGAGAAAACAATCTTGAATACGTATGGAAAACGGTCGTTGCTTAGATTGCATGGAGCTGAATTACGCCATTCCCAAAAAAACTGTCTTTTTGAGCGGGCGGACATGAGCTTCAGACAAGCGGGGGCTGAGCAACATTGTTTTAGCGTACAAGCATATAGTACTTATACTTGGCCGAATCCTAGACAAAGAAAAAATGATGAGCGTCTGGACCTTCTGCTTGCCGCCGTACATGTACTCTTGGTAAATATGAGGAAAGAGAAGCGGAGAGCCGCCTGCTTTAGTCTGATGTATTCAGGGAGGTTGAGTCGTCTATTGCATCTCGGCGTCTCTGTATCCATTGGCTAGGCGTATGGCTTTTTCTGGGTTGCCTTCCGCAAAGGTCCGGATGCATTCGCACGCCACGGGCATGATTCGTTGCAGAGCTTCACGTTCCTGCTGCGCTGGCTTGCTTAGGACCCAGTTCACGGTTTTCGTTCCGTTAGGCCG
>CAYWQK010000076.1:0-6195 GCA_964460575.1 uncultured Desulfovibrionaceae bacterium | reverse complement strand
TCAGGCGACCCCATTCAGGAACTGGATCGCATTACCGATGTCGCCTCTCACGAAATGCGCACGAACCTGAACCAACTCCGCGGCCTGCTTGAAGACCAAAAACGCGCTGAGGCCCGGCGGCGTGAACTAGCCTACGAAAAAAACTTTCGCTCTCTGCTCTATCAGGCCGAGTCGCTGCGGAGTATCGCTTTGCGCTATTGGATGCTCAATAAAGAGCTGGAGGAGCTAAAAGCTAAGCACTTTCCCGCGGAAAAGCAAAAGCCCCTGACCGAGGCCATGAAGGATATTTTTTCAGGACTCATAACAGCGCTTAGCTTCTACCGCACAGAAGCGGAGAACCTTGCTCCAGCGCCTGAAGCAAGCACAAAGCGCATTTACTCCCAACTCAGTAAAGAATACCAAAGGCGCGAAGAGGGCGAAGAAGGCGATATGTTTACAACGCACATGCGCGATAATCTTAGCAACGCGGCAAAACATATCAACCTTGCCCGCCAAAGGAAGCTTGACGCGGTATCAGATAAAACTCTCCTCAAGGAAATCATTCCTGATCTCCATTTTAAAGCGCTTAAGTTTGAACAATAAACCCAAATACTGTCTGCGGCTCGCTGGCTCAACGCACTGTCGCGGAATCTGCGCCTGTTCCAAAAACAAAAGCCCGCGAGGTGTTAGCCTTGCGGGACTTTTGTTAAAGGCTATTATGGCGGAGAGAGCAAGGGAACATAGTATCTAACTAGTTGATATGTACCTAAAAAAATTTTTTTTATTTTTTCATACCGACAAATATACCGTCACCGAAAATTGTGTCAGAAAGCGCCAGCAAGGTCATAAGCTTACATTCTGCGAGCAACACAGCCAACCACAGCGAGAAACTTAGTCAAAAGCTCAGCCAGGCCGTTTGTTCAAACCGATGACTTTCCCAATCCATGATGTTTCAGGCGAGGACTCTTGGTACCTTTTGTCCCTGCCTGGACAGCTTCGAGGGACGGAGTACGGTAATCAGTCCGGGACAAAGTCCTTGCTTCGCAGGTCGCAGGGTTAAGTCGGAATAGAGGCCACGGCGCCGCCTCCTTATCAGACAGGAGTTATAGGCCGACTTAGTGCTGCAACGGAAAATACGGACGACTTCGGATACGTGTATTAACTCGACGCTGTTCGGGGATGCTGAATTTGAACGCATTTGCAAAAACCTCCTCAGGGATTGCCGCAGCGTCTGCGAAGCAAGCGCTGACTGTAGAGTTCCAAGGGACAAAAAACTTCCCTTGCTGGCTCAAGATTGCGGCGATATCCGATCCTGTTCAGTCAAAAATGGAGATTTTTCTTATTTTCTGGATTTTTCCCACTTCCGTCTTCGCAATATGTTGAGAAAACAGACTTTTCCTGGGAAAAATTTTTATGGCCTCCCGTATCGCGGAGTTTTTCGTCACGTCATTTTTCCGCCCATTTCGTCCGGACTGTTAAGGTACGGAGCAAAGGACCGGGTCGGGGGCAGATTCCGAGACGCAGTCAGACCCTTGGCATGTTCCGCGGCACCGGATCCGGCACCCGCGAAGAAAGACGCCTCCGCCGCCACAGGCCTTGTGAGTCCCGGGGATTTCCCCGGGATCTCCATTCGTGAACAACGTCTGGACTTGTTTTTCCAACTGCTCAATTTTCCACTCACAAAAGCTCCTTTTGGGGGTATCGCCCCACGAGAAAGGGGGTACCGCAATGAACGATACCCCCAATGACACCCCCAAAAGGATGAGATGCATGCAACGGAAAAAGGAGCAGGTGAGATGGCCAGAGACAGTGAAGGCAACAAAAAAAGCGGTATTTGCAGACTATTACGGTCTAGCAAATACCGCTTGAAATTTTCTTGTGGCGGAGAGAGTGAGATTCGAACTCACGGTACGCGGTTAACGTACACACGATTTCCAATCGTGCTCCTTCGGCCAGCTCGGACATCTCTCCGTTCGAGGAAATGTTTAGCCGAAACGCGAAAACTTGGCAAGCAAAAATTTGCGCTTTTCGCCGCCGTCACATATACTTTTTTCTTCCCCGAAACAGAGGACATAACCAGGACATCCGCATGAAAAAGAACTCTCCCCACACGGCACCCCCTCGGCACCACGCGGAAAAACAGGAAGAACGCGGTAACCGCGCCCTCTGCCGCCGTGTTCTTTTAGCCGTGCAGAAAAGCCTCGCCGGCGAAAAACCGCTTGTTGTGGCCGCTTTTTCCGGAGGCGCGGATTCCACAGCCTTGGCGCTGGCTTTGAAGCAATCCGGTGTGCCCTTTGTGCTTGCGCACTTAAACCATAGAATTAGACCGGAGTCAGAGGAAGAGGCCGCGCTAAAAGGCCCCGTCCAGCGCATGGCAAAAGCTCTTGGCGTACCCTGCGAATGCGGACGGGCCGACGTGCGCGCGCTTGCAGCTTCCACCGGCGCCGGACTTGAAGAGGCGGGACGCTCCGCCCGCTACGCCTTTCTGGAAAAAATACGCCGAACGTATGGAGCCGTATGGATTCTTCTGGCCCATCATGCCGATGACCTTGTGGAAGACGTGCTCCTGCGCCTTGTCCGCGGCGCCGGTTGGCCAGCCCTGGGCGGCATGCCAGCTCTGGACGCGCAAAGGCACCTGCTCCGCCCATTCCTTGAACTTCCCAAAAGCGATCTTGAAGCCTTTGCCAGCCTTCATGGTACCGGCTGGCTGCATGACGCCTCAAACGAGTCCGACGAGTTTCGCCGCAACCGCCTGCGCCACCATACGCTACCGCTTCTCTTTGCCGAAAACCCTGCCTTGCGCAGAACAATAGGCAGACTCTGGGAACTGGCAAGGGAAGATGAGCGTTTTTGGGAAACGTATCTATCACCCATTGCTGGGAAATGCCTTAGCGCGGACGATACCGCATGCTTAGAGGAAGCTCAGGCCCGCACCCTGCCCCGCGCTGCCAGGCTCCGCCTGTTCGCGAGGCTCGTTGCTCACGTTGGCAGAGGGAAAGGCCAAGCCCGCGCTGAAACGCTTTTTGCGCTTGACAATGCCTTGCTTGCCCCCCAGCGGCCCAAGTACTTCCAGTTTCCAGGCGGTATCACAGCGACCCTGCATGGTGGATTCATCCGCTTTACACGATCCTGAGAACCTTTCCACACGGCAAAGCCCCAAAAACGGCAAGCGCTTTTCCCCGCATGGCGATAAGCCAAGCGACGCTATTTCTATTGATTCCGCTTGGATGGGGGAACATGCACGACTCCCGCTCTAATCGGCAAAAAAAAACGGGAAGCGGCCTGCGCATAAGGCGGCAAAAGCGCAGCCTTCCGCTAATTATTCTTCCAAAGGCTTCGGAGGAATGCGAAGCAGCTGCAGCAGACGCGCATCCGCTTCTTTCGGGTCCCGCCCGCGCCGGCGGGCGATATGCGGCAGATTATCCACAGCGTCGCATGGACGCAAATAGAGCGGCTCAAGGTCTCGCTGCCCTGCCTCTGCCTCTAGCGCCAGACGGATCAGCGCTTGCACTTCGGGGTAATCCCCGCGCTCCACTATGGCATGGCAGCCTGCAGGCAAAGAAGAAAGAAGTGCTGAAGCGTTGCGTGTAAGTCCGCTCCCAAGCACACAAAAAGGACCAGAAATTTCTTCAGGCCGCTGGAGAACATCCTCCAAACCTCGAAGTTCCGCCTTGCTTTGCGCCACAGCAGAACCGGACGCGCCACGCAAAAAATCCTGAACATGCACAAGACCGCGGCGGGCGTGGGTTAGCACACGCACATAGGCAGCGCCGTCCGCGCACGACCCTAACGCCAGCGCCTGCATATAGTTAATGCCTGCCAATTCAGCACCTGTGGCGCGGCGAAGAGCGGCCCCCATGGAGAGTACCAGCCTAATCCCCGTAAAACTGCCAGGCCCCCGCACACAGGCAATGCGTCCGAGGCGATCCACAGAAATATCCAAAGCGCAAAACACATGCTCCAAGGCTGCTGGCAGAATTTCCGTCCCCCGGGAAGGCGCATTCCATTCCTGGGAGCACAAAAGTTCCGCGTAAGGAAAAGCACCCTTATCCGATTCCCCTGCCTGAAAAGGGGCAGAAAAACCATCGTCCTTCTTTTCCATACGGGAAGCAGCCTCATGGAAGAATCCGCCCTCAACCCTGGCTACGATCAGCTGCGCGCGGGATTCCGCGGCATTTAGCACAAGGAGGCAATCTTTATCCATATCAACCTCTGCAACGTTCCTTGCTTACGTAAAAAGCCGGACGATATCATTCCATGTGGCAAAAACCATTAACGCAAGCAAAAGACCCAAGCCCACACGCATAGCAAGATCCCGAACTTTTTCCGGAAGGGGGCGGCGCAGCGCCATCTCAAGCAGCAGAAAAACAGCGGTACCTCCATCCAGAACAGGCACAGGCAGCAGGTTCAGGATGCCGAGATTAATGCTGATAAACGCGGCAAGAGACAAGACGCTAACCAGACCGTGCGCAGCCTGCTGGCCAACCATCTGCGCGATAAGGATGGGCCCGCCCACCTGATCCAACGGCACGGCCCGCTGAAACAATTTTACAAAGCTTTCGATGGTGAGGGCTATTAGGCGCCATGTCTGCGAAGAGCTTTCCGCCACGGCATCAAGAAGCCCAAGTTTTCGCGTATCCATGCGCCCTGAAGCGGAAATGCCAATAAGCCAAGCGGATTTTTTTTCTCCAAAAACGGTCGTGCGTGTTCCCGCCTTAGGCGTGATTTCCTTGCGGATAAAAAGCTTGCCCTCACCGTCTTGGCGCTCAAAAATCACGCTGACAGCCTTTCCGCCGCCTGTCTCAACAATTTTGCCTATCTGCCCCCACTCCTCTACTGCCTGATCATTTATGCGCAAAAGGACATCGCCTTTCTGCAATCCTGCCTTTTCCGCCGGCGATCCGGCTTCCACTCCGCCAACCTCCGGAGCGATAAAACTGTGTCCGGCCACAGCCGCCACGCCAAAATAGATCAGGAAAGCAAGAAGGAGATTAGTTAAGGGACCTGCCAGCACCACAAGTAGCCTCTGCCAGGCCGGACGCTTAGAAAACAATTCCTCATCGGTAAACGCCACGTTGTTGCGGGCGTCTTCCCTCAGCGTGTCTTCGGACTCCGTATCCGAATTTTCGCCCACAAGCGCTACATATCCGCCAAGAGGCACAAGGGAGAGGCGGTACTCTGTTTTACCGCGGCGCATGGCCCATAGACGGGGGCCAAAGCCTAAGGAAAAAGTCCTCACACCTATACCGAACAGCCTAGCAACGCTGAAATGTCCAAGTTCATGGAAAAAAATCAGTCCACCAAGCACTAAGACAACGGCAAGCGCAGCCTGCCAATGGGAAAAAAAGGAAAATATCCAGTCCATCTACATACCCGCAATGCGCTGTTTTGTCCTTTTTCGTGCGGCGACATCGAAAGCGTCGATGCGCGCCAGCGTGGCATAGGCCTCGGCAGCACCGGAAAAAGACTTTAAAAACGCCGGAAGCTGTCCGACCGCGGAGGAAACGGCCTCATCTTCCCCGCCAGCCTCATTCACGGCCGCCGCGATAAGCTCCGGAATATCCATAAATCCAATATGTCCGGCAAGAAAGGCCTCCACAGCCACTTCATTGGCCGCGTTAAGCGCGACCTGATGGGCCAAAGTGCCGGAAAGAACCTTCCGAGCCTGTCCGAGACAGGGAAACGACTCCATATCCGGCTCCTCAAACGTCAATGCGCCTGCTTTAGCCAAATCAAGTGGCGCAACACCGCAGTCCGCGCAGCGAGGCCAGGCTAGGCAATGGGCTATAGGCATGCGCATATCAGGCGTACCAAGATGGGCAAGGAGCGATCCGTCGTGAAATTCCACCAGGGCATGCACAAGGGACTGCGGATGCACCAGCACACCGATCTTCTCCACCGGCACGCCATAGAGATGATAGGCCTCCATGACCTCAAGGCCTTTATTCATTAAGCTGGCGCTGTCGATGGTGACCTTAGCGCCCATGTTCCAATTGGGATGCTTGAGCGCCTGCGCAGCAGTGACCGAGCGCAGGAAATCCTGCTTGCGCCCGCGGAAAGGCCCGCCTGATGCCGTAATGATAATTCTTTTCACATCGCATTCACGCCGGCGCAATGCCTGAAACACCGCGTTATGCTCAGAATCCACCGGCAAAATAACAGCGCCGCTGTACCTGCAAATCCTGCGCAGAAGCGTACCCGCCATAACAAGGGATT
>CAYWQK010000075.1:2423-6296 GCA_964460575.1 uncultured Desulfovibrionaceae bacterium | reverse complement strand
TTTCAAGGCGCAGCATGTCGGCTGGCTTGTCCGCTATGGTTTTTGGGAGCGAGCCGACGATAGCCGAGCGGATCTCTTCCGCGGCGAGGGACTGCGGGGTGGAAAAGCGCACCAGGTAGTCCCGCCCGGAATCGCCGTACTGCTGCACGGCAAGCCCTGGGAGTTTAAGCTCGCTAAAGGCGTTTTTTATGCTTTCGTCGCCGACGGGCTTTTTAAACTGCAGCTGAACGGCAGCGCCCCCGGCGAAGTCCACGCCGTAGCGGATGCCCATAAACAGCATTGAGCCGATGGCAAGGAGAATAAAGAAAGCCGAAACGGCAAAGCCCCAGCGGCGGTTCCCCGCGAAATCGATATCGGGTTCTTTATGGAAAAAGGCGAGTCCCATGGCTTTTTCTCCTAAATGCTCAGGCTCTTGTCGCCGCGCTTCGCGGCCCAGAGCTCGAAGATCACCCTGGAGGCGAAGATAGCTGTAAACATGGATGCGATAATGCCGAGCGTCAGCGTTACAGCGAAGCCGCGCACGGGTCCCGTGCCGAACTGGTAGAGGATGGCCGCGGTGATAATGGTGGTTAGGTTTGAGTCCGTAATGGAAACGCTCGCCCTGTCAAATCCCGCGCGGACGCCCTCCCAGGCGGTGCAGCCTTTTTTCGCCTCCTCCCTGATGCGTTCAAAAATCAGCACGTTGGCGTCGACCGACATGCCGATGGTGAGCACGATGCCCGCTATGCCCGGCAGTGTAAGCGTGGCGCCAAAGGCCGCGAGGCCGGCCATGAGGATGAGAATGGTAAAAACAAGCATGATGTCGGCGATCAGTCCGGCGACGCCGTAGCAAAGCAGCATGATAACGACCACGGCGGCGGCGCCGACGGCCGCGGCGATCAAGCCTTTTTCAACGGATTCTTGGCCGAGGGAGGGGCCTACGTTGCGTTCTTCAAGCACCGAGACCGGGGCTGGCAGGGAGCCCGCGCGCAGGACGATGGAAAGATCCTTCGCCTCGTCCGTGGTGAAATTGCCGGTAATGCTGGCGCGCCCTCCGGCGATGCGGTCCTGAATAACGGGAGCCGTATAGACTTTGCCGTCAAGCACAATGGCCATGCGTTTGTGGATGTGCTCGCCGGTAACACGCTCGAAGGCCGCCGCGCCGCGTCCGTTAAAGCTCAAGGCCACATACGGGCGGCCGTCCTGCCCAAAGGACGGACGGGCGTCCACCACATCCTCGCCTGTCATCAGCGGATCGCGGTTCAGCGGAAGGCGGCTTTCGGAAGCGCTGCCCGAGGCCTTGTCGATAACCTGGGGGTACATTGCCACGCCGGGGGGCAGAGGAGAGGCGGAGTTGATATCGTCCCGCACAAGGTGGAACGTCAGCTGGGCTGTTTGCCCGACAAGCTGAATGGCCCTTTCGGGGTCGGAAAGGCCGGGCAGCTGGATTTGAATGCGGTAGTCGGCCTGCTTGCGGATGTCGGGTTCCGCCACGCCGAACTGGTCGATGCGGTTGCGCAGAGTGCGGACAACCTGTTCCAGCGCCATATCTTTGACTTCTTTCGCATACCGCTCGGTAAACTCCCCGAAATATCTCAGGCCGCCGGCGTCAAGCTTCTCGGAAGAGACGGCGAGGCCGCCGAAATAATCTTTGAGAAATCCGTTCAGCGCGGCTTCCTGATCCGCCTTTGGCAAAAGAAATTCCACCTTCCTGCCGATGAGCCTGGGCCGAAGGATGGTTATCCCTTTGTCGGCGGCTCGGAGCCGGATATCCTGCGCGGTCTGAAGAAGCGCGTTGTCCACGGCCTTTTGCACGTCCACGCCAAGCGTGAGGTGCATGCCGCCTTTCAGGTCGAGCCCCAAGTTTATGCGGGCGTCGGGAAGCAGACGCCCCAGGGGAGAATCCCGAAAGTCTTTCAGGCTGGGCAGCGCATAGAGCAAGCTTGCGGCAAGCGCGGCCACGATAACGGCGATACGCCAGAAAGGAACTTTCATAAGAGTCCTTTGGGGTAATTGGGGGGAAGACGCGAAGACTTCCCGTGTCCATATAATAAAAGAAAGTCCCGCGGGAAAAGCCTACCCCAGGCTTTTCCCTGCAGGTCTTTCTTCGTGCGTGCGCCGGCGAACTTATTTGCTTTCCGTTTCGCCGGTCTTGCTTTCTTTGGTCTTGGTTTCGGCTTTGGTCTCCGCGAGACTGTTGACGAAACTGCGCGCGACGCGGACTTCCGTATGGCCGAGGTCTATGGTAAGCACGTCGCCCTCGACATGCGTGATCCGTCCAATAAGCCCGCCGGCCGTCAGGACCTGATCGCCTTTTTTGAGTCCGGCCAGCATGGCGTTATGCTGTTTGGCGCGCTTTTGCTGCGGGCGGATGAGCAGCACGTAAAAAATAAGCAGCATGAGCACAAGCGGGACAAACTGCACGAATATGTTTTGGTCGGTTGTGCCGGCGGGTGCGCCGGCGTTGCCCATGGCATGGGCGACGGAAACAAGCATAATGGTCCTCCATGAGGATTTTGGGGCGGCCAAGAGGTTCTTTGGGACGCGGAACGGAGGTGCCGACGCGTTCCGCGCGCCACGTATTTGGAGACAGCAGTATAGAGAATGGCGCCCGCTTTGGCAATGCTTTTTTACGGGATCAGATAACGCGGCGCCTTTGACGGGGGTACCCCGCGAAACCCGGGCCGCGCGGACTGGCTTGAATCCGCCGGAATTGACGAGCATTTCTCTTTCAAATATGCTGCTGTACCCCGGGTCGGTGTTTTTTGCTGCTTTTTTGCCTGATGCCCGGAAGTGAATGGAGCGAAGCATGGATTCCAAAGACTGCATTCATATTGTCGGAGCCGCACAGCATAATTTGAAGCATATCAGCGTGGATATCCCCCGCGGCGAGCTTGTGGTTGTCTGCGGGCCTTCTGGATCCGGTAAGACAACGCTGGCTTTCGATATCGTTTACGCCGAAGGGCAGCGGCGCTATGTGGAGTCTCTCTCCGCCTATGTCAGGCAGTTTCTGCCCCAGTTAGACAAACCCAGGGTGGAGAGCATCGAAGGGCTTTCTCCCGCCATTTCTCTTGAGCAGCAGACGGCGGGCCGCAACCCGCGTTCTACCGTTGGCACGGTAACGGAGATTTATGATTTTCTTCGGGTGTTTTTTGCCCGTTTGGGGCGGATGCATTGTCCCCGCTGCGGCAGGGTGATCGAGGCGCGTGCCGCGGACGAAATTATCGACGATATTTTGCGTTTGCCCGAGGGTACGCGTTTTATTTTGCTTGCGCCGCTTGTCGAGCTGCAGAAGGGAACTCAGCGGGAGCTTTTTAGGAAACTGCGCGCGGAAGGCTTCGCGCGGGTTCGGGTCGACGGCGCCTTTTATTCCCTCAGCGAAGCGCCGGAACTCGATAAAAACAAGCGGCATACGGTAGATTTGGTGGTGGATCGCCTCGTGGCCAAGGAAGGGATCCGCGGCCGGCTTGCCGATTCGGTGGAATTGGCGCTGCGCGCCGGCGCCGGCCGGCTTACGGTCCACGAACCCGATGCGGAGGGAGGCAGGGATACGCTGCATTCCACAGAGGCCGCTTGTACGGTCTGCCATATCGGCCTGCCGCCGCTCAGCCCCCAGCTTTTTTCTTTTAACAGCCCGCAGGGCGCCTGCCCCCGCTGTTCGGGGCTAGGGTCAGTGGAGCATTTTGAGCCCTTGTACATCGCTCCGAACAGAGGTCTTTCCCTAAACGGCGGGGCCCTGCTGCCGTGGTCCAACCCCAAAACCTTCGCGCGCTACGCGGCGCCGCTCGCGGCCCTTGGGAAGCGGATGGGGTTTACCTTGTCCACCCCCCTGGCCGAATTCGGCGAAAAGAGCCTGCGCGCGCTTTTTTACGGGGAAAACGACGGCGCGGCGCT
>CAYWQK010000075.1:0-2413 GCA_964460575.1 uncultured Desulfovibrionaceae bacterium | reverse complement strand
CGCTTACTGGCCTGAGCCGCAACCGCCTTGGCGGCACGGTGCTTATGGAAACGCGGCGGGGGACCCCGCGCCTCGACGTAGACGAGGCCTTTTGGCCTGGGGTGGTCCCACTGCTTGAACAGGGCATGCGCTATGGCGACGCGTGGCGGGAGGTGCTTTCGCGCTACCTCCAGAGCGTGGATTGCCCAGAGTGCCATGGGGCCCGCTTGCGGCCTGAGGCCCTGTCTGTGCTTATGGACGGCCTCAGTCTCCACGATTTTTGTGCGATGCCGGCGGAGCGGGCCCTTAACTGGGTGGAAAACCGTGTTTTTGCTAGCCGCCACGCGGCCGTTGCCGAACCGCTTCTAAAAGAGCTCAGGCACCGGCTTTCTTTTATGATCAATGTGGGCCTAGGCTACATTTGCCTTGGCCGGCCTATGATCACCCTTTCCGGTGGCGAGGCGCAGCGCATTCGTCTGGCGTCGCAGCTAGGATCGGGTCTGGTCGGCGTGACCTATGTCCTAGATGAGCCGTCCATAGGCCTTCATCCCCGCGACAACGCGCGGCTGCTAGGCACGCTACGCGATCTGCAGCGCAGGGGAAACACCGTGCTCGTTGTGGAGCACGACGAGGCGGCCATCCGCGAAGCGGACACGGTGATTGAAATGGGTCCCGGATCGGGCGTACAGGGCGGCGAAGTCGTGTACGCTGGGAGCGTTGAGAATCTCCTCAGGCGTGCGGATACCCTGACGGCCCGCTATTTGCGCGGGGATGAAGCGATCCCTGCGCCAGAACGGTACCGCGAGCCCAAAGGCTGGCTGACACTGAAGAACGTTCGCACCAATAATTTGAAGGGCGTCGACTGCCCTTTCCCACTTGGTGTGCTGACCTGCGTGACGGGTGTTTCCGGATGCGGTAAAAGTTCCCTGGTTGTTGACACGCTTTACAAGCATCTTGCCTTGGCGCGGGGAATGCGCGTGGATCATCCCGGAATTCTCGACGGCGTCGAAAACGGGGAAGCGGTGGAAAGGGTGGTTTCCATAGATCAGGCTCCTATTGGTCGCACGCCGCGTTCCAATCCGGCGACCTATATCAAGCTCTTTGACGAAATTCGCGCGATTTTCGCCATGACGCCGGATGCCAGGATGCGTGGCTATAAGTCCGGCCGCTTCAGCTTCAACGTGCGCGGCGGACGCTGCGAGGCGTGCGGCGGCGACGGCCAGGTAAAAGTCGAGATGCACTTTTTGCCCGATGTCTATGTGACGTGCGGCGTATGCAAGGGCAAGCGCTATAACCTCGAAACGCTTGAAGTCCGGTATAGGGGATTAAATATTGCCGACGTGCTGGAACTGTCCGTGCGCGAGGCCCGCGCTTTCTTTGCTGCGTATCCATCCCTGGAACGCCGTCTGGCTATTTTGGAAGAGGTAGGTTTGGGGTACATCCGTCTCGGGCAGCCGGCTACGACGCTTTCCGGAGGCGAGGCGCAGCGGATTAAAATTTCGCGGGAGCTTGGCAAGCGCGCTCTCCCGGGTACGCTGTATATTTTGGACGAGCCGACGACCGGCCTGCATATGCACGAGGTCGGCAAGCTGATCTCCGTACTCCGCAGACTGGTTGAAGGCGGTGCCACGGTTGTGCTGATTGAGCACAATAAGGACGTTATTCTTGCCTCGGACTATGTTATCGACCTAGGGCCCGGCGGCGGGGAAAATGGCGGGAGAATTATCGCTGCGGGCACGCCGAAAAGCATCATGGCGGATCCCGCGTCTGTGACCGGAAGCTTTCTTGCCGAAGAAAGGCGGGCGCGCGTCTTGCTGACTGGGAGGAAAAAACTATGACGGAATGCGGCGGCTTGGATATTCATATGGCGCGCTTTGCCGCGTTCGTGGCGTCCTATGCGTGCGATACGGAGCCGATGCTGGCGCTTAAGGCCGAGCACACGCGGCGCGTGTTTGGGCTTGCGCGCCGGATACTGGCGGACGAGGCCGCCTCGGGCGTGGACTCGCGGCTGATCCGCGCGGCGCTGCTGGCCGCTTTGTACCACGATATAGGACGCTTCCCGCAATACGAGCGCTGGCGTACTTTTAGCGACGCGCTTTCGGTCAACCATGGGCAGCTTGGCTGCGCGACGCTGCGGCGCTGCGCGCTGCTCGCGGGCGAAGAGGCCTTTACGCGGCGCCTTGTGCGCGTGGCTGTCTGCCTGCACAACAGGCGCCTTCTTCCCCAAAAGCTCGGCCGTGATGAACGCTTTGTCGCCGATGTCGTCCGCGACGCAGACAAACTGGATATTTTCCGCATTATGGCGGAGTATCTTACCGATGGGCGGGGCAACAAGGAAGAAGTGGTGCTGCATGTCAAGGACGAGCCGGGAAAGTGGTCGGAGCGTATCGCCGAGCAGGTTGTCGCCGGGCGAGTCCCCTTATACGCGAGTCTG
>CAYWQK010000074.1:2320-6397 GCA_964460575.1 uncultured Desulfovibrionaceae bacterium | reverse complement strand
TGTAGCATTTTCTGCAGGAGTTCACGAAAGTAGGCAAGATCTTCCTGATTCAAAAGAAACCTCCTTCCGGCACAAGGGACGGAAAGCATGTTGTTGCTTGAAAGGGGGAATTAGGATTGGCTTTTCTAGCCCATTTTCATCGCTAAGTAAAGCGGAAAGAGTTTGTTGTTCTCCTGAAAAATTTTTTTACTGAGTAAAACATGTTAAAATGTAAGGAGTATATATGCAAAGGGAATTTTATTCTCTATAAAATTCGGCTTGCATGTATTAATTTGTCAATCGTAAGAGGATTCTTTTTACTGTATATCGCTTTATATAGAACATTAGCGATAGAAGATTTAAATGTTATTCCTTTTCATCTGTATATTCTAAAATTATTTATTATTTATACTGCATATACTATTCCTGTATAATATTTTATATAAAGCAAGAAAAATTATTTTATTGAGAAGCATATCGTGTAAAAAACAATTAATGTTCTCATTTTATTCGTACAAAAGTACTGTTTTTAAATGTGTTAGTACAACATAGATAGTTAACTATCAAGGTTAAGCCTAGACTATACTTCACTTTTTGGTATTTCTTTACATTTGAAATGGAAATAGAACACGTAGTTGCTTTCCGGTTTTGCGCTGCGGCCTTGCGCGAGAATAGGCTCATTGGTCCTGCATAGCTGGCGCAAACAGGCTATGTTATCGCAGCGGCCATCGATCTGCCACCGTTAATTTTGCCAATGCGTTACGGAGGTAATGTACGCGCCGCCCATGGTGAAACAAGCGCGCTGCTTTTTGATCAGAGGAGCGCTTTTAGCTATTCGTTTTTATAGTAACTATTGATTGAATAACGCCTTGAGCTATATATTCACTTACTGATTTGAAATAAAAATATAAAATTTATTTTTGATACGAAAGTTTTCATGCAAAAAACTTGAAAAAAGGAAAGGAAGAATATAGTATTCTCCACGAAACATCCCTGGTAGCATGCCGCCAAGTTATGGAAAGCCGTATCGGGGTGACCGCTGACGGCGTGCAGTACTCTTAAAAATCCATGAGGATTTGCCGTGCCCAAAGCGACCTCCGATAAGCAGCCTTGCCAGCAGGCAAGGGTCAAGCTAGATGATACCAATATGGCTATTATCCGGGCCTTGCGGAATGGGCAGGCCTCGGTAAGAGATATCGCCGATTCCCTTAACATTTCCACTGTTACCGTACGCGCGCGGATGGCCCGCCTTATAGAAGATGGCGTGCTTGATATCTGCGGCCAAGTCAATGTGGAAAAAATGCCGAATCACACCTTGGCGCTTGTTGCTATTAAGTTGAAGACGCCGGATATAGTTGGGCAGGGGGAAATTTTTTCAAAACTTAGGGGAGTAGTTTCCGTAGCCGTGCTTACAGGTCGGCATGATATAATCCTTACCGTTTTGTTGAATGAGGATTTTACCTTGCTTGATTTTTATACTACCGAATTTTCGAAGTGCCACGAAAACGTTTCGTCTATAGAAACGCTTATAATGTACAAGGGCTTCAATTTTAAAGTTCCCTATGTCCTTTAACTTAAGGAGGAAAGCCCATGCTGCATCAAACAGCCTGCATGGTATTCATCAAAAGCTTGGCGCGAATCTGGTGGACTTTGGTGGCTGGGATATGCCGCTTTGGTACCCCAGCGGCGCTGTCAAAGAACATTTGGCCGTAATCCAGCATGCCGGCCTTTTTGATATCGGGCACATGGCCGGCCTATTGGTAGAAGGCTCCGGCGCGTTTTCTGTTATCCAGCAGGCCATTACCAAAAATATCGCTTCGCTTGAAGAAGGACGCGCCGCGTATGGCGCTTTTCTTAATGATAACGGCTACGTATTGGATGACGCAATCGTTTACCGCCTTAGAGACAACCGGTATTTCATCGTGCTTAACGTAGGTCATGGGGAGCAGATTGCCAATCTTCTAAAGGAGTTGGCAGCCCGCTGCGGCTGGAGCGTTTCCGTGCGCGACCTTGCCGGCAGCTATGCTAAGTTGGATTTGCAGGGACCCGCCGCATACCGCGTGATGCGCGCGGTTTTGGCTGAGCCGGACGCGGTATTTGCCAAAATGCCGTACTTTTCTTTCAAAGGCGATATTGAACTGAAGAGGAGCAATGTTTTTCTTGCAGACGGCAGCCCCATCCTTTTATCGCGGACAGGCTATACGGGTGAGCAAGGTTTTGAAATTTTTGTGCCCTATGGCAAGGTTAAGAGTATTTGGGACATGATCCTTGAAGCAGGGAATAGCGAAGGCGTAATGCCGTGCGGCTTGGCCGCTCGCGATTCCGTGCGCGCCGGGGCTGTGCTACCGCTTTCAGGGCAGGATATCGGCAAATGGCCGTTCGTCAATAACCCTTGGCCCTTTACTCTGCCGTTTGATAAAAATAATAATTGGACAAAGGAGTTTACAGGAAGGACCGCCCTTGAACGCGTATTGAGCGAAGGAAATGGCCCATATACCTATGCCTATTGCGGCTTTGACCCTCGAAAAGTCACCTCGCCTGACCATAGCACCCATCCCAGGGTCCTGTTAGACGATCAGGAAATTGGCGATGTACTGACTTGCGTGGCAGATGTCTCCATTGGCCGTGTGAATAACGTTGTTTATAGCATAGCAAGCCCCGACAAACCGGAAAGCTTTACCCCAAGGGGATTGGTTTGCGGCTTTGTGCGCGTAGATAGACCGCTTGGTGTCGGCACTGCGCTTGTTCTTGCGGATGCGCGGCGGAAAATCCGCGTCGAAACCGTTGCCGACATCCGTCCGGCCAGAACAGCGCGCAAGGCTCTTGGCAGCCTGTAATCATTGTATACAACCTTTTATCGTTAGCGAGGTTTTAAGCATGGCTACATCCAACAATATCCCTTCCAATGTCCTGTATACGTCTGAACATGAATGGATCTCTAAAAACGCACCGTGGAAAATCGGCGTGAGCGATTACGCGCAAAACGCCCTCGGTGATTTGACCTATGTTGAGCTCCCCTCCGTTGGCGACTATTTTGACAAAGGGCAGGAATTTGGCACGCTTGAATCCACAAAATCTGTCAGTCCCCTGTATATGCCGGCTTCCGGCACGGTTAAAGCCGTGAACGAAGCGTTGAACAATGCGCCTGAGCTTGTGAACCAAGATCCCTACGGGAAAGGCTGGATCATTGAGATTGAATCGGCGGAACGTCTTGAAGATCTTTTGGATGCCGACGCTTACGGCAAGTTCTTGGAGACGCTGTGATGCACCGTTATTTTCCTCATACGCCTGAAGATGAGGCGCGTATGCTCGAAGCTGTTGGCGCGAAGAAGGTGGAGGATCTTTTTGCCTCTATCCCTAAGACTTGCCGCAGAACAGAGCCGCTGCGCCTTCCTTCCTTAACAGAGTGGGAGCTTATTGCACGCGCGGAAGTTCTGGCATCTTCTATGCTGGATGCCAAGGCC
The DNA here is from genome assembly GCA_964460575.1 of uncultured Desulfovibrionaceae bacterium. GTDB lineage: Bacteria > Desulfobacterota > Desulfovibrionia > Desulfovibrionales > Desulfovibrionaceae > Avidesulfovibrio. The sequence goes on along the minus strand of CAYWQK010000074.1, from coordinate 2,954 downwards.
TGCTGGTTTGGCGCGGGGAGCTACGACCATTATATTCCGGCGCTTGTGTCCTCCCTTATCAGCCGCTCGGAATTTGTAACGGCGTATACGCCCTATCAGCCAGAAATCAGCCAGGGAACTCTGCAGGGAATTTTTGAATTTCAGACGCTCCTTGCCAAGCTTACAGGCATGGATGTTGCCAACGCTTCCATGTATGACGGAGCAACAGCCTTTGCGGAAGGTGCGCTGATGGCGTGCAGGCTGACTCGCCGAAAGGCCATAGGAGTTTCCTTGGGAATTCATCCGCATTACCGGCAGGTATTGAATACCTATTGCCAGGCGGCGGGCATTGAGATTTATGAGCTTCCCCTAGGCGGGGATGGAACCACGCAGCTTGATTCCGTTTCAGCTGAGGTGCTTGCCGGACTTCTTGTGCAGTCGCCAAACTTCTACGGCGTTATTGAGCCGTTGGCTAAGCAGGCCGAGTGGGCTCATACAGGCAAAAGTCTGCTAGTGACTAGCTGCACAGAAGCCATGGCTTATGGACTCCTTGCCTCGCCTGGCAGCCAGGGCGCTGACATTGCAACCGGCGAGGGACAGAGCTTTGGCTTATCTCAGATGTATGGCGGACCCAATTTGGGATTGATGGCAACCA
>CAYWQK010000074.1:0-2310 GCA_964460575.1 uncultured Desulfovibrionaceae bacterium | reverse complement strand
TGCGCAATATCCCTGGTCGTCTTGTTGGGCAGACCACCGATACTTCGGGACGCCGTGCCTTTGTTTTGACCCTAGCTACCCGCGAACAGCACATCCGTCGCGAAAAAGCTGTTTCCAATATCTGCTCCAATGCCGGACTTTGTGCCATGACGTGCGTCATGTACCTGGCAGCACTGGGTTCAACGGGTCTTGCACACATGGCTAGGCTCAATCGGGATAAGGCCGCATACCTAAAAAACGGTCTTCTGCGGCTGGGCTTTACCCCGCTTTTCAGCGGACAGACATTCAATGAGTTTTCCATGGCAGCACCGGAAGGCTTTGAAGCGCGCAGGCAGCGCCTGCTCAAAGAAAAGGGCATTTGCTTTGGCCTGAAGCTTAACGACTGTGGCCGCGGTGAAAGCGGATACCTGTTCTGTGCTACGGAAACGCGAAGCCGCGCAGAAATCGATGCCATTCTTGAGGAGGTTTCCCGTGACTGATTTTGCACGCTGGCCAGGATCGTCCGGCTTGGTATTGAACGAGCCGCTGCTGTGGGAAAAAGGCTGCAAAGGCCGTGTTGGGGCAAGCCTGCCTGAGCCCGACGTTCCTTCCGTCTCTCTCGGAGAGTTGGAGCGCCACGATCTGGACTTGCCGGATTTGGGTGAACTGGATGTGGTGCGCCATTTTACGCGGCTTTCAACCTGGAACTTCGGGGTGGATACAGGTATATATCCACTGGGTTCCTGCACGATGAAATACAATCCAAAAATCAATGAACAGCTTGCCGCTATTCCCAGGTTTATGCATGCGCACCCTATGGCCCCTGCGGAATATTCCCAGGGCGCCATGCGCATCATTTATGAAACCGAACAGGCTCTCTGCGAGATTGTTGGCCTCAAGGGCTGCACGCTTCAGCCTTCGGCTGGCGCGCATGGCGAACTCACGGGTATTATGCTTATTCAAGCCTGGCACCGTGAGCAGGGGCATACTCGCACCAAAATGTTGATTCCAGATACGGCACACGGCACCAACCCTGCAAGCGCTGCCTTGTGTAGCTATGAAGCCGTAAAAGTTCCCTCTGGGCCGGATGGCATCTTAACGGCGGAAGCGGTGGCGGAACTGATGACGGAAGACTGCGCTGGCATCATGGTGACCAATCCGAACACCCTTGGGCTCTTTGAGGCCAACCTAGCGGAAATTGCCGCGATTGTTCATGAGCGAGGCGGGCTTGTATACTGCGACGGAGCTAACCTCAATGCCATTATGGGCTATGTGGATATGGGGCGCATCGGCGTTGATGTAATGCACATGAATCTGCACAAAACGTTCTCAACGCCGCATGGAGGCGGAGGGCCGGGAGCAGGTGCCGTTTGCGTAGGCGAGACACTGCTGCCTTTCCTTCCCGGGCCGAATGTCGCGGAGGAGAATGGCAGCCTTTTGTGGCGTAGCAGCCCCAAAAGCATAGGCCGCCTCCATCCGTTTATGGGGCAGTTTGGCATTATTCTGCGTGCGTGGGGATACCTTAAGAGCCTTGGCTCTGAGGTCAAAAGAGCTTCGGAACTGGCTGTATTGAACGCAAATTACATTAAGTCCGCGTTGAAAGATCTATACGACTTGCCGTTTGTCCAGCCTTCACTTCATGAATGTGTGTTTACCGATAAGAAGCAGCAGGCTTTTGGCATTAGCACCATGGATATTGCTAAAGGATTGATCGATCGGGGTTATCATCCTCCGACTATTTATTTCCCCTTGGTGGTGCATGGCGCTATCATGATAGAGCCAACGGAGTCGGAATGTCTTGAAGATCTTGACGGGTTTATCGCCGCTATGCGCGATATCGCTCAGCAGGCTGAGAGAAACCCGGAAAGCCTTCATGCCTCTCCCTCGCTGACTCGTATTGGTCGAGCAGATGAGGTTGGCGCGGCAAGGCATCCTGTTTTAACCGGGGATATGTAGATATCCTTGCCGTGCGGGCGTGTCCGCAAGCTTTTTTATGGGGGGAAGCAAAGCGCCATTGGCTGTTTTCTTCCCCTTTTTTCATCCAGCAAGCGCTTTCCGGTTCACTGTGTGTTCAGCGGAGGTCAAATGTCCAGCATGGAATGGATACTCAATGCATCTAGCGATCCGGCCTTCAATCTGGCGCTTGAGGAAGTCCTTTTAAACGAGATTTCCGCAGAACGTCCTGATTTGGCTGTTCTTTGGCAAAATCGTCCGGTAGTGGTAGTAGGGCGGTTTCAGAATACATACAGGGAAATCAACGCAGGTGCGGCAGAGCGATATGGAATTGACGTTGTCCGCCGAATGACCGGCGGCGGCGCTGTGTATCACGAT
>CAYWQK010000073.1:4518-6741 GCA_964460575.1 uncultured Desulfovibrionaceae bacterium | reverse complement strand
CGGTATAGATAACGCGCTTGTAGTGGTTATGAACGGCGACAGCGAGAATTTTTTTTGCCTGATCTTGCCCGATGATATAGTCGTCAAGCCGGGCTTTAAGTTCCTGCGGAGTGAGGAGGCGGCCTTCTTCCTGTGCGCTTTCCATGGCGTGGGACACAATGACATCGTTGCAGGCTGCGATGCATTCGTCGCAGATAGCGACGCTGTCCTGTATGATAAGCTGCTTGACCTGGTTTTCAGGCTTGCCGCAAAAAGAGCAGTGGGGGACACTGGGCGTATCTGTCATGGCAATGGTGGGGGCTTGAGTTGAGTAGAAAAGTTTATGCAGTGGCGGTAAGATCGTTCCGGCTGGTGAGCACCTTGTCTACAATTCCGTAGGCTATGCCCTCTTCCGCAGTGAGGAAGTGGTCCCGCTCTGTGTCGCGGCATATCTTTTGGTAGGATTGCCCCGTGCATTCAGCGAGGATCGTATTAAGCTGGCGTTTCATGCGAAGAATCTCGCGCGTATGGATGTCTATATCTGTAGCTTGTCCCTGGTAGCCGCCCAAAGGCTGGTGGATCATAATCTGGCTGTGGGGCAGGGCGTAGCGCATATTTTTTTCGCCGGCGGCAAGCAAGAGTGCGCCCATGCTTGCAGCACGCCCCATACAAAGCGTTGCTACGGGGGCGGTTATGTAGCGCATGGTATCCAAAATAGCCATTCCGGCGGTAACTGAGCCGCCGGGGCTGTTGATATACAGGTAAATTTCTTTTTCAGCATCCTGCGCTTCAAGGAAAAGCAGCTGCGCGCAGATTACAGATGCCGACGCGTCAGTTATTTCCGTGCCCAGCAGCACAATGCGGTCTTTTAGGAGGCGGGAGAAAATGTCGTATGCGCGTTCTCCCTGACCAGTATTTTCAACGACATAGGGAATTGTAAGGTTATGCACGGTTGTCTCCTGGCATTGCTGTGGCGGTTAGGCTTTTGCGGAATCATAAAACCTTTGGAGGCCCTGGACGCAGGGAAAACGCCAGGGCCTTGTGCGTCATGCAAGAGATTCTGCCGGCCGCGTTTATGCCGCTGGCTCTTCGTCTACCTCAACGACATTGGCTTTTTTGTAAACGAGGTCTAAGGCCTTGTCAGCAAGAAGACGGTCGTGAATATCGTTGGTAAGGCCGGCGCGGTGATAGAGATCGCTCATTTTTTTGTAATCCTGTCCTGAGCGCATGGCCATTTGATAAATTTGAAGTTCGATTTCCTGGGGTTTGACCTCAAGATTTTCCTTGCGGGCAAGGGCCATGAGGAAAACCTGCGGACGAAGTTCTTCTTCTATCTGCGGGCGGACAACTTCTTCATATTTACCATCGGGTTCCTTTCCTTCATGGCGGATAACCGAGTCATGCTCATTGACCGCACGGCGGACGCGGCTGTTCACAAGAACGGCAGGCAGGTCAAACGTTACCTGTTTAAGAAGCTGGTCAAGCAGTGTTTTCATGGCGTTCGCGCGCGCGACCTGTTTCTTTTGGGAAGCAAGGTTCGATTCAATTTCGCCGCGAAGTTTTTCAAGACTGTCGAGACCGGCTTTCTTGGCCAGATCGTCATTCACTTCAGGCAGAATCCGCGCTTTTACGCTTTTCACATTCACGCGCATCGTAATGGTTTTGCCAGCCAAATCTTTGTGTCCGTAACCTTCCGGAAAGGCAACGGGACCGCTTTTTTCTTCACCGGGCATGGTGGTTTTAACGAGTTTTTCAAAATCCTCAATAACCTGTTTTTTGCCGATGATAATAGTGATATCGCCCTCGACTTGGTCTATGGGGGCGTTGTTTTCGTTAAAGCCTTTGTAGTGCAGCTCTACCTGATCGCCTTCTTCGGGAAGGCGGTTTGAGCTTTGGCTGGATATTTCTGCAAAGTCTGAGCGTATGCGGGCAAGGACATCTTCAATTTCAGATTCCTTTACAGCGGCTTTGGTCTGCTTGACTTCGAGCCCTTCATAAACAGGGAAGGCGATGTCGGGGAGGACGTCGAAGCTAAGCTTACAGGCATAGGCTGCCCCGCGTTCAAAGATGGCGGGAGTGTCTTCCATTTCAGCGGCTGATAGCGGGTGAATCCCTTCCTTTTCCATCGTGTCGCTGAAGGCTTTATCCAGCGCGTTCTGGGTGGCGGCGGGAAAAATCTCAGCGCCGAGAAGCTTTTCTATCGTGGAGGAAGGAACTTTGCCTTTGCGGAAACCGTTCATAGAG
>CAYWQK010000073.1:891-4508 GCA_964460575.1 uncultured Desulfovibrionaceae bacterium | reverse complement strand
AGAGAAGCTTTTGCGGCGTTCAGCGACAGAGGCGTCAATGGCGGCGTTGACCTCCTCGGCGCTGAAGGATAGGCTAAGAGTTTTACGGGTAGACGAGGTGTTTGTCACGGTACATTCCATAGGGATTCTCCTCAAAATAAGTCGCTTCGGCTGTAACACCGGAAAATACTGTATTAGAACATGCTATGATAGCCTGGAAGCAGGCTGATGTCCAGCCGCAATTTTGGGCCAGCTGAGATAGCGCGCTTACAGCGTATACCGTGTGCGGGCATGCGTAATTGACAGCCAGTGCGGATAGAAAAATCCTTGGAATTAGGGTTTGTTGGTTTGTTGTTGTCCGGCTATGGGCATGAGTTCCCTGTGATTCAAGGCAAACACGAGAAGTGTAACAAAAAACGCGGCGGAATCGGAAGCCGGCAGGCTGTACCACACGCCTTCCAGTCCGAAACGCGTTGGGAGATAAAGCAGGCATGGGGTGAGAAAGAGGAATTGGCGGCATAAAGAAAGCAGCATGGCCAGAGGAGCCCGCCCGATGGATTGGTAATAGACCGCGGTAACCATCTGCGATCCCACAAGAAATAGCGCTGCGTTGCAAAGGCGGAGTCCATGAATGGAGAGGGCCGTTAATCCATCGTGATCTGTAAAAAGTTTGACAAGAAGCTGGGGGCAGCGTTCGGAAGCCAGAAAGCCGATGGCTGTGAAAGCGGAGGCGGTAAGAACCGTTTTAAGCAGCGCTTCGCGTACGCGGTCCGGTCGTCCGGCCCCATGATTGTAGCCGACAATGGGCTGCATGGCCTGTCCCAAGCCCACGCAGCTCATGGAAAAGAGCATGATGACGCGGTTGATAATGCCAAAGGCACCTACGGCATTGTCTCCGCCGTGAGTGACAAGAGCCCGGTTAAGAAGAATGACAACAAGGCATGAGCCTGCGTTAAGCAGAAAAGGCGACATTCCGATGCTAACAATGGAACGAATGATCGCGAACTCTGGGAAAAAGGTATTCCGGCGGAAGGAAAGGGCCGAGCTGGAGCGGCAGAAGTGAGCCAGCAGCCAGAGCACGCCTGCGCTTTGAGCTATAGCCAAAGCCGCGCCGGCTCCCTGCATTCCCCAATGCAGTTTAAAAATAAAAAGCGGCGTTAAGAAGGTGTTAATAATGGTGCACAATAACGAAGTGAAGAGTGCTTTAGAAGGATATCCGGAGGATCTCGCGGAGTTGTTCAGAGCGATCATTACAAAGGAAATAGGCGTGGAAAGCACGGTCCAGAGCATGTAATCATAGGCAAGGGGCAGCGTTTGAGTGCTTGCGCCGAAAAGCAGCAGGAGCGGCGTGAGGAAAACATAAGAGGTTATACCAAAGAATAGGCCGGTTGCAATTTGCACCGTGAGAATCTGTCCCAGTGTGTGCTCAGCCAAGCGGATATTTTTGCGTCCCATTTCTAGGGAGCAGACCGAAGGTCCGCCAGTGCCGGCGATTTGGCAGAAAGCGATAAGCAGGTTGGATAGGGGAAACGTAATGCCCATGGCCGCAATTCCATCGCTTCCTATTCCGTATCCGATAAAGATCGTCGAAATAATTTGATTGATGGCCACGATGGTCATGCCTAAGATAGCAGGAATAGAGTATTCCAGCAGGAGTCTTCCTATGGGGCGCGTTTCCAAAGAGTTTGGCTCGCTGTTTTCCTGAGGGAATTCAGACATGGGAACCTTTGTAATAGGCTGTTGCAGTGTTTTTAAGTATGCTGCTTGGCAGCGCGGTAAAAGCCTATTTTGTTGGATGCGTTAAAGCAGGGCGCGGCAAAACGGGTAGCGGCCCTTTAAGCTTTTAGCCGCGAATGCCGCGGATGGCAAGATCCATGGGGCGTTCGCCTGCGTTATTTCTATGGGCGTTGAATTCCGTACGGCGTGTTGACAAACAGGTTTGCGGTAGGATTTCGCAAGCTTTTGATCGCTTTGGCGCATCCGCTCGGATTCGATGCCGTGAATCGCGTCCGCATCCCAAACGCAGAGCGAACGCACTGATATACGGATCTTTCCATTCCACATCCGTTCCAATGGAACCTACACGGTGCAGAGTCTGGGGTTCTTCCGCGCTGTCCGTGATGTTCGACTTGCAAGGGCACCGCCTTCCCGTGTGAGACCGTAAGGAAAATATTGCGGCTGATGCCTCGGCGACTGTTGCGCCACATCCACAATGACCATTCTCGGCCCTTCAGCCGTGTCCACTTTTTTGCGGTAACTGTGAAAGTTGACGATGGGGCTGTGTTTCTTGTACAGCGGTACATTGAAATATTCCCCTTCGTGGATGATGGACGGAATCTGTGGCGTCAGGGCGGCCTTGACGGGATCTCCCTTCATGTTCGCTTTTAGATGCTTCCACCCATTCCCCGTGAACTTAATGCGGATTTCCCCGTCGGGTGTCTGGGCATTCATATACCCCCTTTAAGTTCGGAATCGTAATACGCTTTGGCCGCCTCCAGATGGTTGCCTCCATGCTCTTCAAGAAGCCTAGCATAAAGCTCCATGTCCGCCTTGAGGGAAATGTTGTCCGTCTTTGTCTCAGCCGCAATCTTCTTCCCGACTTCGTTTATCGGTTTTCCTTCCTTACCCAGCGGGATGTGCGCGCCGTTGACGGTAATCCAAGAGTCACTCTTCATCCCCGAACTCCGGCACAATGAAACGGCAGGTACATTGACAGCCGGGAAGCTCTCCGGGCTTTACCTTGCGCCCCGCGTCTGAGTCATACATACCCTCCGCGAGGACGTAAGCTTTGCCATCCATTTGCTGATGCGTGTGCCGCGAAGTCTTGACCCCGATACGCGGCCCTGAGTCCGGCGTTGACAGGTATGATACGTAGGTCTTTAGCCATTTTGTGCCTCGTCAACGAAACGCAGATTGACAACCTCGACCACAAACGCCTGTGTTAGTTCCAGCGATGGTATGGGTTGGGATGCGCGGCCCCATTAACCCATGCCGGGTGCTCGTGCGGCTGCATCGCGTAGGGCCACCGGGGGAGTTGAGAAATGCCTCCCCCATTTTTTTCCGGAAGCGGGTGTAACGGAACGCCCCGTTTTCATCTCCTTGCCCACAGAGGTTTCCCTCGGCGTACCTTGTTCACACGTTTCAAACGGCTTACCGGCACAAAAGTCTAGCCGACGATCTGTGCCCCTTGCACCTCTGGGATAATTGCGCCTCATCGCCTCCCGCGTTTTTTCGAAAATCTCGCACGGGGGGAAAAAAACGAAAAATCTTGACTCTGTTTCCATAAATGCCTATCTTATTTCCAGCGACGATACGGATTGGGATATAGTCCCGCTAATCCGTATCCGGTGGGGAGGCTCGGCTATATCCTGGATTCCTCCCACCCAATTTTTACGATACGGTCAGCCGTATCGTTTTTTTTTTTACTCCCTCCTCCAGATAAAGTTTGCCCCTGCGCTGGTTATTGAGGACGCTTTGCGAAGACGCCGGTACAAAGGTCCAGCCTGTAAGCTGCCCTGTGACTACCTGCAAAACCATGTAAAGCCCCTGCTCCCTTTCGTCTGCCTGGATCAGCTTCACATAGCGTTTCTTCAGCTCAACTTTTCCGGTGACTTCGTTTTCCTCAAAGCACAGCCATA
>CAYWQK010000073.1:0-881 GCA_964460575.1 uncultured Desulfovibrionaceae bacterium | reverse complement strand
AGCAGTTCCGGGATAAGTGGCACAAACGTGTTGCGTCCGGGCTTGATATGCATAAGTCGGTCTGCGGAAAGTAGTACGACCGCGCCATCCGTCGTGGGAAAGGAGGCTTCCTTCCCGCCGATCATCTTTTCAATAATGGGGCGCAGCTCTTCTCCTCGCCGCGTACTTTTTCCGCAAGTTTTATCGCGGGAATGTCCAAAGGAAGCTTTTTGGGGCGTCCGAGACTTTCCCATGTCTCCATACTGTTTTTTGCCTAGGGGATAAGTCGCCACTTTTCAGCGAACCATCGGCCTTCGCTTCCTCGGCAAAACGCAGAAGGACCTGCCTACGGAACTGGAAGGCGGAGCAAAAGGAGCCATGACGTGGCAATTAGGAAACGCGAATCGTGTATGGAGGACACCCCCGCGCGAAGCGGGAAAAAGGATTCGCTGTTACATGCCGGCTTGAATAGGAGCGGAAGCGCGGACTAAAAAAGAGAAAAGCCAAGCGCGGCCTTTCCTTTCAAAATTTCAGAGAAAAGCGGTCTAACACCGTAAAGCCTGAGCTGGTATATCCGCCATGCGCGCCGCATAACAGGGAGTTCGATGGCGCAACGGCTAGAGGAGTACAAGCTGCGGCTCCTGCGGACAGGCGTTAAACCCGCTGCCGTCCGCGGCAAGATTGCCGTGTCGCGCCGGGCGTATAAGAACGGGCTTCTTTCCGTCCCTTGGCAAAACTAAAAGCCCCCGGCGTGTTAGCGCAAGGGGCCGGAAATATTGGCGCGCCCGCCGCGATTCGAACGCGGGGCCTTTAGCTCCGGAGGCTAACGCTCTATCCAACTGAGCTACGAGCGCAACGCCACCTTTCTACTCTTAGGCAGTGGAGCTGTCAAGGTGTCTGTT
>CAYWQK010000072.1:0-6880 GCA_964460575.1 uncultured Desulfovibrionaceae bacterium | reverse complement strand
CTTGCTGCCGCAGTCAGGTTTACCGGCAGTCTCCTCCCCGAGTGCTTTGCTGTCCAGTGCAACGTCCGGACTCATCAAAATTAAGGAATGGGAGCGCGCGGTCTCTTCTGACAGGCGTTATGCGTTTCGTGTCTGAAGAAGGAGCGGATGAAACTTGAGGGGAGGGTGTTTCGGCCTCTTGGTGAAGAAGGGCTGAAGGCACGCCGAAGAATTGAATAAAGGGTAGCGATTCACGTCCGGAGAGAAGTATGCGGCTGCGGTTGATGTTCAGCCGGATTTTTAGCCGGAGATAGTCGCCGATAGAAAGGGAGGGAAGTGTGGAACTATCCTGAGGAAGGTGGCGCAGGGCAATATCAAGCGGTACTCCTTGGCGGATTTCACGCTCAAGAGCATGAATAGCGCGCAAATCTTCCTCCTTTTCAATTACCGGGTACCAGGCTGTGTGTGAAAGATCCGTAGGACGCATGCCCAGCAGAAGCTTCCGGCAGGCTTGGCAGGATGTGGAGAAAAATATATTGGCTATAGGTTGTTCTTTTTCGGGTTTACTGATGGCCCAGGGCTCTACGAGATCGCGCAGAAGAAGCCCTGTATCAATGACAAAGAGGACGCTCCAAAGATAGATGAGTCCAAGGGCAAGAGAGGGTGTGCTTGTATGCCATGGCGTCCTGGAGGCATGGATAAAGCTGACGAAACAAAGGGCAAGAAGTAGTGCGAAAACAAGGCATGACGGGCAAGAGGCGGTAAGAAGCATGACGACTAGGAGAAGCGTGTCGCCGGCCAGTGCCAGCCCTGAGAGCCAAAGCCCAATCTTCGCTGCCTTGAGTAATGAACAGAGAAGCAATGCGCCAAAAACACCTGCGCCAATTTCCCATAGGAAAAAATCATACTGAAGGGCGCATCCGGAGGTTGTGCATGGTACGGTATCTGGCGCAAGCAACTCCCCGACGGCAAGGGCGAGGCCTGCGATGGCGACAAGAAGCGACTTGCCCGTGTTTGTTTTCTGCTGCATGAAAACGTCCTTTCTAGCGGTCTAACCCGCGTGCTGAAGAGATTTGCCTATTTGCATATCCCTTCTTTTTGCGCTTTGTGTAGCCAAGCAGGGGAACCGAGTTCAGCGCCGATATGCAGTTCGCTGCAGGCTTCCTTATGATCTCCTTTTTCGAGGCAGAGCAGCCCAAGAAAATTATGAGCAAAACGGGAGGATGGGTTTATGCTCAGCGCTTTATTGATATCGTTCTCAGCTGCCTTAAGGTTTCCCTCTCGCAGAAGGATAAACCCCCGCCACGCGTAGGCGTCTGAAGTGGGGGTGATGCGGATGGAACTCGTCAGGTCGTTGAAGGCACTCTCCGCAAGATTAAGCTGATTGTAGGCCCGTCCTCTTAGTAGCAAGGCCGGAGCGCAGGATGCGTCTTTTTCAATGGCGCTGTTTAGAAGAGCAATGGCTTTCTCCGGGTTCGAGCAAGTCTCTCCATGCCCTTCCCAGAGAAGGAGAGCTTGAGCGTAAAACTGCGCGACTTCCGGCTTGATGTGTGGAGTTTCTGAGTTCTGGATTTCCTCCGGGATCGGGTTGCCGGAAAAAAGCGAGCAACCGGGCAAAAAGGAGGCAATAGCGAAGACTGTTGGCAAAAACAGTTTGAAAAAGTGGATTGTTCGCATAATCGCAATAAAAAAGGGTATTGGCTCACTGAAAGGAAACGTTCTGAGTGTGTTCACGATCAGCAGATTGTTCTTTTGCCTATGATTAAACCGAAACGCATATTCCTTCAAATGAAATGAGAATACATATTGTTAAAGGCTGCCAAAGCGTACAAGACATGTTTTGGCAAAATTCCGGAAGCGTTATTTCTATGAGCGCATATTGGCCGATTCTCTTGACTAGGCCAACACATTGGCTTTCCCCTCCTATTTCCGCGAACGGCCCTGACGCCATTAAAATAAATTCATCGCTTTGAAGTGCTGAGATAACAGGCTCCGCAACATCTGTATTTTTAGACAGTGAGCGCATCTGGCGCTTTATGTGCTAACAGTCGGGAATATATGCCAAAACGCACGAGATTATCCAAATTTTTAAGCGGGGTTGCCAGATTCATGGAATGTATTTGATTTTGATTAAGTGTTTGCTAACTATTTGTCAATACGCGCAGACGCAAAAGACCGGAGCCGCTTGCGCGGAACTCCGGTTTAGCATATGGCCAAGCGTCCCGTTATGAGGGACGCAGGCAAAAAGTTTAGTTTGTCTTGACCGTGTTAGCGGCCTTGGGCGTACATGTGCTACCTACTTTTGGACAACCGCGTTTTGCGCTTCAGAATATCTTGCGCCCACAATTTCAATTTTTTCAATTTCACTATTGATAAGTGCCAATTCTTCTTTTGATATGGCTATATCAACTGCTTTTAAGTTTTCTTTCAGTCTTGAAAGTTTTGTTGTTCCAAAAATCGGGATAGTATAGCTTTTTTGATTTAATACCCAAGCTAAAGCAAGTTGAGCGGATGTTATCCCCTTTTTATCGGCTAACTCTTTTATAAATTCGACAAATTTCTCGTTAGCTTTCATGGCGTCCGGTGAAAATCGGGGTATCGTACTTCTTATATCGTTTTTTTCAAGTTTTTTATCTGTGAATTTGCCCGTCAAAAAGCCTTTGCCTAAAGGGCTGAACGGAACAAAAGAAATATTTAATTCTTCTAATACGCTGAACAAATTCTTTTCGGGTTCTCTCCACCACATTGAGTATTCGCTTTGAATTGCGGTTACGGAGCAAACGTTATGAGCGCGTCTTACCGTATCCGCTGCGGCCTCCGATATTCCCCAACCTCTTATTTTTCCTTCTTTTATTAAATCCTTCATAGTAGATGCGACTTCTTCAATTGGGGTGTTTGGGTCGACTCTATGAAGATAATATACATCAACGTATTCTGTTTTTAGCCTTTTTAATGAGCCTTCAAGCGATTTCTTAATATGATCGGGTTTTGCGTTTAGCTTCGGAACGCCGTCAACTTGTTTTATGCCGCATTTCGTAGCTAGGATTACGCTCTCCCGTATGGGCTTTAATGCCTCACCCACAAGCTCTTCATTTGTATAAGGACCATAAACTTCAGCTGTGTCAAAGAAATTAATACCCAACTCGTTTGCATCTCTTATTAACTTAATCATTTCTGATTTTGCAGGAAACGGAGGGTATGAGTGAGTCATGCCCATGCATCCTAACCCCATTGCGGAGACTTCAAAATTTCCCAGTTTTCTTGTTTTCATCATTAATTCTCCTTTGCTGATTTAGGGCCTTGGCTAGCTGAGGGAACATTTTCTGAAAATTTCGGATCGACAGCTAGATACGTTCCATTTACTATTTTAGGATAAGCAGTTACTAAAATTTGTCCATATGAGCAAACGCAAAAAACCGGAGCCGCTTGCGCGGAACTCCGGTTCAGCAATGGCCAAGCGTCCCGTTACGGGGGACGGAGGCAAAAAGTTTAGTTGGTCTTGACTGCGTTAGCGGCCTTGGCGAGGCGGGAGACCTTGCGGGCAGCATTTTTCCAGTGCAGAACACCCTTGCTGGAAGCCTTGTCAATGGTGGACGTAGCCGCTTTCAGCAGCTGGGCGGCTTTTTCTTGGTCCCCGGCTTTAATTGCCGACCGCACTTCTTTGACTACGTTACGGATACGGGTCTTGACAGCGCGGTTGCGGGCGTTGTGTTTCGGGTCTTGCTTGTGGCGTTTGAGAGCGGATTTATGGTTAGCCACGATAGTCCTCCAAAAATCATTGGGATTGAAGCTTTGGCAAATTCACCGCGGTCTATGAGACGGCGGATACATCACAACGTTTGAATCTCAACTCCTTAGCCTGATTGCCGCCTGTCGTCAAGTCTTTTAACAAGCTAAAGCCGTCCATAGGGATACATGCTTCAGTTTTGGAGTATAAAGTGCAGGAGCGTGCGGACAGCAAAGCCGCTGGCTTCTTTTTTCTTTTCTTCTGTAAAAAAAGCAGGTCCGGCGATATCAAGGTGGATCCAGCGAAGCTCCGGCTTAACAAAACGGGCTAGGAACGCGGCGGCAATGCAGGCGCCTCCTTCGCGGGGTCCGCTGTTTGCGAAATCAGCCGTTTTGCTTTTGAGCCCCTCAAAAAAGAGATCCCAGAGCGGAAGCGGCCAGAAACGTTCGCCGACTAAGCGTCCGATATCCAGAATGCGTTTAGGGAGTTGTGAATCGCGGCTGAAGACGCCGGCAGTATGCTGCCCGAGAGCAACGACACACGCGCCGGTCAGCGTGGCGATGTCAATTATGACGCGCGGATGCCAGATTTTTTGCGCATAGGTCAAGGCATCGCATAAAACAAGTCTGCCTTCTGCATCAGTGTTGGTAATTTCCACGGTATGCCCGGCAAGGGTTACAACAACATCGCCTGGCCTGGCTGCGCTGTGACCGGGCATGTTTTCCACGCAGGGAAGCAGACCGGATACGCGGCATGGGGGACGTAGCAGGGTCAATGCCTTGAAGATGCCCAGCACAGCAGCCGCGCCGGACATGTCTTCTTTCATTGTAACCATGCTTTTGCCTGGCTTGAGACAAAGCCCGCCGCTGTCGAAAGTCAATCCCTTGCCAATAAGTACAAGGGGATCATCGTGTTCGTGGCCTTTCGGCGTGTAGTCCAGCACAATAAGGCGGGGAGGTGTGGCGGAACCGGCGGCCACGGCCAGGATGGCCCCCATGCCTTCCGAGCGAATTTCTTTGGATTCAAGGATACGGCAGGAAAAATCGGGTACCGCATCCACAAGTTTCTTTGCTTCGTTAGCGAGATGCTCCGGAGTCATGTGGTTGGCCGGTCCATTAATAAGTTCCCTAGCCCAGATAACTCCTTCTGCTCCAGCTTTAGCTTCATTAAGAGCCGCGGCTTGGCTTGGAGAAAGCTCTTCTTCGCAGAGAAGGATAAGCTCTGGATCAGCAGCATTGAAAGCAAGTCCCTTGGCGCTTTTGTACTTTGTTTGGCGATAGAGGCCGATTAAAGCCCCGCATGCGATTTCTCGAAGGAGAAGGGCGCTATCCGCATCCAGATTGGCAATATCCGGCAGGCTGAAGGCGAGATTAAGAATATGCGCGTCGCGGCAAATGCGGGCCGCACGGGCGGCGGCATCGCGCACGGCGTAGAGTGTATCTTCAAGATGTCCTTTGCGCTGGCCCAGTCCAAGCAGGAGAATCCGCGGCATAGGGGAATCTTTGGGGCCATAGAGAATGAGAGCTTCATTTTTTGCAGCATGAAAATCCGCGAGTCCTGGAGAATCCATAAGCCAGGGAGCGGCCTTTTGCAGGGCGTTGCTGAAGATTGGTTTCGTATCGGAGAAAAGAAATACGGCCGCTGCGGCGGATTTCCAGGATGAGGATGGGAGAGGTGTGTGCTGCATATTTTTTTCCTTTTTTAGCGGAGGCTGCAGGCGGGGAACAAAACCGGATTGTCCGGCGGCGAGGCCTCTTAGTGTGAATGTGGCCGATGAGAGACCGGCAGCATTTTTTTGATAGATTTTTAAGGACGCGCGACATGCCGGTTGCCCTTGATTTCTTTAGCGCCTTTCACAAAGGATAAAATTGTCTGGCATTGACAAAGCGCCTCTGAACAGCGACCATCAAGGGAACGTATGTCTGTTTCTTTCTCAAACAGAGGCGGCGCTGTGTACCGCCGAGGGAGGCTTTTATGAGCGTAAGTATCACCTGGTACGGCCATTCGTGTTTCCGTATTGAAGAAAACGGCGTTTCCGCTTTGACGGATCCGTTTATTACGGGCAATTCCAGTTGCCCCGTCCGCCTGGAGGATATTCCTCCCGTGGATGCCGTGCTTGTTACGCATGACCATGGCGATCACGTTGGCGATGCTATAGAGCTATGCAATACGCATCGCGCCTTGTGCGCCTGCGTGGTCGGCACGGGCAAAGCTTTGGCGGCAAAGGGACTGGATAAATCGTTGATTCCTGCTGGAATCGGTTTTCACATCGGCGGCAGCATCACGCACAAAGGCATGACAATTACCATGACGCAGGCCTTCCATACCTCGGACACAGGAGCGCCTGTTGGCTATATTTTGAGCATGCCTAGCGGCTTCCGCCTATACCATGCAGGCGATACAGGGATTTTTGCCAGCATGGCACTCATTGGAGAAATGTATCCGCTAGATCTTGCCCTTTTGCCCTGCGGCGGATATTTTACAATGGATGCCAAGCAGGCCGCATACGCCTGCCGTTTGCTGAAGACTCCGGCCATGATCCCCATGCACTGGGGTACTTTTTCCGTTCTGGCACAGTCTGTAGACGAACTCAAGTCCGCACTGGTACAAGTGGCTCCCGAGTGCAGGATGCTGGAAATGCGTCCTGGACAAAGTCTGGAGCTTTAGAACCGTTTATAGGCAAGGTTTTATGGGGCAAAGGCGCGCGATGCCTTGCCTGTATTTGGCAGAATGAACGTGGCTAGTCTTTGTCTGACGCGGTCAGCGCTTTGCGGATAATATCCGCATCTTCAATGCGGGCACTGGCCTTCAATTCTGTGTTGCCGCCTTCGCAGTAAAAGTGCCCGTCTAGCAGGGAGATATAGCCCGCGCCAAGCACTTTGCTGTAAGGCAGCTGGTCGCGCAAGTCAGCGTGATCTACACGGTTGGGGAAGAGAAAAGGCACAGGCTGTCCAGCGAAATCTTCCATAATTAAGTATTTCATATCATATCCCTTTACCGCTCCCCATTGCGGTGATTTTTATCAAACCGCGCCGTAAAATCTCTCCCTTTAGGGGGGAGGATAGAAGGCGCACCTTAACTGGAATTTTGACTCTCCAGTTCTTAAGGGTTAACAGGTGATACGGCGGCAGGGCATGCCGTGTCAGCCTGTGGAGAGATAGTGAGACCTAGGGG
>CAYWQK010000071.1:5824-6952 GCA_964460575.1 uncultured Desulfovibrionaceae bacterium | reverse complement strand
AAACAATATAGATGCCACGGTCTTCCGTTTCCCGCTGCTTGGGGAGAGTCAACGTCACGCATCCGGAAAAATAATTGGGAATCTTTTGTTGGGTTAATATTTCGCAGGTGAAAAGATCCCTACAGCCAACAGGGCCGTAGTCTTTTAACCAAGCACCGCCGATACCACTGTAGTGCTCTCTATAAATCGGTATGGTATAGGCCTTAATAAGGGGATCTTTCCGTCGTTCGAAATGGTGGTACCCGACAAGAAGCGGAATAATCTGGCCGGCAGGCGGCCAGTTGAATTTTTTCCACATGAACCACGCTGCCATAATAACCGCAACCGGTTCCTCTTGCGTTTTTTTCAGTGCGAACGCATTGAAATTTCCCCTTATAAGCGCTGTGAGAAATTGTTTAAGTGAACGTTTCAGCGTGAAGGCATCGAGATTTTCCCTATCAACGATAACATCAATGCGAGGCAGAAGGCGGGCCGCCGCGTAGGATTGAATGTCATCACCGAGGTTAGTGTTATTTTCATTTACGAGTAGACCGTATCTCATGGATGATACCTCTTATGCAGTTCAGATTTGATCAGGCAGTGAGCTCTATTTTTGAAGAGAAATCAATTTTGCATTAATGTAATAGCTCGAACTTTCCATCCAGGATAGATTTTTTGAATCTGCCATGGTATCCTGTCACAGCATATTTCCCCTTGATGTGTTCGCTCTGTGTTACAATGCGTCAACTAGACATTTAAAATTTTGTAGCTTCTCGAGACTGTTATACTGTTTCATTCGGAATGCAAACTGATAAAAGTCCCTTCAGTGTATGCCTGTCAGCGCCACATGCAAGCAAATGACGATAAAAAAGATCTCTGGAAAAGTCCATGATTCGGCACAGTGTGGAAATATTTCCTAGCTGCAAGGTAGATTGCGAAGAACGGTCTTGTATCTGATAATGATTTGGTTAAAACTACAAGGCAAGGAAAAAATATGGATACCTATTTCTTTGAGCAGAACAATGGCACACTCCTCGAGTGTGAAGCTATCCGTTTGTGTCGTATTAGCACGGAACGTCCAAGTGGCCTAGGGTCCAGGCGTTGGCACCATCTTCAGCTTCTTAAAACTATAGAAGGACAGTATGTGAT
>CAYWQK010000071.1:0-5814 GCA_964460575.1 uncultured Desulfovibrionaceae bacterium | reverse complement strand
GGCGCGGGAATCCTGACTTTTTGCAACGTAAACTGGAATCTTTTATTCCTGCAAATGATGTGAAAAGCCTTGCTGGGTTTGATAAAGGATTTTTTATAGACGATATCAAGCAAGATTTAACTCAGCGTTTTCAAGCTTCCGCAGAACGTCTTATAGACTGCTTGGCGCAATTAGCTGCTGCTCACACAGCCAAGGAAACTTTTTCCTAGAGTTAATAACACTGGCTGGGAAAAAAGCTTTTTAGGGAGAATAACGCTTCTATAAGTCTATCTTGGATGATAGCGCTGAGGATAAGCAGATTAAGCGACAGGTGTGGCTAGTCAAAGTTGATATGGATAAAGCAGTAAGGGGATACCCGCCTGTGCCGTCCGCTTTTTATTCTGTGCGGGAAGGAGGAATCATGAAACATTGTCTTGTGGTAGCCGTGCTTGTCTCGTTTCTTGTATTTTCTAGAAGCCTGGACGCGGCTGCAGACATACGTATTCCAGAGGAAAATTGTATTGGACAGTCAGGAGTCAGCATATCGCTTTCTGTATGCTACCCTCGCTTTGGCGTTCCCGTAATTGATGAGGATATCCGTAGCTGGTCCGAGGGGCTTGCCTCGTCTTTCAGTCAGCGCTATAGCCGTGAAAGTATCCCCCCCAGCCATGTGCCGTATCAATTGGCGGCCGATTATCGTGTCGTACGATCTCCGTATGGGCCTATCAGTGTGATTTGGAAAATTGCGCGCTACACAGGAAGCGGTTTGGGCAGCATAGAAATATTCGCTTCCAATTATGAGACACTTACGGGGAGTCCTCTTTCGTTGCTAGACATCTTTGGCAGTCTTGGTGATGCCCTTGCGGGCATTTCAGCTTATGTTCAGCCACGTATCAAGGATCGTCTTGAGGGAGCCTGCGCCGCTGGGTATATAGCGGATGGTTTAGCGCCTGAGGCGGATAATTACGGTACATTTGCCGTTACTTCAAGCGGGCTGCGGTTTTATTTTCAGCCTGGACAAGTCGCTCCTGCGCAATGCGGCGTATTGAAACAGGATGTACCTCTTGCTGTGTTTCGAAAGTGTCTGCCAGATACTCATCTATGGCGGCGCTGAGATAGTAACGATACGGATTAAGTGAGAGACAGCCATGTATGGTTGGCTTTTTTAGCCATATGACTAGGCCTGTAAATAATCTTCAGGAATGGTATGACCGCGGGGAATTGCGGAGAGGGAAAGATCGTGGAAATGCTTGGCCTTTGCCATCTGCCAGCCCATATAGGCAACCATCAATCCGTTGTCTGTACAGAGTTTTGGAGAAGGGAGTACCAGTTCAAGCCCCCGGCGTTCTGCCAGTTTGGCCATCATGATGCGCACCTGAGTATTAGCAGCTACGCCTCCTGCAGCAAGAAGGCTTTTAAATGCAATTTCAGTATGACGGTTCAGTGCCATTTCCAGTTTGATGCGCAGGGTATCCGCGAGTGCAAACATGAATGATGCGCAGCCGTCGCAGAGTTTTTTAGAAACGTTCTCAATGCTTTTTATTCCCTGTATGCGTTTGCCCTCGGTAGCAATGTCAGGGTGTTTTGCAAGCCAACAGGATGCAGCTGTTTTTAGTCCGCTGAAGCTGAAATCAAGGTTTTCCACATGTGTATAGGGACGGGGGAAAAGATGAGGATCTGCCTCTCCGCGCTGGGCCATGCGGTCGATGAGTACTCCACCTGGATAAGGCAATCCAAGCATCTTCGCAAACTTATCGCATGCTTCTCCTGCAGCGTCATCAATGGTTCGTCCTAGTTGATGGAAGGATATGGGAGTGTCCATACGGTAGATGTGCGTATGTCCCCCGGAAACAAGAAGACCCAATGCAGGAAAGGGAATTTTACGTTCAAGTCCCGCAGCAAGCAGGTGTGCATGCAGATGATTGACGCCAATGAGCTTTTTCCCGCTGCCAAGAGCCAGTCCTTTGGCAAAGGCAACGCCCACAAGCAGAGAGCCAAGGAGTCCAGGTCCACGTGTAACAGCTATGACATCTACGTCAGCTGGGGAAAGTCCTGTGCGCTTCATCAGGGCGTCATAGAGCGAACCGATAAAACGGTAATGCTCGCGCGATGCAAGCTCAGGCACCACACCGTCAAAAAGGGCATGGATATCCACTTGGCTTGCTAGCACGGCGTCTACGCGGCTTCCATCACGCACAAGGGCAAGGCCAGTTTCGTCGCATGAACTTTCAATGCCTAAGCAAAGCATCGCGTGGTTTCCTATAGTAAGAAGTGGAAAAAATGTAGACCTCCGAGTTTATGATTCGGAGGCCGTTAATATCCACAACAGTTTTTAGCCGCGGTAGAAAGCGGCAATATCTTCTACATCTTTTTTAGAGCCTATGAAAAGCGGCGTGCGGGCATGGAGGGTATTAGGAGTAATATCCAGAATACGGTTTATGCCATCGGTAGCCGCACCTCCCGCGTTTTCCGCCACAAGGGCAAGGGGAGCGGCTTCGCAGAGGTAACGGAGTTTGCCGCGGCTTTTTCCAGGACGGGCGTCCGGTGGATACATGTAAATGCCGCCATAGAGCAGAGTGCGGTGAAAGTCCGCGACCAGTGAGCCTACATAGCGGGCGGAGTAGCTTTCATGTTCTGCGGTGGAGTTCTTGAAGCTCTCAACAGCACGGCGTGTCGGTTCGTCCCAGCGGTTCGAATAGCCTTCGTTTACGGAGAAGATGTGGCCGCGTTCGGGCATTTGCATATTTGGATGGGAGAGGAGGAATTCGCCAACGCTGGGGTCAAGCGTAAATCCATGCACCCCTTGTCCTGTCGTATAAACCAGCATAGTGGATGGACCATAGAGGAAGTATCCTGCGGCTACCTGCTGGCGGCCTGGCTGGAGAAGCTCTTCAACCGTGATGTCTCCATTATGTCCTGGTTGCCGACGCTGGATGGAAAAAATTGTACCGACGTCAATGTTGGCATCAATATTGGAAGAACCATCTAGCGGATCAAAAATCAGCATGTAATCCCCGCGGGGGAAAGCGGCAGAAACGGGGACAAAATCGGCGTGTTCCTCGGAGGCCATAGCGCAAAGTACCCCGGAGCGCTCCATGCGGTACAGAAGGACTTCATCGGCGAACGTATCAAGTTTTTGTACGTTTTCGCCTTGCACATTGATTGCGCCTGTGCCTCCCAGCACGTCCAGCAATCCTGCTTTACTTACGCTGCGGGCAATGATCTTTGCAGAAAGCACAAGGTCATTGAAGAGAGCGGTAAAGTGGCCAGTGGCCTGAGGAGCCTTCTTTTGCTGATAGAGCAGGTGTTCGGTTACGGTGGTTTCAGTAGTGGGAGTTTCTGACATGGCAAATCTCCTGCGAATCCGGCTGTTGACCGGTTTAAAGTGCTGTAGTGGGTCTGCACTATCGTGCTTTTTTATGTTTTCCGTGTCTGCAATGTTTGTATGCCATGTGGCTTCGGTTTAAGAAGTTTTTTTCATCAGTTTGTTAAGCCATCGAGAGCCGTGGCGCTTTCAGGGAAGGAACCTTTTTCTGGAACAGCAAAAATCAGGGGTTCGTTGCCAAAAAATTTGGCTAGCCAATAGAACGTTCCTGTTTTGTTGTCTGCATGTCCATAAATATTTTTTGTGGCTTCTTGTTTCCAGTCGTCACCTGACATAGGAGTGGAATCGATAGAATAGCGTCCAGTCCAGAGCATGAGCTCTGAGCTACGGATAATGAGTTTGCTGGGGTCAGGAGCCATACGGGCGAGAGCTCTGGGATCAAAGTGGACGATAAAAACCCCAACGAACTCCGCGTCTCGAAAAACGGGAACGCCAAGCATGATTTCAGGACCAAGAGGCGTATCCTGGATATGTGTACGCAGAGCATAGTTACCCAATCGGACGTTTTTTTGTTGAAGAAGTGGAGAGTAGTCCAGCTGCTTCATGGGATCAGCAGGTTCCTGAGCAAGGACAGCACCATCTTTATCGATCATGACTACCCCGTCAAGCCAAGGAAAGGCACGAGTAAGCGCTTCGAGACTATCTGGAGTGGGCCCTCGATCCATATTTTCCATTTTCCGCTCCAGCTCGGAAAGCTGGGTAAAAATATCCCGTGTTTGAAGAACCATAAGTTTTTCTACATCTTCAAGGTTGCCGGTCTCCTGATAATCAATTGTTGCTGGAGTATTAAGATAAGACCGATAGAAAGTTTTGGTACCTGACCAGGTATTTTGGAGTGTTTCGCATCCGGTGAGCAGGGAAAGACTCAGGATAGATAGAAGAATTGATCGATTCACAGTCTATGACTCCATGCCAGCAGTTGCTTTTTGAGGAAGAGGGAAAAGAACGCTTTATTTCAGCGCAGAGCGCGTGCTTCTAAGCGTTCGGCCAGTCGTTCCAGAAAAATGAGCCAATGATAGCTTGAGGTTGGTTTCGCCTGTTGCTTCATGTGGGGAAAGCAAAGGCTTGTGCCGCAGCAATGATGTCTTTTCAGGAAGAATACAAAGCGATCGCAAAGGTAGGCACTGCTGTTTTAGAAGTAATGCCGGTGAGCGCTCTACTGCATTTTCGGGAAGTTGCGGATGGAGGCTTTTGTACATATCGGTGAAATGTTCCTTATGCATACCTTCTTTTTTCGGTTGGCTGCTTCGTTTTCCGCGATATAAAAAAAGTGAGTTTTTTTTCACGAATCGCAGCGAGAGAGGGGCCACTAGGACTTTACCTAAGGCTGTTTGGAGCAAATTAGGAGTAATCGTCTCGCATACATTGTTTTTTCCGTCATCCGTGGATACATCACTGTTCTCCGAGAGTTTTGGAGGGAAACACGTGGAAAGGATGCCACTTGTCGGCGCTGTTCTGTCATTCGATGGCGCAACAATTCAGAATCCGCATTGCTTTTTTGCAGGCCGTCGTAATTATGGAGAGCTCCTTCTATGTCCCCTTGGTCAGAAAGTATGCCGGCTGTAGAACGCGTTCGCAGATTGAGACTTTCTCCCTTTGGCGTACCTGACGCTACTGGAACTGTGCGATTTAGCCCAGAGCCAAAAGTACCGATTTCAGATAGAGTGTATTGTTTGGCCTTGTTGTTTTTAACAAGTTCGGATGACGGAGTGCGTGGATCAGCAACAGTAGAAGATGGGTTGCTCGAAGCAATGCTTTTGGGCTTGTTGGAAGAAAAAAACGCCACGTGTTTTTTGAAAGCCGGGGCGGATAGTTTTTCCTTAGGATGTATAGAGTCAGGCTGGAGCGCGGGCTCAGACCGCACTGTGGTGGGGCAGTGCGGTGCGGCGGAGTAAGGGGAACAGGAACTGCCGTGGATAGCTCCGCCTGTTTTGGAGAAAAAGCAAGTCCAGAGGTCAGGATGTCCAGAAGGTTTAGTTCTTTTTTTTTGACTCAAGAGAGAGGCAATATGCCAACGAAGTACTTCGCCTGGATTTTTGGACGCGGAGCCAAGGGTTTTCCATAAAGTGGGATCAAACGGGAGTATGTTGTTGACGCTTTGCGCTTCTGCAACGCATTCAGTTTTATCTCCGTAGGCATCGAGGACTTTGATCAGTAAAAAACGAGTCTCAAGACAATTTGGATGAAAACGTAAACCGTGGCGCAGAATGCTTACAGCGTGTTGGTAATTGCCCCTGGCCGTAAGTTCTGTAGTCAGAGGAAAGAAAATCCGCGAGGTATGGTTCAGCGCTAGGATTTCTTCGTAACTATCAGTTCTTCTTGGCATTTTCTGAATCTCTTCTAGTATTTGCAGTGCCGTCAAAGACGTAGATAATTTCATTATCTCGAACAAAATTAAGCCGTTGTCTGATAGCGCGCTCCATGTAGACTGAATCCGTTTGCAGGAGGCG
>CAYWQK010000070.1:1868-7116 GCA_964460575.1 uncultured Desulfovibrionaceae bacterium | reverse complement strand
GCCAAAAACACTTGTCGGCAAGGTTTTGCGTCGCGTTTTACGTGAAGAGGAGGAGGAAAAACTTCGTGCGCGGGCTGGAGAGATGCTTGACAAAGCTAGAGAGCACGCAGGCAATCTGGCTGAGAAAGCTAAGGAACATGCAGGCAGTCTGGCAGATAAAGCTAAGGTCCGTGCTGGAGAATTGGTGGACAGGGCTAAGGAACATGCCGGTACATTGGCAGGTAAAGCTAGGGAGCGGGCAGAAGATTTGATGGATAAAGCCAAGGGTCGAGCTGATGAATTGACGGATATAGCAAAGCTCAAGGCGGGAGAATTTATGGACAAGGCGCGCGAGCGCTTGGGTGAAAGCAAGGCTCTTTCTGAGGATCCAAAGAAAAAAACTGCTGATAACGATTTTTCTGAGAATCGCTAGTATTGGTTTATAAACTGTAAAAGCAGGCGGGTATGTTTAGGAAAACAGCCCGCCTAGTTGCGTTTTTAGAATCGTGATAGCATGTGGTTGGTTATGCGGCGTTAGCGCAAAGGAAATATGCGGGACGGTTTTCGCTCGGAACAGAACATATGAACACGCGGGGACCTTGTGCTTTGGAAAAGTATAGCGTACGATAAAAAGATAGGGTTTTAAAGAGAGGAAGTTCTATGTCTAGCCGAGCCTTTGAGCCGTTTATCAATCCTGTTGTCCGGCAGTTTGAAGCCTATGTGCCCGGGCGTTCCATTGCTGAGATCCGTGAAGCCTACGGTATCAATCGGGTTATCAAGCTTGCTAGCAATGAAAATCCTCTTGGAGTTTCTCCTGCTGTACGCGAGGTGTTACGTCAGCAAGCCGGTTTTGTCTTCAGGTATCCTCAATCAGGGAATCCGCGGCTGGTGAAGTCTATTGCGGAGTTTCATAGGGTGGATCCCGTCCGAGTGTTTGTCAGCAACGGCTCTGACGAACTCCTTGATTTGCTTTTTCGTGTGTGTGCTATGCCTGGTGTGCATAATGTCGTTACGGCCTTGCCGTGTTTTGGGATTTATACTACACAGGCGCGCTTTGCTGGCGTTGAACTGCGCCAGGCTCCATTGCGTAAAGATTTTACTGTTGATTTGGATGCAATGCTTGCGCTTGCGGATAAAAACACAACGCTAGTATTTTTGACCTCGCCGGACAATCCTTCTGGATTAGCCATTCCAAAAGAGGAAATACTGCGTTTTGCCGCATCGTTGCCTACGCAGTGTATGCTTGTGGCCGATCAAGCTTATGTTGATTTCGCACGTGAAGAAGACGGTGGGGAAGACGCTTTCTCACTTATTCCGGAGCTGAAAGCTCATTCCAATATTGCTGTGGTCCGCACGTTCTCAAAAAGTCGCGGACTTGCTGGTCTGCGCTTGGGCTACGGAATTCTCCCAGCGGATTTGGCTTCATATCTTTGGCGGGTACGTTTGCCGTTTTCTGTAAATTCATTGGCTGAAGAAGCGGGCATTGCGGCTATAAAGGATGTAGCGTTTTGGCGCGAGACGGTTCGCACTGTAGAGCTGGGACGCCGCCAGTTGGAACAGGGGCTTTTAGCGCTTGGTTGTAACGTAGTGCCCAGCCATGCTAATTTCATTTCGTTTTGCCATCCGGGCGTGGAGAACGCCGGAGGCATCAATGAGGCATTGCTGAAGCAAGGTGTGATTGTCCGCTGGCTTAAAAGTTACGGCTTGCCCAAATATATTCGTGTTACTGTAGGTACGGAAGAAGAGAACACAATTTTCCTTGACGCCCTTAAAGTCGCTTTTGCCACTTTTTGACATACAACTCTTGGAGATGCATTTGAAAAAATTGCCAATTATCACTATCGACGGTCCTGCGGGTGTGGGCAAAAGCACGCTGGCCAAGGCAATGGCCTGTGCGTTGCAGTGGCCGTATCTAGATACGGGAGCCATGTTTCGCGCGATGGCGCTGCGCCTTGGTCCAGGCGCTGAGTCCTTGCCGGAGGCGGAGCTAGCAGCCCGGTGTGGACAGATTCATTTTGCTCTTGAAAAAAGCAGGGATGGCGTGAGTCTGTTCTGTAACGGTAACCTTATTGGCGATGAAATCCGGACAGAGACCGTTGGCAAGATGGCTTCGCTTATTGCTACGAATCCTGTTGTCAGGGAGTGCTTGAAAAAAGCGCAGCGTGCCATAGGTGAATCTACGTGTCTAGTTGCGGAGGGGCGCGACATGGGTACAGTGGTTTTTCCTCAAGCACGTTTCAAGTTCTTTTTGGACGCAAGTCCAGAGATTAGGGCAGAGCGCCGTTGCCGGGAACTTGTGGCACAGGGGCAGAGTGCGGATGTTCAAGCTATTGCGGCGCAAATTTATGAGAGGGATGTGCTGGATCGTAATCGAGCCGTAGCTCCCCTGTGCGCAGCAGAAGATGCGAAACTTATTGATACCTCATATCTTTCTATTGACGAGGTGCTTGCTACCATGCTTGCAGCTGTCCAGGCCGGAGGCTGCGCGTGATAGTTCAGCCGTTTGATCCTGTTGCCCTTTCCCTTGGTCCTATACAGGTCCATTGGTATGGGTGCATGTATCTTTTGGGTTTTTTGGTGGCTTGGCGTTTTTGTCTTGCGCGTGCACCTCGCTATGGCTTATCCTCAGCGCAGGTATCAGACTTTATTACTTGGCTTATGCTGGGGGTTCTCGCGGGAGGGCGTATTGGCTATGTGCTTTTTTATGAGCTCTCGGTTTTTCTAGCCAACCCTCTGGAAATTCTCTGCCTTTGGCATGGCGGTATGTCTTTTCATGGCGGATGCTGCGGAGTGCTGATAGCGGCATGGATTTGGACGAAGCGTCAGAAGCGTTCATTCTGGAGCATGATGGATTTTATTGTTCCCGCAGCGCCACCCGGGTTATTTTTGGGTCGCATTGGCAATTTTATCAATGGCGAGCTTTGGGGGGCTGAAACAACGCTGCCATGGGGTATGGCATCATCGCCGAATATGCCATTGCGACATCCTTCTCAGCTCTATGAAGCCGGATTGGAAGGTCTCCTTCTTTTTATTATTTTGTGGCGTTTTTCTTCAAAACCCCGGCAGGAAGGCCATGTGTCTGGGCTGTTCGCCTTGCTGTATGCCGTGTTTCGCTGTCTTGTAGAGTTTGTGAGGAAACCGGATCCTCAGCTTGGCTACTTAGCTTGGGGTTGGCTAACGATGGGGCAGGTGCTTTGTCTGCCGATGATGGCACTTGGTTGCTGGCTGCTTTGGCGAAAGTCTCAGGGTCAGTATGGAGACGCCCCCTGCCATTGACAGTTGCGTTTTTTTTGGGCAAGCTGTCCAAATACACATTGCTTTTTTAGAATTGCTGTTTTTTAGCCGTAGTCTACACCGCGTCTGCCCTTTGCCAGGTATGACGACTTTGGCTATGGATGAAACGCTGGTAATCAGGAGGAGACATGGCCAAAGAAGGTGCCATTGAAGTTGACGGCGTTGTGCAGGAAGCCCTGCCTAATGCTATGTTCCTTGTTGAGCTTGAGAACAGACATACTGTTCTGGCGCATATTTCCGGCAAAATGCGCAAATTCTATATTCGTATTTTACCGGGCGATCATGTGAAGGTTGAGCTTTCTCCCTATGATTTGACTCGTGGTCGCATTACTTATCGAATGAAATAGCTGCCTGCTTTTGAAGCTGTTCGCGTTTTGGAGCGGATCCGTGCAACGGGTCCGCTTTTTTTGTATACACAGCGAAACAATGACGCTTCAAGAAAATGTTTAGTTTGTTCCAGTGATGTTTGTACTGGAGAGTTCGGCAAGATGCAAAGCCGTTTTTTCGGCAGAAAGCGTGTAAAGCTCATCCATGAAATGGGCAAAGAATGTACCGGGCCCATTTGCCTTTTTGGCGGCATTAGAGCCGGCTTCAGCCATGGCCGCCATGGCTGCTACAGCCCCCGTAAAGGCATCAAAACCGGCACGGCGCGCACCGGCGGCGCAAGCTGCCGTCAGTGCTGTGGCTGTGCAGCCCATCCCTGAGATTCTGGCCATGAGCGGGCTGCCTCCGACAATGCGGGCAATGCGGTATCCGTCTGTGATAATATCGTCTTTACCGCTTACGCTAACTGTGCATTTCCACCGTGTAGCGAGACATCTGGCTGAGCGTATTGCGTCTTGACTTTCATGGAGACTGTCTACCCCTTTGGTTTTGGAGTCCACACCATTTAAGGCCATGATCTCCGACGCATTGCCTCGAAGCACTGCTGGATGGGCTGCATCAAGTAGCTTGAGGGAAATTTCTGTACGGAGTTTAGAAGCTCCTGCTCCTACAGGATCGAGAACGGTGGGAATGTTCCTTTTCTTGGCCAGCGCTCCGGCCAGGCACATAGCTTGAATGGTAGTTAAATCAGGTGTGCCGATATTTAGCACGAGGGCAGAGGCAAGGCTCAGCAAATCGCTCAGTTCCGCTTTTTCCTGTGCCATTATGGGAGAGGCACCAAAAGCAAGAAGCGCATTAGCCGTAATATGCATAGCAACCATATTGGTAAGGTTATGGACCAAGGGGCGAAGGCTTTTTGTATTTTGCACTGTTTCAGAAATTTGCCTGCCAAGGTGTGCTGCAGAGGAGAAAGAGAGAGATGCCACTATCGAGAGTCCTTATGTTTTTCTTGCGTGTGGAATGAAGAGAATAATCCAGTGCAAGATGTTATTACGCATTCTGTTGGGGCATAGTGCGGAGTTGTTTTTTTATTGTTTTAAAGAGCGTCAAGGGCCGTCCGGCAACACGATACTCTAGGCGGACCTGCAGTTCTCCCAAGTCTTTTAGGTAAGCGAGATATTTGCGAGTCGTCACGCGAGAAATTCCAAGAACCGAGGCCATGTCCTGAGTTGAAAATTCTATGTCAAATGTATGGGTGGCCTTGCGTACAGCCTCAAGAGTTACGGGGTCAAGACCTTTAGGCAAGGAAAAGCCGGGAAATATAGATGGCGTATGAATGACGTTGTCAATATCGGTTTGTTCAAGAGAATCGTGGCCGTAAATTTTGATGGCGCGCTCTCGATATCCTTGCAGAGCAGCGTAGAAGCGTTCTGGATTGATAGGCTTAACGAGATAGTCAACCGAGCCATAGCGCAGCGCGAGCTGAACATTGTAACGCTCGCGAATGGTGCTAAGCAGAATGGCATCTACTTCCAGACCAATGCGGCGGATGTGGATGAGTAGCTCGATGCCGGTCATGCTCCGGATAAATTGATCGATAACAAGCAATTCTATCCGAAGCGCTTCTAAAAAGTTGAGGGCTTCTTCACTG
>CAYWQK010000070.1:0-1858 GCA_964460575.1 uncultured Desulfovibrionaceae bacterium | reverse complement strand
CTTCGTCACTGCTCGTCGCAATACCGGCAAGCGAGAACCCGCGGACGGAGGCGATATGCTGGGCATACAAGTTGGCTTCCGCATAATCCTCCTCGACAAGTAGCGTATGAATGGGGGAATGCTGGAAAGATTTCATTAGTTATTTAATCCGTGGAATAACCGCCAAAAGGCTCGCTTTTTAAAAAGACATATGGTATACAAACCATATTCGCCGATACTCGAATCTTATGCGAGTTTTTTATGGACTGCAAGGTCCTAGAGGCACCCAATTGTGGTGGATTTTAACCATGGCTCGGCAGTAAATATGCCGGAAGAGGTGCTTCGGCCCCCAGCTGAACATTGGCTGAGGTTTTCATTTTCGGTGACCCCGGTGCTTCAAACGTCGCGGCTTGGTGTCGTTTCGTTCGTACCGGAAATTTTTCGACAGGTGGATTGTGATGCTTGTATCAATCAATCGTCAGTGGTGTAAAGGCTGCGGAGTTTGTGTGGAGTTCTGCCCCAAGAAAGCTCTGCATCTGGACGAGGACGAGAAGGCAGTATGGACGCCCGAAAGCTGCAGCAAATGCGGACTGTGCGAACATTATTGCCCGGACCTTGCGATTCAGGCCATAAAGGACGCTAACCCTGAGGAGGCCTAAGGCATGAGCGGAAAAATTTGTTTCGTCCAGGGAAATGAGGCGTGTGTCCGTGGCGCTCTGTACGCCGGCGTGCGTTTCTTCGCGGGGTATCCTATCACCCCGTCAACTGAAATTGCTGAACATCTGGCCGAGCAGCTCCCTCGTGTGGGCGGTAAATTCGTGCAGATGGAAGATGAACTGGCCTCCATGTGCGCCATCTGCGGCGCGTCGTTGGCTGGTTTTAAGTCAATGACGGCTACCTCCGGCCCGGGTTTCTCTCTGAAGCAAGAAGCCCTTGGCTACGCCATCATGGCTGAAATTCCCTGCGTTGTCGTAAACGTACAGCGTGGCGGTCCTTCTACCGGTCTTCCGACCGAGTGCTCTCAGGGCGACGTTATGCAGGCCCGTTGGGGGGCCCATGGCGATCACTCGATCATCGCTCTGACGGCTTCTTCCATTCAGGACGCCTTTGAAGTGACAGTGCAGGCCTTCAATCTTGCTGAAACGTACCGCACGCCTGTTGTGTTGCTTTTCGATGAAGTTTTGGGCCATATGCGTGAGCGTCTGGAAATTCCCGAAGCTGGTGTGCTGCCTGTTGTGGAACGCCTGAAAACCGATGTTCGCTCTGGTATAAACTATCACCCCTATCTTCCCCGTGAAGACGGACGTCTCCCGATGTCCGACTTTGGTGGCGTTCATCGTTTCAATGTGACGGGTTTGCACCACGATATCTGGGGCTTCCCCACCTCCAACGATGAACAGGTTGTGAACCTGAATTACCATTTGTTTGACAAGATCGAAAGCCACGCTAACGAGATTGCCCACGGGAAGGAATATTATCTTGACGATGCTGAGCATGTCCTTATTTCCTACGGCTCTTCCGCCCGTACCGCCCGTGCGCTGGTCGAAGACCGTCGTGCGAGGGGTGACAGGCTCGGCCTGCTTGAACTGCAGACGCTGTGGCCCTTCCCCGCACAGCTTGTGCAAGATAAGACCGCGAACGCGAAGAGCATTTACGTGGTGGAAATGAACATGGGTCAGGTGGCGTCTCAGGTGAAGGCTGTGGTTGCCAACCCTGATCGGGTATTCTTGGTTAACCGCATGGACGGACATCTGATGACTCCTTCCGATATCAGTCAGGTCATGCGCGTCTACGAAGGAAGGGGGATCTAAGATGTCGATTTATCGTCTCATCCGTCAGCGATTTTTCCCACATCTGATGTGTCCCGGCTGCGGCCACG
>CAYWQK010000069.1:1759-7204 GCA_964460575.1 uncultured Desulfovibrionaceae bacterium | reverse complement strand
GCGGTCCAGTTCGTGAACTGGGTCGCCTGACGGGTTAATCGTAATGACCTTATCGCTCTGGCCGGAGTTTATTTTGCTCATGGACTGGTTATTTCTGCTTGTTTCAGAAGTCGCCGATGCAGATGTCTGCGCGGGAGACATTGCCTCTGGTGCGGCCCTTTCGCGATCCGCAGCGTTTACCAGTTCAGTGAGCCGTTGGCCGCTTGGCACGTTGATACCGGAGAGCGCAACGCGGAAGCCCATGTCGCGCTGGCGGACTTCTCCTAATTTAGTGAGCAGCGGAACCTCGTCCCGCCAGCCGGGTAAGACGTCGTAAGGCTTTTTGCTCATAAAGCTTCCGCCTTTGCAGAGCATGCCGCCGGCAGAACCGTGCAGGCGGTATATTTCGCTGTCCGCGTGTTGATCAGCCACGGAAAAACGGAAAAAGCTTTGGGTAAGCTCCTTAACATTGCCCACGGTATCATACAGGCCTAGGGGGTTGGGTTTGCGCGAACCAATGGGGAGCGGGTTGTCATATTTAATGCCGTTTTCAGCGCTAAATATGCCGAAATCCGCAACTTGTCCGCCACCAAGGGGAAAAATTTCCGAGTGGTTTCTTCTTTCTTCAGGTACTTTGACGCCTCCTTTGGCCGCGAATTCCCATTCCTCTTCCGTGGGCAGGCGCAGAAAACCCACGTTGCGCGGATTATCTTTAAACGTCGGTAAACTCTGCGGTGCGTTTTTTAAAAGCCAGAGGTTCAGGCGGTGCAGAAAGGCCGTTATCTCGTACCACGAAATATCGCGTTTGGGCAGGTTTGCCCCGGCGGCTGGGGGCGGAGGGCACTGCTCATTCATCACGGCATTCCACTGGTATTCGCTCACTTCGTATTTTCCAAGCATGTAATAGCGGAAGGCGCCATCGTCGGGGATCTGCTTCTGCCATGCTTTTGGCAAATCCGCTCTTGAAAACGGGGCGGCAATGTACGCGTCAAAACGGCGTTCATAGATCTGGCGTTCGAGTTCACCCACCTGGGCAATACCCATGGAAAACGCCCTGTCCTGCATGGCGTCGCCTGCTGGGACAGCCACGGCCCGCAGAGCCATTTGTTGCCCGCAGGGAAGCGGGATGAGGAGATCGTCGCGTGCGGGATTGGGATTCCATGTGCTTTCCGGAGAGATTTTGCTCGTTGAGGACTGGAGCGCCGCATACGACGGATAACAATGAAGCAAAAAAACGGCGATACAGCATAGCGCTGCGGTACATACCTGTTTCATTTCGCGATCTCTTTAGGCTGCTGGCTTTATACTTCGCGGATAACGGAGGATGGTTCAATATTGGCCGCTTTGTACGCAGCATACGCCGTGGAGAGGCAAGAGAATAGGGCAATCACTCCCATCGCGGTAACATGTTCAAGCGGGGAAAGGCTGCACAAGGCCAGCCCGCCTGCTTGTTCGTTGAAAAGACGCTCGATGGCATAGGCCACAACGGAATAGATGAGGCTGGCGAGGGATGAGCCCAATAAGACTGTCAGCAACATCCCTGTGAGAGGAAAGAAAAGCAATTCCAGCCGTGAGAAGCCCAAGAGGCGCAGCATGCCAAGACTATCATATTTGCGGCGTACAGAGCCCAAGGCAGAGCTCGATGTGAAGGCTATAATCCCTAGGGCAACCGCGGCAGCAATGATCCCAATAAGCAAGAAGGCAGAGGCATCAATATATCGGATCGTGGCGATTTCCTTAGCTTTTGTTCGCGCGCTAATGCCTTTTTCCTGCAAGGCTTTGGCAAGCTGTTCCACAGCGCCGAGATCTTTGGCGTAAAGCCTAAAGGAGGCATAGCGGCGTTCGCCTTGGCGCGGTATGCCGGAAAAGTTTCTACGCGGCACGGCAATTCCGTCCCGGTAGTCCTGAATATCTTCCAGAGCGTTGGACGGTGCGAAGCCTATTTTACGGCCCGTGGCGTCTGCCGGTAAAATTCCCGCGAGTTTAAAAGTAAATGGTGCGGATTCCAGCGTCCCTTCGGAGGTGCGGCGCCCCAGTCGTGCGGTAAGAAGCGTTCCTGTCCGCGCGCTAAGCTCCGCCGCCGCAGGATGAGAGAGGATGATTTCCGGCTCCTGACCGTCTTTAGGCGCTTGCAGAGAGAAATGCTTAAGAGTTGGCTCGTCCGGCGCGCAAGGTTCCAGTTCTATGGTGAGTGAACGATCGTTTGCGGAGAGCGTAAGATCATTGGCAATAGCCCGTGTCCGCCCTATGGCGAATGTCGCGCCAGGCAGTTTCCCCAGCTCTTCCACTAGCGAAGCGGAATACGAGCCTTCTACCCCGCCGCCTGCGGGTGTTAGCAACAGAACTTCCGGATCCTGCTTCAGCTTCTCACGCATGGAATCCACAATTCCGTTGCGTACGCCCCAAAGAACCAGAACGGGTGCCAGCATGCTGGCTAAGGCGATTACAGCGCACCAGGAGAGCAGTCCTTCATGTATCCAGTCTTTCGCAGCCAGTTTAACGGCTATTTTTAAACGCAACATCGCGATTCTCACTAAGCGGTTTTGGTAGCAGGGTTTTTTCTTGCGTTATCCGTTTTGTTAAGCATGGGAGGCCGTCCCCGGCTCCTGGGGCTCTGGTTTTTCCAGCGTAATCCGAAAGCTATGCCGTAAGTCAGCTTGGGGCTGTATCCTGTCGTCAAGGATAGCGCGGATGGAACCGTTTTGGCTTGGCTTTATGGAAAAACGGAGTATTTTAAGACCGAAGCGCTGTGCAAGCTTCGTGTCGTGCGTGACCATGACAAGGGTGGATTTGAGGCTGTCAACGGCGCTGATAAATTCTTGA
Source organism: uncultured Desulfovibrionaceae bacterium (assembly GCA_964460575.1). Classification (GTDB taxonomy): domain Bacteria; phylum Desulfobacterota; class Desulfovibrionia; order Desulfovibrionales; family Desulfovibrionaceae; genus Avidesulfovibrio. The sequence continues at coordinate 4,402 of CAYWQK010000069.1, read as the reverse complement.
AGTACTCGCTCGGCGTGAAGGGGGTCAAGCGCTGCCGTCGGTTCATCGGCGAGAATGAGGGGCGGGTGCGTGGCAAGGGCGCGCCCGATGGCAGCACGCTGGCGCTCGCCGATTGAAAGCTTTTCGGGAAAGTAGGATAGCCGATGGGAAATACCCAAGCGCTTCGCGAGAGAAGCGACGCGTTTTTCCAGCTGGCTTTCCGGTACGCTGTTCATACGGCCGGTCAGTTTCATATTGTCGGCCACGGAGAGGAAAGGAAGCAATCCTCCTGTTTGCAGCACATAGCCGATAGAGTTAAGACGCAGTCTAGCCATGTCGTCCGTTTTTTTCATGGACCAAAGTTTTAGGATGTCGGTATGTATTCCTCTAGAAGAAAAACGGAAAACCCTGCCGCCGTCGTCGGGACTCAGTATCATGCCCAGCAGATCCAGGAGCGTGCTTTTACCGCAGCCGCTTGGTCCTGTAATAGCTACTTTCGCGCCTTCTTCAAGCACAAAATGCCTGACGTGCAGGCTGTAGCTTGCCTGGCGTTCTTTTTAGATGTTCTGCATGTCAATCAGCGTGGGTTTGCTGCGCTGCGTTGCAATCGGAGTGGAGCTTGTGAACGCTTTGTCCAGGGCGGTTTGCTTCTCTTTTTGCTTTGCGAGGGCCGGCCGTATTTTCACCTCGCTTGCGGTTTGCGTGGGGATTACGGCAGCATGGAGAGGGGAACGCGGTAAACCCAGTCGCCGGGGTTAGTAGAGCCAAAGCTTTCCCAATTGGGATCCGCATCGTATGCCTTGTAACGGGCGATGAGGCTTTTTAAGCGGCGGATAAAAGCTTGTCGCTGTCCGGTAGACATATTTTCCCAGTCGCTCTGGGTGAGTCCGGTGATTTCGCTTTTATATGGCAGGCCGTTAAGAATTTCGTCAAGAGCGCTGCCGGCAACAAGGTTTTTAGCGCTGGCAAATTTTTGCGGATCGCTGCTGAGCTGTGCGGCGGCTGATTGGATTTGTTTAAAGAAGTCTTCATTGCCGTTAAGAAAGGCTTCTTCGCTGCCTTTGAAGATGATGTTGAGGTGCTCGTAAAGACTGCTGAGCTGGTTTTTGGTCAGGAGTACGGCGGGTTCCGCGGCAAGAATCGGGGCTTTTCCGTATGTCTCGATATTTTCAAGGTCCGCGTCGGCAATCCATGCCTTCACGACCTGCGGGGCTGTTACTTCGCGGGCGTTTCCAAGAAACTGGAGCTGCATGGCATAACCTGTGCTGGCTGCAATGCGGCGGGCCTCGTCTTCCGGAGAAAGCTGAGCCTTGTCGGAGCGCAGATTTTGCTGTTCAGGGACTGAAAGGAGTTTGCCTTGGGCTGTGGCTTCTATAACTTCAGCATATTTCTGGCCAAGAATTTTCGCGGTATTCTTGAAGGCTGCCGTGCCCTTGGTTGAGGTGGAGGCATTAAGGGCTATGTAGCTTGCCTGGTTATCGCTCTGCATGGTTAGCGTCTTATAGTTCTGTTCAGCGTATTTATGGTATTTAGTTCCGGAAGGACTCTTAATATGTACTGCGGTAAGATAGATTTTGTTGGTTCGGAGATAGTCGGCCAAGGCTTTAGGATTCAGGCCCGTAGCGGAATCCCCATCGCTTAAGGGACCCGCGTCGGAAATAAGCAGCATGACTCTGCTGCCATACTTTTTCCAGCTCAAATTGTCGGCGGCTTCCTTGACGCCGGCAAAGGAATCTTCGTTGAAATCATGGGAGGAAACGGTGGCTTCGTGTACCTTGGCAAGCGCGTTTTCAAGCTCGGCCCGTTCATGGACCGTCTTGAAGTCGCAGATAACCTTGGCTGTGTAGTCAAGCCCCTTTGTACGCTCGGTATCGCTGCGGAACGCGACAACGGCAAAGGCCATTTTGTCGCCATGGGGACTTTTTTCCAGCTCGTCGTAGAGCGCGCGAACCAGACGTCTGGTTTCATCAATATACGGCTTCATGGAGATGGAGGTATCAATAACAAAGGCAAATCCGGTACTCAGTTCCTGTTGTTTGAACAAGGCGGTTCTATCGTCTCCGTTAGCGTTATGTTTTCTAATGCCGGGTGAAATGCCCGGGTTGATGGATGCCACCTCCAGGAGGTTTAAGCCAGCCGTTGCGCTATATTGGCGGTCAATGCCAAGCACGGGCATAAGGTAGAAGTTTTTTTCCGCAACCGCTGTCTGCTGCGGCTCGCTGGCAACAATGGGGAAATCAGGAGGCAGGGCAGCGCCTCCGGCAAGCGTTTTGGCATAGCCCTGCACTGCTTCCCTGATGCTTGATGACTGGATTGTCGTTACAAGCGAGTCGTGATCGCGGAAAAAAAGCACGGGGGCCCGGCCTGTGCGGTCAGTGAAAATCATGGTAATGGCCTGCGGCCAGTACGTGCAAGATGAAGACTCGATCCATCCGTCAGCTTTGATGCTGGAAGCGCCGACTTCTAGGCGGTTTCCCTGCCGTGCGTACACGTAACGGACGCTGAAGGTCTTGAGCTGAGGGGAGAGCACAGCGGCCCCCTCTTCCGGTCCAGCGAAGAGCCGTGTCCCGGGGTGAGTGACAACACGCTGAAAAAGAGTCTTTTTGCCTTCCTGAAGAAGGGGGGAACGAGCTTCGGCACAGGGCGTGCAGAGGGCGAACCCCA
>CAYWQK010000069.1:0-1749 GCA_964460575.1 uncultured Desulfovibrionaceae bacterium | reverse complement strand
GCGCCGCCAGTGCCGCAAAACGCCAAATTTGAGACATGTTTTGCTCCTCTTGGACCTTTTGGTATCGTTTAGGCGCGCGGGGTTTACCTGCACAGGCTTGCGGTATCTGCCTTAGCATGATGCTTCGCGCGTCTTTTTGGTATTCCCTTAATAAGCTAGGGGAGGTTTTGCTGCCAAACGCGCGCCTTTGGGTCGCGTTCGGCTTCGCGCTTTACCCACGCGCGCAAGGATTCCCTTGCTGCTTCGGCTTCAGGCCCGCTCGCTTTATTGTAAATCTGCATAGCATAAACAGCGTCTTTTTCAATGGTGCCCCATTGCGGCTTGGAAGGGTCGTGGCAGGCTGCATAGGGAAGTAAAAAAGACGTGTTTCCGTTTTCTGTCAAGTAATAGTAGAGCCGGTACAAAGCGTCCTGTTCTTCAGGCGTGTTAGCTTGTATAGAGCTGCCTAAGAGAGCGGCATCCTCGGGTTTGCGGTCTGGCTTGCTCAGGAATTCATTAATACGGGCCTCTACAGACTGCGAATCCGTATTCCGCGTGCTTGGCCGCGCGGCTGAGCCGCCGCTCGTGTCTGGAGCTGCCGCTTTGGCTGGCTCCGCGGAGACTTTTTCGGGAACGCTGGCGCCCTCTTTGGCGGTAGGTGTTTCGCGCAGGAAGAACCACAAAACCGCGCAGGCAAACGCTAGAAGGAGCGGCACTCCTGCTAAAAGCCAGATCGGCGGAATCACGCGGCGCGGCGGATCATTGTTTACATTAAGGGGAATGACAGGCGGAATGGGAGTGGTGGAAGGATCGGGTTCACTGTGGGCGGGTTCGGCGGCCGGCGGGGGAGGCACAACCGCGCCCGGTAGAGCGGGATCGGATATAGGTGGTGTTTCAATGAGGGAATCTGTGCGTTCTTCCGGGGCGTAAATAATATTTTTCACTTGCAGGGGAGCGGAATAAGCCTTTCCAGATCCGTCCGCAGGCATTAGGGTTATGCGGTAGTTTTCCTGCGCGTTTAGGTGGGCGACTATGGCAGGGGAGATGGAAAGCTTAAGCAGCCCTTTTTTGTCCGACTGGGCGGAGGTGGTAAGATCGGAGCGGGCTGTCTTCCAGCCGTCAGCGCTCAGATACGTATGATCAGAAGCGCGGACCAAGCTGAAGGAGCAGTTCCCGTCAAAGGGGACCTCGCTGATTTCCAGCAGCCCATAGCCGGGACCTTTTGCCGTATCATTTTTATAGGATGCAATCATGCTAGACTACCTTGCTAAGAAAACATTTTATAAGCGCTTTGCGTTTCACCGGCCGCAACCAAGGCATGGAACTGTAACCGCGCACTTGCTGGCTGGGAAAATTCGGGGTATGCCTACGCAACGGAGAACCGGTTAATAAGAGCTTTGAGGGCGCTGTTCTCCTTGGTGTCAATACTTTTTTTGCCGTCAAACTCTAGGTTGTCCATAACAAGCATGTTAAGTGTAGCAAGCCAGTCGCAATACCATGCTTTTGTGTATGGAGCGCGCTGTTCCTCGATTTTTGGGAAGCCCTCCACAGGCTTTGGCGAGGCGAAGAGGACAACTGGTTTGCCCTTGATGAAAATAGTCCGTTCCTTTTCCGATAAAACGCGGGGATTCTTCCCCAGCCAGTCCACAAAGCTATTGATAATGGAAGCCGTCATGCCAGCCTGCTGCCATTCGATGCGGTTGCGACGGGTATCGGCATAGAGGGCTGCTTCGCGGCATGCATCCTCGATTTTCTGTCTGATGTTCAACC
>CAYWQK010000068.1:0-7228 GCA_964460575.1 uncultured Desulfovibrionaceae bacterium | reverse complement strand
GCTCTTTCAACCGACTCTATAACAGGCAAACTCTGAAAAAATAAAATACCCGCGACCATAAAACCTACAGGAAGCGCAAAGGCCAGCGTCGCGACATCGAACCTGCCAGCCAACACAGCATATGTTCCGCAAACCATAATGAATCCCATGTTCACTGCAACAAGCAGTTCGCCATAGCCTTTATGGCCATAGCAAATGGGAGGAGCAACATAAAAAACAGCAGATAATACGGCAAAAATCACAAAGGGGATTAGCCAATACTGGCTGCTAAGTTTAAGGAGTACCCAACAGACGGTGCCAGCAACCGCCAGCAAAAGAATACTGACGCAGGTAATTTCCCTTGGTGAGATTACACCACTCTGAATGGCGCCTGTTCCGCCAATGGAATCTTCAGTATCAACGCCAAGCAAATAGTCAAAAAGATCGTCCGCAATGTTCGCTACCGTATGCACGCAAAAGCAGCCAATCATCACTAAAAAACAACGGAACCAGGGCCAATCCGCAACAGGATTCAAGGATCCGTTGGAATCCCTAACAGCCAAAGCCAATCCAAGAGCGATAGGAATTAAATCAACGATAAGAAACGGGGGACGGCAAGCTTTCCACCATACACGGCAAATCTCCGTCCCTTTGCGCCGGCTGCACCCTTCAGGACGCCCCTTCCACATCCCCTTCAAAACGTCTTCCAGCGAATATGTATTTTGTTTTACTGCCATGCGAATACCTCCTTTTTGCAGCCTCCCATAAAACATCTGAAAGAAAAGCCCTTACCAGGTTATAAAAAATTGAACAACATATAGCCGGCACACCAACTTTTCAATTTTACATGCGTTTGCAAGTTACCTAAAAAAAGGCTATCTATCGAGCGAATACAAGCAGCCTTTCAGGCGTTGCCAAGAAATTTTTCTGATAACAGGAGTTGCCGCCATGCGAGTTCTTCTCTTTTTCATATTTTTCTATCTCACTTGCTGTATGACGGCCCTTGCCGCCCCTGTAAACCAGATTGCAGCTGTTGTAAACGGTGAAATGATCACAACATATGATTTAGAGAAGGCCTGCCGCCCTGTGCTGCAGCAGAACGGAATCTCTTCCTCCGATCCATCGCAGGCCGAGGCTATTAACCAAATCCGGCGCAATGTACTGGATACACTTATCAATGATTTGCTCGTTGAACAAGAAGCTGTACGGATGAAAATCACTGTTTCCGATAAAGAGGTAGAAAATGAAATTAAACAAATCATGCAGCGTGAGAAGCTTTCTGAAGCGGAATTTGCCAAAGAACTTTCCGCAAGAGGATATTCACTCAATGACTACAAAATAACTATAAAAAAGAATCTGCTAGGCCGTGAATTATTAGGCCATATGGTTGCCAGAAAGGTTATTGTCACAAAAGAAGAAATTGAAAACTATTACAATGAGCATTCCGATGTCTATGATGCCGGCAGACAGGTTCGTTTCGCGGTCATTGTCTATCCTTCTGAAGTGCAAGCTAAGGAATGGGCACCGCGCGTCAGCTCCGGACAAATCCCGTTTGCCGAGGCAGTCAAACGAGTTTCCGTCGGTCCTATGAAAGACCAAGGGGGAGATCTGGGCATAATGGATTGGTCCGATTTAGCTCCAGATGTTAAATCGCATATTAGTCCGCTAAAAATAGACGAAGTTTCATCAATTATGCTACTCAACGGAATGCCCGCTCAACTAAAGCTTCTGGATAGTCGAAGCGGCGGGCGTTCGCAATCTTTAGATGAAGTCAAAGAACAAATCGAAGCTACACTGCGTCAGCCTAAAATGCAGGAACGGTTTGTTGAGTACCTTGAGCAGCTTCGCAAAAAAGCTGTCATCAACATTCGCCTTTGACTGGCTAAATACGCTGAAAATGGATACGCATAGCGTTCTTGCGACTGCGTTTCCCTTCCCTCTTTAACCAACGAGAATCCGCCATGACGCTGCAAGAGCTTGGTGAGGCATTACGGTCCGCGCGCGAAAAACGCGAACTTTCTCTGGAGGATGTCGCTGCATATCTCAAACTCTCCACCGGCCTGATCAAGGCTATAGAGGAAGGCGATATCGCGGTATTTCCACACATCGTTTATGCGAAAGGCTTTATCAAATCCTACGCATCTATGATGAATATTGCTCAAGAGGAAGTTGCTCAAGCAATTGCGCCTTACGCCGCGCAGAATACAATGGGATTTCCAGTACACGGGCATAAACAAGAAAGCGCTAAGCAATCGGCATCAGAACTAGGCGTTGGCACATTGGCCGCCGTTCTTTTCGTCCTTCTAGCGGGGCTTATCTTCTTATTCCGCCAGCCGCTGATAGATAAATGGCAGGAAATAACCCAATCGGACGGCGCATCATCCGATACTGTTTCTCAAATACCAAATTCTCCAGATTCCTTTCCTGCTAATCCTGCCACCCCGTCCGTGCCGATTCAGCCATCCATATCCGCACAGCCCGCTTCCTCTCAGCCTCCTGCGCAAGATACAGCAACAGCTGCTGCCGTCCCGCAGGAACAGACGCCGGCGTCTACTGAACAACCTGCCCTACCGACTACAACAGAAAAGCAATCGAGTCAGGATAAACACGAACTTGTCATTGTAGCCAATAAAATCTGCTGGCTTAACGCACGCCCGTCAACTTTGCCCCCGAAAGGGCGCCTTCTTCAAAGGGGGGAGCGTCTGGCCATTCCATTTGAAAAACGCATTACTCTTAGACTTGGAAATGCAAGTGCGGTAAGCTTATTCTATGACGGCGAGGAATGGCCACTTGGTTCTCAAAAAGCGAAGGTAGTCCTAACGTTCCCACCCGAGAACTAGGACTCGCGTTAGGGTCGCTTTTGTATTGGGAAAGGAGACACTCTGTCCTGTTCGCGTGAAACAAATGCAATCCTGCAAAACGCCATAATCTTCCGGCAGTTCAGCGTTGCGTTTCCCATCTGTCCTACGAATACTCTCATTTAGCGGATCAAAATTTACGAGCATGGAATGGACTGATTCAGCCATGGTTTTAAGCCTGGGCACCTTTCGAGAAGCAGATGTGTGGCTGAATCTGCTTACAGTTCGGCATGGACTTGTCCATGTTTTTGCTTTCGGCGGGAAGAGAAGCCGAAAACGCTTTCCAGGCTGTTTGGATATCCTCAATTTTCTCCGCCTCCGAGTTTCCAGCGGAAAAAACAATCAATTTCTTAACCTACAAGAGGCAACGCTCACAAAGGCGCCACGAAATCTTAGAACAAACAATCTCCGTTTCGGCATGATGATAAATTGCATTCGTTTTCTTGAATCGCTTAATATCCCACAAGAAAATAGCAAATCCGTTTTTTCTCTCATAGCCAGCATCATGGATATGTTAGAAGGTTCATTAACTATTCCGGAAACGCTTCCTATTTTATTTAGGCTGCGTCTTGCCTCAGAGCAAGGGTATGTCCCTGCTTTCCATTGTTGTACTTCATGCGGTAAGCCACTCATTGATCCCACGCAGCATTTCGCTTACTGGGATATTGCGGGCGGCACAGTGCAATGTAGAGAGTGCGCGGAGCAAAAAGGCGGCATTAAACGTCAGCGCATCAATACTTCTATGCTGACACTTCTTAACTCTGTGCAGCATCATGCGCCGCATGACTGGCTGCATTGCCTTCCTGCGCCTAACGATGAACAGATATGCACACGGCTTATTGATGATTTTGTACAATACCACCTTGGCATCGTTTGGAATCATGGGCGTTTTTATAAGACATAAAGAAAACAGTCACTCGCTGCTCCCTGTTTTACATATGTCTTGTGAATATAAAAAAGATGTCCTTTTATGCAAGAAGGAAGCAAAGAGGTATTAGCCTTTTTTCGGAGGAACCATGTATTTTCAAAATGTCATTCTGACCCTGCAGAATTATTGGGCGCAAAAGGGCTGTGTTATTGCTCAGCCCGTAGATATTGAATGCGGCGCTGGTACGTTCAATCCCTCAACATTCTTAAGAGTTATAGGACCAGAACCTTGGAATGTCGCCTATGTAGAACCTTCGCGTCGACCTACGGATGGCCGCTACGGCGAAAATCCTAATCGCCTGCAACACTATTTTCAATTCCAGGTTATTCTCAAGCCCTCTCCGGATAACGCCCAAGCGCTGTACCTTAACAGTCTGCGTTCCCTCGGCGTCAATCCGGCCGAACATGATATTCGTTTTGTAGAAGACGATTGGGAATCCCCGACGCTGGGTGCCTGGGGATTAGGCTGGGAAGTGTGGTTAAACGGCATGGAAGTAACGCAGTTCACCTACTTCCAGCAGGTCGGCGGAATCGATCTTTCGCCTATCAGCGTTGAAATTACCTACGGGCTTGAGCGCTTGACGATGTATCTCCAGGGCAAAGATTCCGTCTACGATCTTGCCTGGAATGAACATGTCACCTATGGCGATATTTATCATCAAAACGAAGTAGAACAGTCACGGTATAATTTTGAAGAAAGCAACGCCGCCATGCATCTGCAGCATTTCAATGATTTTGAGGCTGAATGCCGTGCGATGACTGAAAAAGGCCTTCTGTGGCCGGCGTACGATTACTGTCTCAAATGTTCTCACACATTCAACCTGCTTGACGCCCGCGGAGCAATTTCCATTACGGAACGCACGGGATACATTGGACGGGTACGCGCACTGGCTTCCGGTGTAGCGCATTTGTACGCCGCGCACCGCAAGGAAATGGGATATCCTATGCTGGCTGGAGGAAACAACTGATGGCGACTTTTCTACTTGAAATAGGCACTGAAGAATTACCCGCCAGCTTTCTGGCCGGCAACGAACAAGAACTCCGCACGCGATTTGAAGCCGGACTAAAAGGGGCAGGACTTGGCTACGGCGACATTAGCGTTTTTTCCACGCCGCGCCGCGCCACTGTGTGCGTTAAAAACCTTGATGAAATACAGCCCGTCAAGGAAGAAATCATCATGGGGCCGCCTGCGCGTATCGCTTATGACGCAAACGGCCAGCCTTCCAAGGCAGCTGAAGGTTTTGCCCGCACAAATGGCGTAGAAATTTCCGCGTTAGAAACCGTCAGCACGGGAAAGGGCGATTATCTAGCTGCCCGCGTAAAACGCGGGGGCGCTAGCACTGCCGATGTACTCAAAGAGCTGTGCCCTGCTGTTATTACATCTCTTCCTTTTGCCAAGCGCATGCGCTGGGGAAGTGGCACCTTTGCCTTTGCCCGCCCCATCCGCTGGATAATGGCTTTGCTTGATGAGCGGGTTGTAAACTTTGAGATTGGCGGGGTATCTTCCGGCCGTCAAACTTTCGGACACCGCGAGCATGGCCCCGGTCCCTTTACACTTGCAGCGCCGTCGGATTATGCCGCTGTGATGGAAAAGGCCGGAGTTACACCTTCAGCCGCCGACCGCCGTGCCGCTATCATTACCGAAGGGAATAGGCTGGCTGCCTCTGCCAACGGTTTTATTATCTGGAAAGAAAGCCTGTTGGATGAGGTTCAGGGACTGTGCGAGCATCCCGTGCCGCTGCTTGGGGATATTGATCCCCGCTATCTCGAAGTCCCCCGCGAAGTCTTGCTGACAAGCATGGAGACGCATCAAAAAAGTTTTGGCGTCCAGGACGAAAATGGAATTCTTCTGCCCCATTTCCTAACAGTTCTGAATATGACGCCTCCGGACAGAGAACTCGTAAAAAAAGGCTGGGAACGTGTGCTGCGCGCCCGTCTTGAAGACGCGCGCTTCTTCTGGCGCCAAGACCTGGCGGATTCCTTTGACGACTGGATATATAAACTTGATTTTGTCATTTTCCTCGCCCCCTTAGGGAGCATGGGAGAAAAAACAAGGCGTATCTCCGAACTTTGTCGCTGGCTCGCCACTAATGCTAAGTATGCTGACAAGCAAGCAAGTGATCTTGGCATTCCGTCCGACGAGGCGGCCCGCGCCGGTCTCCTTTCAAAAGCTGATCTCGTCTCATCCATGGTCGGAGAGTTCGATACACTTCAAGGCATTATGGGCGGCATCTATGCTTATAAAAAGGGAGAGTCTGCCTCTGTTGCCAATGCCCTCCCTGAGCAATACCTGCCTGCTGGTCCCGATTCCCCTGTACCGTCTACAGAGCTCGGAGCGTTGCTCTCCATCGCCGACAAAGCGGATACGCTTGTAGGCTGCTTTGGCCTCGGCATGATCCCCACAGGCACCGCGGATCCCTATGCCCTGCGTCGCGCCGCCCTGGGAATTGCGCGCATTATGATCGAACGCAATCTCCTCTTGGACCTAAACGCCTTATTTACGCAGGCCCGCGCACTCTATGGAGAAAGGAAATGGAAGCTTAACCCTGAACAATCTCAGGCAAAGCTCCGCGAATTTTTCTCCGCCCGCGTCAAAAACCTTTTCCTAACGCAAGGACATAACACACTCTTTGTTGAAGCGGTAACCAACATAAATGCTGAACAGGTGTGGCTGACTGGCCAGCGGCTCGCCGCTCTTGAACGTTTTGGAAAAAGCCAGGGCTTTGCCGAAGCTGTTCAAACATTCAAGCGCGTGACAAACATCATCCGCAAGCAGGGAGACAGTGAAAAACTCACAGGCAAATACGTGCAAAACCTGCTGGAGGACGATGCTGAAAAAGCCCTTGCCTCACGGCTAGATACCGTTTTTGCTAAGCAGGGCAGCTTGAACTCCTCAGCGGAATTCTCAGCGCTTCTTGAAACGCTTAGCCAGTTGCGTCCGTATGTAGAAGCGTTCTTTGAGCATGTTATGGTCATGTGCGACAATGCCGACGTGTGCCGAAACAGACTGAATCTGCTTAAAAGCATTACCCTGCGGCTTAATGAAGTCGCCGACTTTTCGGCCCTTCAGCTATAATCGCATGGTAACGCAGCAGGATGAGCTCTAAGGAAATGCGATAACCTGCTGGCAGTTAGCGTCCTAATGATAGGGAGAAAATGAGACGTGACTCTGGGGGTAGCCCATGGGGCTAACCCCATATAACTGTAATAAAGCCAATAGAGTTATACCTATGTTGCCAGCAGGCGCGACGAATAGGTGAGGGATGCAGAGAGCCTATCGCCATCTGGGCTACAGAAAAAGTTTATGGCTTTAGTCAGAAAAGTTTTCTCGAAAAGCGTAAATGAGCCCGTGCGGTTTCGGGGTATGCCGTGTCCGGAGAACTCGTCGGTCTGTAAATTTACGGCCTAAAAGAAAAGCCCTTGCTGGGAAGGGCAAGGGCTTTTCTTTAGGAAAGAAGTCCTAG
>CAYWQK010000067.1:1982-7345 GCA_964460575.1 uncultured Desulfovibrionaceae bacterium | reverse complement strand
CAGTCGGCGTATACGGCACCCAAGGCACGATTGGTGGCGCACGAAATGATGGACCAGCTCGCGCTTGATCTGGTTGAAAAAGGGCTTGCCACCAAGCGAATACTTCTTACGGTCGGCTATGATGCCACCAGCCTGACGGACGAGAGCATCCGGTACACGGGCGAAACGGCCACGGATCGCTATGGACGAAGCGTCCCAAAGCACGCTCACGGCGTATTCACTCTTGAAGCGCATACTAATTCAGCGCAAGTGCTTAACCGCGCAGTTCTTACACTCTACGATAGAATCGTAGACAAGCGGCTTTATGTCAGGAGACTTACCCTTGCCGCGTGTCTCGTACTCAGCGAAGCAGCCTGCCGGCCCGCAAAGAACACAGTACAACTCTCTCTGCTGGCAGAGGACAACGAAAAAGCAAAAAACGAAGCAGAAAACAGGGAGAGGAAAAGGCAGCTCGCCCTGCTCGCCATACGAAAGAAATACGGGAAAAACGCCATACTCAAGGGCATGGACCTTGAGGAAGGGGCTACCGCCGCAACGCGGAACAGGCAAATCGGAGGCCATAGGGCATGAGCCAACAGAAATACGCGCAGATTATCAACCTGCCCCACCACGTGTCTTCCAAACGCCCGCGAATGAGCATGAGGGAAAGAGCCGCCCAATTCTCACCTTTCGCAGCGTTGAGCGGCTATGACGCCGCGATCAAAAAAGCCGCCCTGCTTTCGGCAATAAGGCCGGAACTCGACGAGCAGGAGAAAGATAGCATCGGCTCTTTACTGAAAGAGGCGGCGAATACGCGTCGGGAAATAGAAATACAGCGCTTTGTTCCAGGGGAAGAAGAGAGCGCGAACAAGATTGCATGTATGCGAGGCGTAATACAAAAAATAGACGCCTATACCGGAACCGTTCTATTTACGGACAACACTAAGATAGCGCTTGAAGATATACTAGATGTCAAGCTGTTATGAAATCCTTCCTCAAAAAAGGCGATCCGCTTTCTCGCCCGCGCACCGTTGCCGCGCAGTTCTTTTTTACAGCCGGCCTAGTCCGCGCGTTTGCCGCTTTCGCTCTTCTTGCGTTTCGCGGATTCGTCACGCCGGTTCGGTTTTTCCTTACGATCCGCACGCTCTTCCCGCTTAGCGGCCTTGCTGTCCGTGCCGCCGGCGGTTTTGACACGCTCTTTTTGGGAAGTCTTTTCTTTACTCCGGCTCGAAGACAGCTCACGGCGGTTTTCGCTTTCCTTACGGCTGGAAACCTTTTCACCCTGGCGCGCTTTGCTTTTTCCGGAACCGGCGGCCTCCTGCTTATGACGGCCGTTTTTTTCCCTGCGGACGGACGGCTCCGCGTACGCGGCATCCGTACGCACTCTGGAATTGGAAGCGACATACGAACGGGTCCGGCTGCTGCTTTGCGAATGCGCGGACGCGCGGCTGCGCGCGATGCGGGAGGCGTTTCTGGCGGATTTATGCTTTTGAATCAGACACAGGGCCGCGTCAAGCCTTGAATCATCGGGAGCAGGCAAAGGGAAACGGCGCGCGCCAATATACGTGGAACGGAAATACGCGGAATCCAGCGACGATATCTGAACATAGCTGTTCGTGCGGGGGCTGTGGATGAACTTGCCATTGCCAATATAGATACCCGTATGATAACCCCGCCGCGGATGGCGGAACGCGACGATATCTCCGGCGCGCAAATCAGTACGCCGAACGGAACGGCCATAGTACGACTGTTCCTGCGCGGAGCGCGGCACGCGAACCCCAATATTTTTGTAGGTCCACTGCACAAAGCCAGAGCAGTCGAACCCCCTTAAGCTCGTGCCGCCAAACACATACGGAGTACCCAGCGCGATCTGCGCGGTATCCATCAGCAGGGCACGGGAAAGAGGCGTCTATGCTCCCAAAATCCTGCCGCCGATAACCGCGGCGCCTTGAGGATTTATCCCGTGCGCGGGACGTTTGGGAAGAATCGGACTCCAGATCTACAAGATCCGTTTCGGTAAGCCCGCCTACGGCCAGCTCAGCGGGCTCCTCCGGAATATATTCATAGCCAGCGGGCCACCATTGCGTTCCCTTCTCTCCGTCGGCAACCTGAGCCTTATGCTTGCCGCACCCGTATAAAACAGGCAGCGCAAGGGCGAGGCACAGGGCTATGCAGAGGCGGATGACAAAAGCGCCTTTCTTTTTATACAGGTAGGATTTCATATTCAAAATGTACCCACCGCGCCTTATCTTGTCAACCGCTCAAACCTCAAAACCGCGGCTAAAACGGCCATTCTGCGGGATAAGACGCGCCAGCGGCATAACAGCGCGAATTGGTAAGCGCGCTTCTCTTTTTGCCGCGGCGGAAAGGTCCAAGAAAATACAAACGCTCTCGTGTGGGCGGCTTTTCCCAAGAAAACGCGCCGCGCGGCAGCCATGCGGCTACTTTTGTACAAGCGCTATGTACCGCACGAACAATCCGGCAAAGGAAAGTCTCCGCCGGCGAATATATAAGGTATGCTTTAACAATGCTCCGCCCGCCCCGTCCTTATTTTTTACAAGCGTTTTGCAAAGGCATTAGAGAGGGAAAAAAAGTCCAGTCCTGCTAGCAATACGGTTAGACATACATTTTTTCCAACGCGGGCCATGCTTGACAAGCTTAGAGCGCATAGCTAAATATAACACTGTCCAAAAAATACATGTTTATCCGGCGCGCCGAAAACGCTCCTTAAAGGGAAGGAAAAGCGCAAGCGGAATTTCTTACTTTCCGGCCTTTTCCGCCATACCGTACGCTATTCCCGCGGCACGCGGGAATAGCCCCGGCCCAGCGTTTTAGTCTCAGTGAAGAGAAGTCCGCCTATAGCGCGGTTCCCGCTAGGAATCCCCGTTTTCAGGCGGGGGAAATAACAAACACAGATAACGACTTACCGCTATGATATCTCCCGTATTTTCATACAGATCGCATCGCCCTCGCTTCTTTTTTCTTATGCTCATGCTGTGCTTCGTGTGCGGATGCGCTCCCAGGCACGCTCCCGCGCTGGAAGAGAAAAACCATGCTACCAATCCCTTTGCCAACCACATCGGGACACTGGGGCCGGGCTCTTACAGGGGGCAGAACCTGTCGACGCCTTTCGGCCCCAGCTCCTTTGTACGGGTTGGGCAGGAGTACCTTTCCGGACTTGGGCTTATCTGCAAACGAGTAACCATGGATACAAGCACCGGCTCGCACCGCTCGACCGCGTGCAAAGAGAACGACGGGTGGTTTCTCGCCGATCCCATCTTCGAACCTTCCGCGCTTTAGCCTATGGACGCCGCAATCAAAGTGCAAGCCCGTGTGATCTACGCACTCATGATGCAGGAAGTTCACACGATTTACGGCAACACGAAGCTGGGTTATATTTGGGCGCTCTTTCAAACGACTACACAAGTCCTTATTTTCTGGATAATCCGCACCGTAACAAAATTCACCCCGCCGCACGGAATGCATATTTTCCTTTTCCTTTTGACGGGATTCGCACTTTTTACTATGTTCCGCGGCACGATCAACAAGTGCATGTCGGCGGTCACCAGCAACAATTCGCTGCTTACCTTCCCTCAAGTCACTCCCGTAGACCTCATGATCTCGCGGACGCTCTTACTGTGGGCAACGGAAATGGTAGCCAGTCTTGTTATGCTTAGCATCGCCGTAACGCTGGGTATGCCGCTAGCCGTAACCGATTACGGAAAGCTTTTCTTTGCCCTGCTTATCTCCCCTCTGCTTGGTCTGGGGGTAGGTATGACGTGCGCGTCCCTCACCGTTATTTTTCCCGTTATCAACCGCCTGCTGCCCTTGTTTATGCGGGCGCTGTTCCTTACTTCCGGCGTTTTCTTCTCGCTTTCGCGCTTTCCATCCTATATCATCAAATGGTTATGGTGGAACCCAATGCTTCAAATCATCGAATGCGGCCGCTCCGCGCTTTCCCGCGGATACGACAGCGTCGATTACAGCGTGGTATATATCGTATCCGCTACTGTCCTTTTCCTTTGCTTGGGATTTCTTTTCGAACGCTATGTACGGGGCAAAAGCAAACGATGATCACTCTGTCGCATATCAGCAAAAGCTATCCGCTGCCCAAAGGAGAACGGCGCGTTATTCTGGACGACGTTTCCTACACGTTTAAAGACGGCGAAAATACAGGAATTCTCGGTTTAAACGGATGCGGGAAATCCACGCTTATGCGCATTATCTACGGCAGCGAAGCCCCTGATTCCGGAAAAGTCATCCGCACGGGACGCGTATCTTGGCCCATTGGCTTTACCAGCGGTTTCCACTCCAGTTTGACGGGAAGGGAAAACATGCGCTTCACCTGCCGAATCTACGGTGTGGATATCGCGAAAGTCACAGCCTTTGTAGAGGACTTCGCCGAGATAGGCCCGTATATGGACATGCCCATCCACACCTATTCAGGCAGCATGAAGTCCAAACTGGCATTCGGGCTGAGCATGGCCATTGGTTTTGATTTTTACCTTCTTGACGAGAAGAATCTCGTAGGCGACGCCGCGTTCAGAAAAAAGAGCGAAAAAATCTTTCGCGAGTGTACGGCAAAGGCGACATGCATTATCGCCACACGCAGCGCATCTCTTATCAAAAGAAGCTGCGATAAAGCCATGATCCTGCACAACGGCAAACTCCATGCGTTCCACGACTTACATTCAGCCCTCGTTTCCTATAGAAACCTCTGTGAGCAAAACTATGAGTAAAAATCCCTCTCGCCTTAAGGATCAATGCGACGCGTTTGAGCAGGATTTGCAAAACCTGCAAGTCGTTCTCGACGAAGAGCTTTTTCAGATAGACTCGCAAAAGAACCTTCTCAACGTCGTGGAGCATGCCGAGACATTTTCGCAGAGCGAGTTTGAGTCTTTGTTCACCAAGCTGCGCGACCTGCGCATTGAACTTGAAACGAGCAGGCAGGAATATGTAGAGATTGTAGCGGCAATGAAAGGCCGGATAGCCAATTTTTCGGCAAGCAGCAATCCGTATATCGCCGAGTTTAACAATTTTATCGACGCCCAGGGATCCGTAGCCTCAAAACAGAAAAGCTGGATCGACAGAATGGGCAAATTCCACCAATCGTTTATTATGCAGCCCGAAAAAGGCGCGCAATTCCTTGAAGGCTTAAAAGCGGCGCTCTTCGAAGTGGATTTACGCTGGCAAAGGGCGTCCAACGTATTGCATGAGCAAACATTTCTGCTGACAAAAATGCGCGACGCGTTAAAAAAAGAGGAAAGCGCGCCCCAGCCCGTCAACGCCGAAACATCTCTTACCGTACAAGATTCCGCCCGCCAACTGTCGCGTCCGGTATCGCATATAGAAATCTCTCTCCCGTGGCTCCGCCGCAAGAAAAA
>CAYWQK010000067.1:0-1972 GCA_964460575.1 uncultured Desulfovibrionaceae bacterium | reverse complement strand
GCTGGTAACCGTTTATCAGGAACGTATCCAGCCTTGGGCGCGCAGCAACCGTATCCTGCTGACTATTATCGTACCTCCCCTGCTGGCGCTGATTTATTTCCTCCTGCTGGCATCGCCTATGTACATATCCGAATCCAGCTTTGCCATCCGCTCCTCGGACAACACGCCCGCCGCGGGTTCCGATATCGCCTCCATATTTCTTCAAACAGCGGGAGGAAGGGCGAACGATGTTTTTATTCTCAATAACTATATTGAAAGTCTGGACATCGCCGAGGATATCGACAAGGATTTCGCGCTCAAAGCCCACTATTCGGACAGATCGAAAGACATTTTTTCCCGCCTTTGGAAAAACGCGACCCAGGAGGAATGGCTAAGCTACTGGAACAGCGTGGTTTCTCCGGAACTCGACGTCGATACCGGCATTATCACCCTCAAGGTGCGCGCGTACTCGGCCGAGATGGCGCAAAAAATCTCGCAAGCCATCATCAAGCGCAGCGAGCTTTTGGTTAACGCGATGAATCTGCGCGCGCGCCAAGATGCCGTGACCATAGCCGAACAGGAGGTTCAGAGAGCAGAAAAACGCGTCCGCGACGCGCAGGCCGCCATACGCTCCTTCCGCGACACCCACAACCTCCTTGATCCAAAAGCCACGGCGGCGGGTGTGCAAAGCCTTGTAGCCAAACTTGAAGCCGATGCCAGCGCCCTGCGCACGCAGATTCTCGAAACGTCTTCGTACATGCGGGAAAGCGCTCCGCTGCTCAAATCCCTCCGGCAGCGTCTTGCCGCCACTGAAAAGCAGCTGGAAATCGAAAATCAGAGAGTCGCCGGACAGAACCCCCCAAAGAGCAGCGAATCCGGCAATCTCAACGCCCTGGTCGCCGGATATGAGGATGTGTCTATCGAAGCGGATTTCGCCCAGCGTCAGCTTGTTTCAGCTATGAGCGCGCTGGAACAGGCCCGCATTCAGCAAATCGCCCAGTCGAGGTACGTAGTGGCGTATCAGCAGCCCACATTGCCCGACGAAGCCTTATATCCCCGTCCTATTCTGTTTACAGTGTACGTTTTCTTCAGCACGGTCGTTATCCTAGGCCTAGCTTCCCTCATCTGGGCTTCTATCCGCGAACATGCAGGTTTTTAGCGTATGAAAGCACGGCACCTCGCTCTATTACTACTCATTGTGTTCCTCACCGCGCCTCGCGCGTACGCCGAGGACACCGTTCAACGGTTTACGGGCATTCCCAATCCCGCGATGTCCTCGGGAGAACCCCTGCGCTCAGGCGCCACGGAAAACTCCCGCAAAAGCATGGAGCAAATAGCGAAGCCAAAATTGGGCGGATACCAGCTGAACTCTCCGCAGCAGATGTACATCGAAAAATCCATGCAGCCTTCCGTAACGGACGCGCCGCCGGCCTGGGCCCAAAACAATCTCCCTCCGATGGCTTCTCTCGTTCTCGCGCCGTTCGGAGCCAACATGTTTCAGGGCAACTTCGCGGGAACGTACAGCGACGGCGTTAACGAAAGCTACATCATCATGCCCGGCGACAGGATAGCCGTGCGTATTTGGGGCGCGAAAACCTATGAGGACGTACTGGTCGTTGACCAGCAAGGCAACGTTTTTCTGCCGGAAATCGGTCCCATCAAGGTAGCGGGCTGCCAGCAGGGAGAACTGGCCGGCAAGGTACGGAGCAAACTGGCCACGGTATTCACCGATAACGTGCAAATCTATGTCAACCTGCAAAGCTCGCAGCCGGTGGCCGTGTATGTCACGGGCTTCGTCAGCCGGCCGGGAAGGTATGCCGGCGCAGCCGTGGACTCCGTAATGTCCTACCTAGACAGAGCCGGCGGTATTGCTCCAGACAGGGGTACGTTCAGGGATATACGCGTCAAACGCAACGGCTCGATTATCGCGCACTTTGACCTTTACGATTTCGCGCTTAACGGAAACATGCCGAAAACGCTGTTAAAAGACGGC
>CAYWQK010000066.1:0-7402 GCA_964460575.1 uncultured Desulfovibrionaceae bacterium | reverse complement strand
TTTTCGTTCCATAAGGCACCCGTGCATTGTCGCCAAGGTACAAAAGATCTTCCCCCGGCAGCCTGCGGCGCACGGCTTTAAAAACAGTCAATCCTCCGATTCCGGAATCAAAAAGGCCTATAGACAGCCTTAAATCACCCATTGCTCTCCACCATCCTCAAGAAGTCGGTAGGTGCTCACATACGGAGCGCGAAGCGATGGCAGCACACGCTCCAACAACACGCCCTCGCGACTTGGCATAGCATAGCCAAAAGTTGCCTGGATGCAGAGCGTAGCAAATTGAGCGGCGCGATCCACAGCCACAGGGAGGCTGTCGCCCTGCAGAAGGCAGCCGGCCAGCACACTGGCAAAGGCATCGCCCGTGCCGGGGTAGTGGGCCGGCAGAAGAGGCGCGTCCACACGCCAAAAACGATCTTGTTCGGCATCAAAAGCCACAACGGAAAGACGCCTTGGCTCGTCTCCGGAAACATGCGCGTTGGAAGGATGGAGAGGAGCGCTAGTGACCACAACCCTGTCTGGACCCATGTCTGCCAGCCGGCGCAGCCAGTCCTTAAGCCGGACTACACTAATGGATGCGCAACATGGCTCGCCAAGCAGAAAAGCCGCTTCGGTAATGTTGGGCGTGATCAATGAGGCACGGCGCACAAGGCCGCGCATACCGCGCACCATTTCCGGCGTCATGGTTTGGTCAAGAACACCGTTGTCACCAAGAACTGGATCAACCATGGCAAGACCGCCTTCGCGCAGACAGTCGGCAATACAACGCTCCACATGGTTCATTTGCGCCGTACAGGCCATGAAGCCGGAGTACACAGCGTCAAAGCGTAGGCCGAGCCGCTCCCAATGGTCGAGGATGCGCCCCATCTCTTCCGTGAGGTCAAGAAGTGTGAAGTCCGTGTACTCAACCGTATGCGTAGAAAGAATGGCTGTGGGCAAAGGGCAGACCTGCACGCCCAGTGCGGAGAGCACGGGTATAGCCACCGTTAGCGAGGTTCGCCCGAAGCCGGACATATCGTGAATGGCCGCAACGCGAGGTACGGGATTTGTTTTCATGAGCGCTGGGTTACCTTGCTTCTTGGAGCGACGTCATGCGTCACCCATACGTTGCCGCCGATGACGCTCCCCTCTCCTATAGTGATGCGGCCAAGAACCGTTGCTCCGGCGTAAACCGTAACCCTGTCTTCAAGGATAGGATGGCGGGGCAGCCCCTTGGTTAGGCTACCGTCAGCCTCGCGGTGGAAGGAAAGCGCCCCAAGCGTCACGCCCTGATAAAGCTGGCAGTTATCGCCAATGATAGCGGTCTCGCCAATCACCACGCCTGTTCCATGATCGATAAAAAAGTGTTTGCCTATAGAAGCGCCGGGATGGATGTCAATGCCTGTGGCGGAATGAGCCATTTCGCTGATGATCCTCGGAATAAGGGGCACACCCAGCGTGTAGAGCGCATGGGCCACGCGGTGATTAATCATGGCCGAGATACTCGGATAGCAAAAAATGGTTTCTCCTGGCGTGCGGGCGGCGGGATCCCCCTCAAATGCCGCGCTTACATCAGAGGCCAAAAGCTCGCGGATAGCGGGAAGCTGCTTAATAAAATCAATGGCCATGCGACGTGCCGTGTTCGAACAGGTGTCGCAGTCCTGCGCGAATTCCGCGCTGGAAAAACACGCGCCGCAGCGGATCTGCTCAGCCAACATATGAACCACGCTGTCTAGATTGGCGGCTAGGTGATAGCGCATGGATTCTGTACGCACAAGAGAAGCGCCAAAAAAACCAGGAAAAATAGCTGCGCGCAGACGGTTCATGATTTCAGCCAAACGTTCCCTCGAAGGCATGGCCATGCCATGTAGCGGGCTGCGGTAAACTTTTTGGTATGACTCCGGACGGCAAAGCGTTTCCACAACGGAATCTATTTCCGCAATGCGGGTTGGCTGTATTCGCAATTCTTTCATATGTCACCTCTCTATTGCTTTGCCCAGCTCTTTTCAGAGAAAAGGTCCTTTCGTCTTTACAGGAAATGCCGGAAGACCGCCGGCCCTCCTCCGGCAGAACTATCAGCCGATGCGCACAATAACAAGCACAAGAGGACTTTTCAACACGTCAATTCCGCGCGGACACGGCGCCGCCATTTGTAATACTCAGGCTGCCGGGGTATGATCCCGCAAATGGAAAAACGATATTCTCTAAGGAACTTCCCGCTGGAGGATACAACTGTGCTGACGGCCCTGCTCTTCGGATCCCACGCACTGCGATCCGCGCAATGCGCGTATAGCTAACCGCGTACTGCGCCCCGCCGGGAACCTCTATTCATGCCGTTGCTGACACGTACGTATACCTCCCGTCCACAATAGCGCCGACGCTGCCCGCCTCTGTAAGCGGAGGTATAGTCACTTTTCATTTTAAGTGCAAGAAAGTAGGCTAACATACTGGACGGTTCCAGAGTTTAACTCTAAGCCTCCCATAGAGGTAATAAAAACATGCAGTATACCCGTGTTAATAACAAGTACAACGGCACATAAGAGGCCATATGTTATACTTTGTTATGCAGCGAACGGCACGATACAGTTATCAGTCTTACGTCCTGAGGGGAGCAAGGCCAAAAAAACGCCGGGCATTGTCCCCGCAGCGCGTCCATATAGCGGAAACGTCTTCTCCAAGCTCTCGGGCCACGGCCTGCGCCGTAAACGCGCTTAAGGCTGGCTCATTGATTTTGCCGCGCCAAGGCACGGGCGCGAGATAGGGGCAATCAGTTTCCAAAAGCAAGCGATCCTGCGGAATACTGTGCAGCGACTTGCGCAGGGCTGTGTTCGCCGGATAGCTCACAGAACCGCCAACAGCCACATGCCAGCCGTTGGCCACAATGCGCTCCGCGTGCTCCACTGCGTCGCCGCTAAAGCAATGCCAGCACAGAGGATGCCCGGCCATGCCCTCAGCCTCCAGAATCTCCAGGGTCCTCTTGGCTGCGTCGCGGGAATGAATGCAGACGGGCCTCTCTGTTTCCCGCGCTAGGCGCAAGTGCAGGCGAAACGCCTCCTCTTGGATGAGGGATGGACAGTCCTTCCAATAAAAATCAAGCCCGGTCTCCCCTACGGCGCGCAATTTTTCATCCGCCAGAAATGCGCGGCGCATGGCATCAAGCACCGTGCCTGTACATTTCATAGCCTCGCAAGGATGAATGGCCAGCAAAAAAAATACATCCAGAGGTGCGCCTTCAAACAGCGTCCGCCCGCGTTCATACGCTTCCGGGCTCAAGAAAACCTGCCCGACGGCGGAAAGACCAGACCGCGCGGCCCGTTCTAAAACACCCGGCAAATCAACGGAAAGGTCCAGATCTTCTCCGGACATGTGGTCGAGGTGCGCGTGGGTATCCACACCAGAAGGCGGCAATGCTAGGCTCTCCGGCAGAGGCCTTTCTATTTTCTTATGCTTTCCCATAAGCAATGAATCTATAGAAAAAGCACTCCTGTTTGAACTCGTTCCTTATAGGAGAAATGCCACAGGAGCGCTTTCTTTCACTTTTAAAGAGATAGGACCTGAAATGGATTCACGGCACAAGCTTGTTATCCGGATACGCAAACGCGGGGCTTTCCGCACGCGCACTGCCGTATTCAGGGCTTTTGCGCGGGACGCGGTCCAAAAAGCGTCGTTCCCACGCGGATAAGGCTCGCGCCTTCCTCAATGGCCTGCTCAAAGTCGCCGGACATGCCCATGGAGAGCTCAGGCAAGGGCACGCCAAGCTTTTGAGCGAGGTCATCCCGCAATTCCCTAAGTCTAGCAAAATACGGGCGGGCAGCCTCGCCGCCGTCAAGAACGGGCGGCATGCCCATAAGCCCTAGCAGACGCACGCGAGGCAAGGCAAGGATGCCTTCCGCCAGCGGCAGCAAAGCCTCCTCCGAAACGCCGGATTTCTGCTCCTCATGCCCAATATTAACCTGGATAAGCACATTCTGCTCGGTCTTGCTCTCCGGCAGGCGGCGGTTAAACGCCTCCGCCAGACGAAGATCGTCAACCGTATGAACCAGCGCAAAGCGTCCGCAGACGTCCTTGGCCTTGTTTAGCTGAACATGCCCGATAAAGTGCCATTCCAGATTGGGCAGACCGTCAAGCTCCTTCTGCTTGGCAAGAGCCTCCTGCACGTAATTTTCGCCAAAGACGAACTGCCCACAGTATGCGGCTTCCTCCACGGACTGCGCGGGATGGAACTTGGATACCGCAACAAGGCGCACTTCAGACACAGCGCGCCCGGCACGGGCCGCAGCTTTTTCCATACGCTCCAGAACAGAGGCTAGGCGCTCCGCAAAAGCCTGCCCGCTCATAGCCAATCCCCGCTTTCCGCGCCAAAACCAAGCTCGTTCAGCAGGCGTTCGTCTTCGCTCCAGCCTTCGCGCACCTTGACCCAAAGTTCAAGATGCACCTTACGGCCAAGCATTTCGGCGAGTTGGTGGCGGGCCTCCATGCCGATGGCTTTGATGCCACTGCCGCCTTTGCCAATGACCATGGCCTTGTGCGATGGGCGGGAAACATAAATGGCCGCGCTGATAACAACCTGATCGCGCCCTTTATCCTCCTCCCAGTTTTCAATTTCAACCGCTATGGAATAGGGCACTTCCTGGCGCAAACGCTCAAAAAGCTGCTCGCGGATAATTTCTGAAGCCATAAAGCGCATGGGCAAAGTGGAAATCTGATCCGCCGGGTACAGGGCCTCGCCTTCCGGCAGCTTCTCGATAATCAGGCGCCGCAGTTCGGCAATACCGTCCCGCCGTAGCGCGGAAAGGGGAAAAATTTCCGCGTGTGGCAGACGCGAGGAAAGAAGCGTTAGTAGTGGAAGCATCCGCGATTTATCGTGAAAAAGATCCACCTTATTTACCGCCACAACCACGGGGCGCTCCTCTTCAGCAAGCGCCTTGAGCAGCGGAGAGAGATCTTTTTCTAAAAAGTCCTCATGCCGCAGATAAAGATCCGCATCAACCACAAGTATGATGAGGTCAGCGTCGGAAAAAGTCTGCCACGCGGACTGAGACATCATCTTGCCCATTTGCCCGCGCAGATGGGCGCGCAGGGCCTGCACACCAGGCGTATCCATAAAGACAATCTGCGCGTCTGGCTCAGTCAAAATACCGGTAACGCGATTGCGCGTGGTTTGCGGTTTTGCGGTAACAATGGCAACCTTCTGCCTCACAAGTGCGTTGGTCAGCGTCGATTTGCCGGCATTTGGGGGGCCCATAATCGCCACGCGCCCAAAACGATGCGGTTTTTTCATACCCCATATCCTTTAGGTGATCGCGCCCACTGGGCGTAGTAGGGAAGCCGGGAGCTGCAGCCAAAGGAAGTAAACCCCAGGCCCATTCCTTGAACAAAATCAATATTGGCCGCTCTGCGCCATTTCACGCAGACGGGCTACACGCTCCTCGATGGAAGGATGTGTGCTGAACAAATTTGCCAAGCCGCCACCAAAAAGCGGCGCCACAATAAACATCTGCTCCGTGGCGGGGCTGCCATGCGTCATGGGAACGCGGCGGCTCGAGGCTTGGAGCTTCTGCAGGGCGCTTGCCAGCATCAAAGGCTGTCCACTGAACTTTGCGCCGCCCTCATCGGCCAGGTACTCGCGGGAGCGGGAAACCGCCATTTGGATAAACATAGCGGCAATGGGCGCGAGCATAGCCATGGCAAGCATGGCCAGCGGATTGCCGCGCTCGTCGTCCGACCTGCCGCCGCTAAAAAACGCCACGTAGCGCAGCATGCTGGCAAGAGCCGTAATGGCCGATCCAATCACGCCGGCCACTGTCTGCACCAGGATGTCACGGTGAGCCACATGCGCTATTTCATGAGCCAGTACACCGCGCAATTCTTGAGGAGACAAGACCTTAAGTATGCCCTCCGTCACAGCAACCACGGCATGTTCCGGGTTGCGGCCTGTGGCAAAGGCATTTGGCGCCTGCTCAGGCACAATTGCCACCCGCGGCATCGGCACCCCGGCCCTCGAGGCTAACTCGGCCACCATGCGGTGCAGAGCCGGCGCTTCGGAAGCGTCCACCTCGCGGGCGCGGTACATTTTCAGTACCATTTTGTCTGAATACCAATAGCTGAAGATGTTCATCACCAGGGCAAATCCAAGGGCTAGAACAATGCCGGACTGCCCGCCCACGTATCCGCCGATGACTATCAGCAGCCCCGAAAGCAAAGAAAGCAGCAACACTGTCTTCATCTGATTCATCATACGCAACCTCCGGGCGGGGCAGGAAGCGCTTCAAAGCCCCCCTGCCCTGCATGAACAAGTAAGTAATTATTTTTTGTACACGCCACCGGTGGAGGCGGAAGTCACCATTTTCGCGTAACGACGCAAGAAAGGCGAACGAATTTCCTTTGCTGGCGCGCAAAACGCCTTACGCCTTTCGTCAAGCACGGATTCATCCACCAGCAAGTCCAGTCGCCTGCTAGGAATGTCAATAAGAATTTGGTCTCCCTCTTCCACTAGGGCAATAGGCCCGCCATCAGCTGCTTCAGGAGAAACGTGCCCAATGGCCGCACCGCGGCTTCCGCCGCTGAAACGGCCGTCTGTAATCAGCGCCACATCCGCGCCAAGCCCCATGCCAACAATGGCCGACGTAGGGGTGAGCATCTCGCGCATGCCTGGCCCGCCACGCGGCCCCTCGTAGCGGATAACCACCGCATCGCCCTTGCGGATTTTCCCGCCAAGAATGGCCTCAACCCCTTCTTCCTCACTGTTGAATACGCGGGCAGTCACCGTGCGGGTCATCATTTCAGGCGCCACGGCCGACTGCTTGACCACCGCGCCTTCAGGAGCCAAGGAGCCCCTCAGCACGGCGATGCCGCCTTCCTTGTTATAAGGATTTTCGGCACGGATGACATCGGGATTTTTAATTCCGGCTTTCAAGTCGCGCAGATTCTCCGCCACAGTGCGGCCTGTTACCGTCATGGGGGTGTCGCGCACAAGCCCCTTGTCACGCAGGGCGGCCATGACC
Source organism: uncultured Desulfovibrionaceae bacterium (assembly GCA_964460575.1). Lineage (GTDB taxonomy): Bacteria > Desulfobacterota > Desulfovibrionia > Desulfovibrionales > Desulfovibrionaceae > Avidesulfovibrio. The sequence goes on along the minus strand of CAYWQK010000066.1, from coordinate 422 downwards.
GCCGGGATGCCGCCCGCGAGGTGAAGATCCTCGATATGCTGCGTTCCCGCCGGAGAAAGCTTGCACATGTTGGGCGTGACCTTGCTAATTTCATCAAAAATATCCAGCGAAAGATTCAACCCAGCCTCGCCAAAAATAGCGGGCAGGTGCAGCACCGTATTCGTGGATCCGCCAAGGGCCATATCGGTTGCCACGGCATTGCGCACGGCATCGGCGTTGACAATGTCGCGGGGGCAGAGTCCGCGCTTCAAAAGCTCCATAACCCGCATGCCGCTGTGCTTGGCTAGGCGGATGCGGTCGGCGGAAACGGCAGGCGTCGTGCCATTGCCGGGGAGGGCTAGGCCAATGGCCTCGGCCAGGCAGTTCATAGTATTGGCCGTGTACATACCGGAACAAGAGCCGCAGCCGGGACAGGCATGCTC
>CAYWQK010000065.1:0-7518 GCA_964460575.1 uncultured Desulfovibrionaceae bacterium | reverse complement strand
TGCGGGATCGAATTCTTAGCCGCCTGAAGGCAATTGCTTTTGGCAAGCGCAAACATGAAAAGTTTACCCCCGATTCGGCTGCCAAATGCCTGGAACGTATTTTGCGGTATCTAAGTTCATTACATGTTTCCACCATTGACAGCCTTCTTTGCCGTATCGTGCGCATGGGAGCGCTGGAGCAGGGTCTTTCTCCGGATTTTGAACCCGTTTTTGACACTTCCGACTTTCTTGCTCCTTTGTGGGAAACGTTGATGGATGATATGCAGAATGATTCTGAAACGAAATCTCTTCTGCGTGGTGAATATAAGCTTTTGCTTTATTCGCCAAAATTTCGGGGTTTTCTTTTTAACGACAACCTACGCAACGAGGTGCTAAAACTCGCCTCATTGATGATAGAGAGGGAGATTTCTGGCCTTTCTTCAGCTGATGAAATAGAAGCGAGCATCAAGGGCAACGTAAGGCGCTTGAATAATGTCGCTCGTTCCATAACGGAGTGTTTAGAAAAGAAAAAACTCCGTGCCAACAAGAATTTTGAAAAGGCCCTAGTTGCCTGTAAACGTTATGATGGCACAAAGAATGTCCCGCAATCCGCTTTTCTTGCTAAGCAATCATTGGATGAGTGTTTGAATAAGGGTTTCAAAGGGGGCGCGGGAGAGGAAGCCAACTCTGCGTATAAAAAACTGTGTGAAACAGCAAAGATCTTGGAGTCACTAAAAAAGGCTGCTCTATTTGGCGGAATAGCCACGAAACTCGAGAAGCGGGTGGAAGAGTTTATACGGCGCAAAGGGCAAGTCCCGAACTCGCTTATCCCCTGCAAGGCATCTTCTTTACTAAACAATAATGAGGGCGTTTCAGCCGCCCTTTGCCGGCTGGGCGTGAGTATTGAGCATATTCTTATCGATGAGTTCCAAGATACAAGCCGAGTTCAATGGGAGGCTCTTTTACCTTTGGCGGAGGAAACCGTCAGCCATGGAGGGACGCTCACCATCGTAGGCGATGTCAAGCAGGCTATCTATGGCTGGCGAGGCGGGGATGCCATGCTTTTTGAGGAGGCTTTGAACGATAGAAGGCTGCGGAAAATTGCCAAGCTGGATGAAATATCATTGTCAATAAATCGCCGCAGCAGACGCGTTCTTGTTGAGCATAACAATAAGATTTTTTGCCAGCTCGCTGACGTTGCAAAAGCCAAAGCCGTGCTTTCGACGCTTCTTCCTGATCAACCTCCAGAGAGCGTGCTTTGTGAAGAGGCGGAAAAATTGTCCTTAACATTTCATAATGCTAAGCAAGAATACGATGCAGAAAAATCCGGCGGCTATGTTCGTCTCGAGCCTATAAAGGCCCAAAAGGGTGAGGAGCTTGATGAAGAGATCCGCAACAAGCTTGTGGATCTTGTGCGCGAGTTGAGAGAACGCCGTTCATGCGCGGAGATTGCTGTGCTGACTCGTAGTAGAGATCAAGCGGGCCAAGCCGCGCGGTGGCTGCTTGATGAAGGTTTTTCTGTGGTAACAGCCGAGAGCTTTTTGCTTACCGAGAATCCGTTGGTTAAGGAGCTGGTTGCACTATTGACTTTTATCAACACCCCAGACGATAAGCTTGCCTTCTGCACTCTGCTACAGGGCACGTACCTCCGTCCTTTAGAGGCGGAAAGCAGCTTTGATGATTGGCTGCTTTGCTTGAGCAAGCGAGACTCGTTGCAGCAGGCTTTTCAGGAAGACTTTCCCTCGCTGTGGGACAAATGGTTTGCCCCTTTTTGCTGTGATGCTGGGCTGATAGGTCCTTATGATACGGTAAGCGATGCGCTCAGGCGATTCGATGTTTTTCGGCGTTTTCCTGATACGGAAATTTTTGCCAGGCGTTTTCTGGAGGTAATATATTTAGCAGAGCAGCACGATATTATAGGTACTTCCTCGTTCTTGGACTATTGGCAGCGATACGGCCAAAAAGAGAAAATTCCCATCCCCCCCGCCTTGGATTCCATCCGCATACTGACCATGCATGCAGCCAAAGGATTGCAGTTTCCTGTTGTGATCGCTCCATGGCTGCAACTGGAGAAAAGCACCGAGATGGACATATCGAAATCGGAATTGGTCGAAGTAGGCAATCTGAAGCTGCTTGTGCCTAAAATGGGGGAACAATATTATAAGCTACTGGCGGCCAAAGTCCGTGAAGAGCTGCATCTGCTGTATGTAACTTGGACACGCCCTGAAGACGAATTATATGCCTTTATCACTTCAACAGCAAAGGAGGGCAAGTCTGCTAAAGCGTTGAGCTTGTTGCTGGATGGTATTCCTTGCAACTCCGGCAAACCCCTGCCATCTGAAAAAGCTGAATCCGCGGCGCCTATGTATTCTTGTTTTTGCACAAATTTGGTGGAAACTGAGCCATTGGCCTTTTCTGAACGTCCTCTGGATTGGCTGCCGGAACTCAAGATAGTCCGTACTTCCCAGGATGACTTGCAGGAGACAGCCCTTCAACACGGAAAATTGGTGCACAGTTGTCTTGAATATCTGTTTCTGTCGGGAGGGTCGCAGGTGAATGCTTTGAGCGCTGTCAGACAGGGGATAGCATCGGTTCCTTTTCCTGTTAACGATCCCGCAGCTGCTGAAGCTGAGCTTTTGGATATTGTCAGCTGGGTCTGTGCATTGCCGGAAGCTAAGCGCTGGCTGAAGTGGGGAGTACCAGAGCAGGAAATTATGGATGCGGATGGGCGGGTTTTTCGTGCGGATCTTATAGTCGATGATGGGAAGCGTGTGACAGTAGTCGATTACAAGACTGGCGAAAGTAGACCGGAGTATAGGCAGCAAATAATACAGTACCGTCGCTTACTGGCAGAAGAGCAGCCTCTTCCTGTTGAAGCTGTACTTGTGTATCTGGATCGTCGCAAGATAGAGTATATAGAGGCATAAGATTAGGGCAATGTCCTGCAGTTTTTTATCTGGGGAAATCCTATGGCCATTCGTTCACGCCTTTCCATGGCAATCTGGGTGATGTCTGTATTGGCATTTTTGCTGATCTGTACGGGAATTTGTGCGATAGGTCTTATGCATTCCCGGCCTGATTTGCTGCGGGATCCCGTGGTGCATGTAATCAATCGACTTTTGCCGAATGGACACTTTTCTGCCGACGCTGCTGAACCATCCTTTTGGCCTTCTCCCGGTATTCGGCTAAAAAAGTGCCTATTCACCTTGGCTGACAGCAGTACCGTCCGCGTTGAAGAGTTGAAATGCCATTTGCGCTGGGCAGCGTTCCTTCAGGGAAAAATAGAGGTCGCGGCAGTAGAACTGCGTCAGCCGCTTGTTGCTTTGTCTTGCCGCTATGACATTCTTAGAGGGCAAAACCCTTTAGCTTTGCTGCCTTCGCTCTTTTTACTTAACCGCTTTAATGGGCTTTCATTGCGGGTTCATGAAGGAGTCTTCAGACTTTATCCTCGGGGAGGCTTGGTATCCAGCGCTGACCTTTTGGTTCAAACGCCAATGCTGGATATGGAACGTATTAATGCTGAAGCACGGTTCCCATACAGAGGAGAAAGTGGATCGCTGGAAATAGCCGTAGGCAGCATTACTCAGCGTATGTCTCGCTCCAGATCGGATTCCATACCGGATACCATTAAGGATTTGCGGATTAGGGCGGATGGATTAACTTTTGATCCTGCTGCTCCCTATGGCCTGCGGGTGACACAGGCGGATCTTTCTCTTACCGGTGATATGAACGGTTTCCTTAAGGATACGAGCCTCAGTTTAACGCTGCTGCCTCCAGAAAATCGGATTCAGCGCGGAACGCTTGTTGCAAAAGGAGCGCTGCATGTAGGAGAATTGTATGGAACAAAAAAAGATCCTGCAGGCTTGCCCGTACCGTTTCGTATTCATTTCCCGTTTACTGCCAAAGAAGGAAGTCTGAACGTTTCTGATGGATTGATTAAGCTTGAGGGTGACAGTATGCGTCTTAATCTTTCTGCCAAGCATGGTGTCCCCCTAAAAGGTCGCTTGGATATTACAAAAGTCAGACTTTCCCGGTGGTTTTCCTTTGTCAGAGGGTTGCCTGGTGGGCTTGCCTCTGCATTGGATAGCCTTACAGGGACTCTAGATTTTACTTTTGAAGGGAAAAAAGTGAAATTTCCACAGTTGCGCGTTGCGCTTGTCGGCGTGGATTTCGTGGGTAAAGGCTCGTTCCAATTCGGCGGTCATCCCTCTCTTTGGCTTGATGTAGGAACCTCTCATGCGGATTTGAATCGGCTGATCCCGGAGCTTGTGGGGCGTGATGTTCTTTCTCCAAGCTATGTGGCGCCTCCGCCTTTTGCAAATACTGGGAGAGGACCGAATTACCGCATCGTTGTGCGTGCCGATAACGCAAAAATGTGGGATGTTGAGAGCAAAGGCTTGTACGCTGTTGTGGAATCTATCTCACATGATACTACAAGGCTAACGCTCAGCCTAGCGTCTCTGTACGGCGGTACCGCATATTTGACAGCAGATTATTGCGGAGGAAAAACAGAAAAGCCGGTTTCGTTGGAAACGGACGGAGACGGTGCCGCGTTGCTTGAAGGCCATGTTCGTGTTGCGGATCTTGATTTGAAAATGCTTCCTGGCCAGACAAACGTTGATAACGTAATGGGAGGAAAGCTCGGACTTGAAATGCGCGCGACAAGCCGTTTTAACTCTATAGAAAAGATGTTTAGAGTACTGAAGGGCTCATGGAATCTTTCGGTAAACGAAGGATATATGGAAACAGGAGATTTAAAAAAAGGCGGCGGAGGGAATAATACGTATAAGTTACAGGAATTTTCAGCAGTAGGTACAGTTGCGAACGAAATCGCTGATATCAAAGATATACGCGTTGTAGGTAAGAATTTCAGCGCACTTGGTTCTGGCAGCCTAAACCTGCGGGACTATACTTTTACTTACAGCATGAATACATCTATACATGGAAAATCTTCTTCCATATCTTATAAAGAAAATTTTGCACTGTCAAAGCGCAGCAATACAGGTATTGCTGTTGTGCCGTATGTTATTGGCCAGATAAGCAAGAGATTTGTCACTTTCCTTAGCAGACTTGAATAAAAATGCTGTAACTTCATCTTTATAATATATTTTGCTATGCGGCGTGCGGCACAGTATGACGGCCGATGCCGTAAAAAAGATTGGACGTTATACGGAAAAGCGCTGTTCCCTCGGTCAGGGAGCGCTAGGAGAAAGAAATATGCCTGCCCCGTTTCAAATGACAATAACCCCGCTTGGCGGACTCGGTGAAATAGGTCTTAATTGTCAGCTTTGGGATTCTCCTGAAGGTGCTGTTCTTATTGACTGCGGATTGATGTTTCCCGATGAGCTGCAAATGGGCGTTGATCTCGTTATTCCACCTATGGATCCTATTCTTGCCTGTAAAGACAGGCTGCTGGGTGTACTCCTTACCCATGGACACGAGGACCATATTGGCGGGATTCCTTGGCTTGCAACATTTATCAAGGGACTGACGGTGTATGGTTCTCCCTTTACGTTGGAGCTGGTCGCGCACAAACTTCGAGAACGTGCCTTGCAAGACAGCATGAATCTTCAGACTGTTTCACCTCGCCACGATTTGGAACTTGGACCATATACATTTCGTTTTATCCCGGTCAGCCATTCTATTCCTCAATGTTATGCTGTGGCTGCAGCTACACCGGTTGGTAAAATTGTCCATACTGGCGATTTTAAGATTGACCCGCACCCGGTGGACGGCGTGGGCACTGATTTAGCCGCGCTGCGCAAGTTTGCGGGGCGGGGGGGAGTGCGGATGCTCATGTGCGACTCAACCAATGCCGAAGAAGAAGGGCATACGCTTTCTGAAACTGTGGTTGCCCAGAATTTTGAGACATGTTTTAGCGAGGCGAAAGGACGGATTATCATTACCACCTTTTCCAGTCACATTGAGAGAATTCAACAAATTTTTGATATTGCGGAGCGCTTTGGGCGCGCTGTAATTGTGAGCGGACGAAGCCTGATTGGTAATATTGAGCGGGCCCGCGATGTTCTAAATATGCGTTTCCCTCAGGAATTTTATACAGATCAGTATTTGCCTGACATTGCGCCAGAGAAAACCGTTGTTTTAGCTACGGGATCGCAAGGAGAGCCTCTTTCTGCACTGGCCCGCATAGTGATGGGTGAACATCGACAGCTTAAGGTTCAGCCTGGCGATACAATGATTATGTCGTCCCGCGTTATTCCCGGCAACGCACAGGCTGTCAATCGTCTTGTCAACCAGATGTACCGCATGGGTGCCAACGTGTACCACGATGATCAGCACCCTGTGCATGTTTCCGGACATGCAAGACGCGATGAGATCCGTGCGATGATTGCGGCAGCTAATCCCCGTTTTTTTATTCCTATCCACGGTGAGTATCGACATCTTGTGTGCAACCGCGCCTTAGCGGTAGAATGTGGGGTAACACCGGAACGGGCCTTGATTCTTGAAGATGGAATGCCCTTGACATTGATGCAGCGTTCTGTTCGCTTGGAAGAAAAAATATCTGCAGCGCCGATCTTGGTAGACGGAAAGGGGGTAGGCGATGTAGGTGGACTTGTGCTGCGCGAGCGTCAGCTCATGGCAAATGACGGAGTGGTGGTCATGGTTTTGGTTAGAAACGCAAAACATGGCGTAATCCTGTACGGACCGGAAATTCGTTCCAAGGGTTTTGTGTTTGAGCAGGAATACCAGCATATCTTGGACGATGCGCGAGGCCTTGTTTTGGAAGTAATGGAAGCAGAGCCTTTACACGATCTTTCCCGCTTAAATGAAAAAATTCGATCTACGCTGCGCGCCTTTTTCCGAAAGGCTGTAGGCCGCGATCCCATTGTCGTACCCATCATCGCGGAACTTTAGTCGCGATAGACCACTGTGCTGCTTATTTCGCCACTGCAAGAAAAGGATCCTTGGCTCAATTCCGCGCTTTTGCCATTAGCACATAAAAATTCCTTTCTTTTCATAGTGGCTCATGACCGTACATTCCGGATAAGCCACAGCTAGAAGACGCGCCCTGTCACTACCGCTGATGGAATTATACATTTTACGTGAGCATATTGTGGCCAGCTTTTGAAGTCGTTTAGCGCAAAGGCTTTGTTTCGGGAATTTTTGGCAAGCAAGCCAAACACAGGCGCAGGTCTGTTTTTTTTGTGCGGTGACGCGAACCGCAAGCCGGCGGAGTCAAGCATTATTGAACGGCGCGGTATTGTTTCCCCCGCGTCTGGAGGCGCTATAAACCCAAGACTGCGGTGCGGGCGATGGGAAACATTCAGACAAAAGCACTGGCAACAGGCGATTTCGTCAATTGCGGAGTGCTATTCGCTATGATTGACTGACACTGGGAAGGATTTGCGCATTTTTCAGGTGCTGGAGCCAGATTTCAGCAACGGCCGGTGCCTCTAGGAGTCCACGTAGTACGGGAGTGCATTGAAAACCGGCTGCCCGCAGGCGCGAACGCCACGATTCCGGATCATCCCCGGCAATGTCTTGAAGTGTGTGTCGGCCAACAATGGAGAGCAGCGG
>CAYWQK010000064.1:1270-7592 GCA_964460575.1 uncultured Desulfovibrionaceae bacterium | reverse complement strand
AGCTATAATCTTCATCATGATCCTCTTACACCATATGGCATGGCATCATCGTTTTTGGATGAAAACGCCATGGCCCAAGTAGATTTTCTTGAAGAAACAACGTTCGTTTAGGACGGGGATAATGAAGGACGCATGCCATGACTGATCAAACGATTTCTGCGAATACAACGGACGCTGTTCTCGGCCAGGAATTTCTTACATGGCTGTGGTTCCATGGAGAAACTTCGCCGGCGGGATTTAAGGACGCAAAGGGGCAATCTTTTCTCTTGACCGTGGATCAAAAAGTTGTGGTCCAAGGCGGCGAAGGCGAAATGCGCGAAACTACAACGGTTAATGGCGGCATGACGGATGGAAACCATCTTCCGTTACGGGAAGCAAGGCTCGGTTTACTAATGGGAAAAAAGGTTACACGAGCCCTGCTCCACTTTGAACAGGACGAACTTCATTGGCAGGTTTTCATAAAGGCTGACGATTTTTCGATGGGATCCTTTCGTACGCCAAAGATTGAGAGCGACAGCGCCGATGATCCCGAAGCTCTTTTTTTTGAAAAAATGTATAATCTCGAAAAGGGACTTGCGATGTTCGATGCGGCGTATAACGCCTTTCTCGCACTCCGCCTTTCCAGAGATGATTGGGAACACGAAATTCACGAAATGAGGCTGTGGATGAGCAGACAGGAGTAGTACAATGCTTGTACATCTTCTACGCAAGGCATTATGGATGCTTATAGTCCTATGGGGCATCACGCTTGTAAGCTTTGGTGTAATCCATCTGGCTCCGGGATCCCCTACTGATATGCAGACCTCGCTGAACCCTCTAGCAGGAGAGGCAACACGTCAACGCTTAGCGACTTTGTACGGCATCGACCGTCCACTTCATGTCCAGTATTTTGACTGGCTCAACCGGCTTATCCATCTGGATTTTGGGACTTCCATGTCCAGCGATCCAAGACCTGTCATTGATAAAATCTGCGAACGACTGCCTCTGACTTTCAGCCTGAATATCGCCGGTATTCTCCTGACACTCCTTATTGCCGTCCCCATAGGTATCCTTTCCGCATGGAAACAAGATGGATTATTCGATAAGGGCATGACTATTCTTGTTTTTCTAGGATTTGCCATGCCCGGATTCTGGCTTGCGATGCTTCTTATGCTGTATTTTGGTTTAGAACACCAATGGCTTCCTATCTCAGGTCTGACCTCGCTTGAATATATGAGCCTTACTCCGCTTGGAAAAGCTCTTGATATCGCGCGCCACCTCGCATTACCCGTCGTTGTCACTACCGTAGGCAGTATTGCCGGTATGTCCAGATATATGCGGGCATCCATGCTAGAAGTTATATGGTTACAGCCCGGGCTAAAGGCTTGCCAACTCATACTCTCATTTTTCGTCACGCCTTGCGCAACGCTCTGCTCCCTGTAATTACCTTGCTTGGGCTTTCTATTCCAGGACTTATAGGCGGGAGCGTAATTATCGAAACCATCTTTGCCCTTCCCGGACTTGGACAGCTTTTCTATGCGGCTGTAATGGCGCGGGACTATCCTCTTATTATGGGCAATCTCGTATTAGGCGCCATACTTACCCTCGCAGGTAATCTTGTTGCTGATATGCTCTATTCCCTAGCTGACCCGCGGATCAGGTTTTCTGGGAAAGGAGGTCAACGTTAACATGCTATTTACTCGTTTTTTCCCGGCAATTTTTCTGTTTATGCGCCGACATATTATGTTTAGCTGCGGACTCTGCATAGTTGCGTCTGTTTCCCTTGCCGCTCTGTTTGCTCCTTGGCTTGCTCCCTATGATCCGACAGAATTACATTTGGACTCCATTTTATATCCGCCCTGCTCTCGTTTTCCCTTAGGAACAGACGCGTTAGGACGCGATGTATATTCGCGTCTTCTCTTTGGGGCGCGCGTTTCAATGTGGATAGGATTTATCTCCGTTGGCATTGCTACGGCGATAGGCATCTTTTGGGGATTGCTTGCGGGTTACTTTAGCGGACTGACAGACGAGCTTATAATGCGCGGCGTGGATATTATGCTATGTTTTCCGTCTTTTTTTCTTATCCTTGCGGTAATTGTATTTTTGGAACCGAGCCTTTCAAATATTATGATTGTGATAGGATTAACATCGTGGATGGGCGTAGCCAGGCTGGTACGGGCGGAAACACTTTCTCTGCGCAGCCGGGATTTTGTTTCTGCAGCACGAATATCGGGAGTATCATCGACAAATATTCTCGTTAGGCATATTCTCCCCAACGCGCTTGCCCCTGTGCTTGTTTCAGCTACACTCGGCATAGCCGGAGCGATTCTTGTAGAATCTTCCTTGAGCTTTCTCGGTCTTGGCGTGCAGCCTCCGGATCCGAGCTGGGGAAATATGCTGCTTGAAGGCAAGGATGTTCTGGAAATTGCTCCATGGATGTCCCTCTGTCCCGGTTTTTCTATTCTTATAACAATTCTTGGTTACAATCTGCTAGGAGAAAGCCTGCGCGACATGCTGGATCCCAGATTGCGCCGATAAAATTTGTAGAGGCAAAAGATTTCTTAGCTATATTGTCATATTTTGTATTTCCACGAGAATAGCAGTATACTCAACCCTGCCTACCTGTTTTTCAGCCTCGTATGCAGAAGCAGAGGAAAACAATGATTGAATGCCTGAAAATCCGAGATTTAGCGCTCATTGCTGATATGGAACTAGAATTTTCTTCAGGTATAAATGCGCTTACGGGCGAAACAGGCGCTGGAAAGAGCTTTATCCTTAAGGCAATAGACTTTATTTTAGGTGAAAAACTTGGCGCCGAAATGATTCGGCCGGGAAAAGATCGGGCTCAGGTTGAAGCCTCGTTTTCTGTAAAAGAAGAGAAATTGATTATACGGCGCGAGTTATATACTTCTGGACGAAGCCGCCTTTACATAAATGATCGGCTTCGCTCCCAAGATTATGTTCGCGAGCTGCGTCCAAAACTCGTTTTGCATACAAGCCAGCATGGTCAGCAACGCCTTACTCATCCCGCGCAGCAGATGGAATTGCTGGATGCATGGATGAACCGACAAGATTTGTTACAGGAAAAGAAAAATATTCTTCGGGATCTTAACGCTATTGAAGAAAAAAGAAACGCCTTGATCGTACGATCGAGGGAACTTTCCGAGCGTAGAGAGCTGCTTGAGCTGCACCTTAAGGAAATTCAAAAAGTCAATCCGCTTCCTGGCGAGGAAGAGGAATTGGAACAGCGGCGCAAGGCTCTTAAAACGGTTTTTCAACGTATTGCTCAGTATGAGCGAACGCTTATAGCCTTGGAGGGAGATCGCGACTCGCAGGGGGTGCTTCCTCAGCTTATTCAGTTAGAGCGGCATTTAGAAAACTTAACGGAAATTGATGAAGATTTGTCCCCATATTTACAAGCGGTTTCAACGGCGCGAGAGTCCCTGGCAGAACTTTCGCAGCGTCTGCGCTGTCCCCCATCCATCGATGGCAATATAGATCCTGACGCTATCGAATCAAGACTTTATGAACTTTCCCAATTGAAACGAAACCTGCATTGTTCGCTGCCGGAAATTCTTGCTTTGCGTGATGAATTGCAGGACAACCTTTCGTTTCTGGATGTCTGCGGATTGGAACGTAAACAAATTGAGCGCGACAAAGACCAAATCCTCCAAAAACTTAAAGTGATACTTAAAAAAATAAACACTTCCAGGCATGAAGCCGCACTTGTCTTTTGCGCCCGCTTGGAGCACGAGTTAAGAGGATTAGGTTTTTCACAGGAAGTCAGAATAGTACCTGTTTTTTCCCCGCATGCGTGGGCAGAAGGATGCGTGGAAGACAAAATGACGTTTCTGTGGGCTCCAAACCCCGGCCAGCCTCCTCAGCCTTTGGACCGTATCGCTTCCGGGGGGGAACTCTCCCGTTTTTTGCTTGCTGTTACTTCTTTGCAGGCCGCAAATGAGGAAACCCTCATTTTTGATGAAGTCGATGCAGGTATTGGCGGTATCACTTTAAATCGTGTTGGCGATAAGCTGGCGGAATTGGCGGAAAAACGCCAGCTTATCCTTATTACGCACTGGCCTCAACTTGCGGCGCGCGCCAGCAGGCATTTTCAAGTTTCAAAACGCGTTGTTGCGGGTGAAACGTTCACAAGCTGTATTCCTCTTACCAATATTCAAAGAGATGCGGAACTCAAACGGATGTCCGGAGTTGAAGTGGGATGAATAGGCACCTTCCTGCCGTTTTGCTATTGGATCTGGGAGATCTCCTGCGCGGAGGACAGCGTCAGGTTTTATATCTTGCAAAATATCTTTTAGAGCAAAAGGACATTGTTCCTCTAATCGCGTGCTCCTCAAGAAGCGCATTGGCCCATGCCGCCATGGAAGACGGTTTACCTCTTCTACCGCTTGCCAGCAAATATCCATGGAATCCGTGGCTTTGGAAAACATTGCTTACGGAGCTTCGCGAAAATAATAGTGTTCGCATTATACACACCCAGGATGCCCGTTCCGCCTTGGTTGGAGCTGCGCTTAAACGATTTTTTCCCAAAATAAAGCTCGTCCATAGCCGTCGGGTATCATATCGCATATCTCCAGGGATTCATGCCTGGAAGTATAAACAGGCTGACGCTGTTGTTGGCGTCAGCCAAGAGATAGTTAGGCAAATGCGGGCGTGCGGCGTTTCCCCTGAAAAAACTTTTGCCATCCATTCCGGCATCGATCCAGAAGTATACGCTTTGCGCGCTCGCAAAGAACCGGCAACCCCGTTTATTTTTTTAGCCATTGGCGCCCTGACACCGCAGAAAGGGTTTTCAACGCTTCTTGACGCGGCGGCACTTTTGGCTCGAGACAGTAGCTTGCCGTCATGGCAGGTTACGCTTGTTGGCGACGGTCCATTGAGAAAATCGTTGCATGCCCAAGCGGATCGGCTAGGGTTATTCGCATCCGATACGCGCCGCTTATCCATGCCTGGCTCTTGCGAAAGCAGAAAAGTCTTACCGTTTGCGGACGCTGTACTGGTCCCTTCCAGTTCGGGAGAAGGAAGCAGTGCTACTATAAAAGAAGCCTGGGCAAGCAAACTTCCCGTAATCGCTTCAAATTTATCATCAAACTGCGAACTTGTTACACATACTGTAAATGGGCTGCTTTTTGATGTAAATAATCCGGTGTCTCTGGCCGGAGAGATGAAAAAATGTTTAACCGATGCAACGCTTTACACCCGTCTTGTGGAGGGCGGTTCTAAAACCCTTCCTCAGTTTACACATATCCGTATGGCAGCGTCTTATCGGCATCTCTACAACACATTACTTCGCGGCGAGTTATGAAAATTCCTTTCAGCAAATGGTCTCCCGGCGGCAATATTACGATTCTCCTTGAACAGGTTCTCCCGAAGAAGAAGCATGCGGAACTTTGCGCGCGTGTCCTCTCGCCTCTGCACTTGCAGGCGGAACAATCAGGGACAATCGACCTTAATTCCAATCCTCCTCGCCTGCGCATGATGGGTGACGAATTTTGCATAAACGCAACCCGTTCGTGCGCCGCTCTTCTTGCAGAAAGGGAAATGCTTTCCTTTTGTAAAGAAAAACAGCTCTATCAAGGTTCTGTCGCTATATCTTGTAACGATAAACCTGTTTTCATTAGTGCAAGGAAAATTTCGGACGCGCTTTTTTAATCTTAACTTTATTTATATTTTGAAAAAAAAACGACTATTATAAACAGCGACGGCTACAGTATAGTTTACCTTGATGGAATAACACATCTTTTATTGGATATTGATAGATATCCATTGCCGTCGCTGCACTCAGAAATACTGATTTGTGAAGCTCAGCTATGGAGAAAGCGTCTTGATCTCGAACATGTACCTGCTGTTGGTGTAATTTGGGTTGATTATGGCCAGGCCCACTCGGGCCGGATACGAATTACTCCTGTTGTGTGGGTAAGAGATACGGATACCGCATATGCTGAAACAGCGTGCGGTTCTGGATCATTGGCAGCTTCTTTTGTTCAATTTTGCAATTCCGCATCAGACGCAAAGCGCTGGCACGTTCAGCAGCCAAGCGGCGACGATCTTGTGGTAATCTTTCATCCTTCAAGCGATACATTAAAAATTCAAGTGGGCGGTACTATCCGCCTTATCGCCAAGGGAACGGCCTACATTTAGAGCAATGAACTAAAAAATTAAAGTAAAGGATCAAGATATATTTCCTAGCTCCCAAAAAACATTAAGGACAGCGAGTCGTTCCAGACGCTTCATTTGCGGAGTATGGGAATAAACTATTTTTGCATATGGTGCATTTATGATATTTCCGGCTTGGGCAAGGGAAAATAGTTTGTTGGCATGGGAT
>CAYWQK010000064.1:0-1260 GCA_964460575.1 uncultured Desulfovibrionaceae bacterium | reverse complement strand
GATCGAAAACGCTGTACTTTGGGCAGCGAAAGTTTTTCTTCGTCACCTGAAAGGCAATAGATATGCGTACCGTTTTTGATCTTTGCCTTTTTCGGAGAAGTGAAATCAATGAACGCATCACAGCAAGCTGCTTCAGGCGCTAAAAAAAGTCTAGGCCAGCATTTTCTAAAAACACCAAGCGTCGCCCAGCATATTGTTGCTCTGCTGCAGCCGTCACCGCGGGATCGTATTCTTGAAATTGGACCTGGCCCAGGCGCATTGACAGATTTGCTTAGAAAGATTCCTCCCGCAGAGCTTTTGCTGATTGAAAAGGACGATAAATGGGCGCGTTACCATGCGCAGATCGATTCACCCTACCCTACCCGACGTGTTCTGCATCAGGATGCTTTAACGTTTTCTTGGAAAGATCTTTTGAGCGAATGGAAAATTATCAGTAACTTGCCATACAATATCGCCTCTCCTCTCATTTGGGATATTGTATCCAATGTTTCCGGACTCTCCCGCGCCGTTTTCATGGTGCAAAAAGAAGTGGCTGAAAGGCTGATTGCCCAACCGGATAGACACGATTACGGCGCGCTTTCGGTTTGGGTACAGAGTTTCGTCCGCGTTGAATGGGGTTTTGCGGTGGGTCCAGGGCATTTTGCGCCTCCTCCTAAGGTAGATTCTGCCGTTGTTGTCGTTTCCCCTCTTTCTGAAAAGGCATCGTTTGATCCAGACCGCCTTTCTTTGTTACTGAAAATTTGTTTTCAGCAGCGCCGGAAGCAGCTTCAGTCATTACTAAAGCGTCAAGGTTTGCCTGCTCTTGCCGCTGGTCTCCAGGAACTTGGCATTGATCCAAGCGCCAGGCCCGAGAATTTAACACCATCGCACTTTCATACACTCTGCATGTCAAGCGAGTTCCGGCTGGAACCAAAACATAGTAAGCGCCCGCAATGAAACCTCTACTTTTATATAATAGATAAACGAGAATGAACTTGCGGGGAGGTAGAAAAAAAACTAACCTAACGTGGCAAGTAGAATCATAGACGTATCTGGCGGCATTCTCTTTTAAGGAGGGAGACATGTCACGCAATCTGTACACGATACTGTTGGCCTTCTGTATGACCTTAGCGTTTACTGTTCTGGCTACCGCAGGGCATCTCACTTCGGACGGGAATGGCGGATACTGGATGCCCAACGGGAAGCACGTCCGTTCGGACGGGAATGGCGGATACTGGATGCCCAACGGGAAGCACGTCCGTTCGGACGGAAACGGCGGAT
>CAYWQK010000063.1:0-7613 GCA_964460575.1 uncultured Desulfovibrionaceae bacterium | reverse complement strand
TCGTTAGAGCCGCACCGATAGGAATCCCCCGACTTCAGGCGGGGGAGGATGTCAAATTCTATGAACGTGGCATATCACTTTTTTATAGCAGGAACAGGTACTTTATTCTCCCGCCTACTGGGTTTTGCACGGGATGCCTCCATCGCTTGGCTTCTTGGCTCGGGCCTTGCGGCGGATACTCTTTCCGTAGCGCTCCGTTTGCCTTATCTCGTCCGTCGCATGTTTGGGGAAGGGACCCTTTCTTTGGCGCTTACTGCTAGTTGCGCAGCGGACGGAAGTTCACGGCTCGCCAAAGCGGCAGAACGCCGTCTCATTGGGCCTGCAGCACTGATCACTCTTGTTTCTCTCTGCGCCGCTCCCCTAATCATCCGTGTGATCGCCCCCGGCATTGTAAACATAGAAGAAACGGTGTTGCTGCTCCGTATTTGTCTGCCTTACATTTTTTTTGCTCTACTTGCCTCCTGCTGCATGGCCGGACTTCATGCATCAGGCCGTTTTGCATTGCCAAGCCTAGCACTTTCCATATTCAATCTCTCCATGCTCACAGCTGCGGGATTTGCTGTAGCGCTTGCTCCACCGCCGCAAGCTAAGGCGATCTGCCTTGCCTGCGGGGTCCTTGTAGGAGGTGTTATGCAATGGCTCCTTCTGCATTCTGCCTGCTCCCATCTTATTGCGCTAGCGCCTCCAGATACCCGGAAAATCCGCACGGTTTTGACCGCCATGCCGGGAGGTCTGCTGGCAGCCGCAGTGCCACAGCTCAGTTTTACCATTTCTGCTATTCCCGTCTCTTTTCAGGAACATGGACGCCTTACCGCGTTTTTTTTCGCCGAGCGCCTCCTCGAGTTTCCCCTTTGCATTGTCGCCGCAAGCCTTGGCATGGCTGTTGTTCCTCGCCTTGCGGCAAAAGACAGCTCCGCAAAACAAAACCTCTCCCAAAAGCTTCACGCCTCATTCAGTCTTGCTCTTATGATAACCCTTCCTGCGACCTTTGGACTCGCCGCATGCGCCTCTCCTCTTGTCCGTCTGCTTCTGCAACACGGCGCCTTTGATGCTCGGGCTGTGGAATGTACAGCCAACGTTTTGCGCGCCTGCGCGCCGATTCTGCCAGCCTATGCCCTTAGCCGTCCGTTGCTTGCAGCCTGCCACGCGCTTGGCCTAAATCGCAATCTCTCTGCCCAGGCCATGCTTGCGCTTGCGCTTTCTCTACTAGGAGGCTTGGTCTGTTCCAGACTGTTGCCAGGAGCTGCGGGTCCGGCCACAGGCATATGCCTTGGGGTCTGGGTCCAAACCTGTCTGCTCTGGAAAACAGTACAAAGCAGATGCCGAGTGTGTCTGCATTTCTTTCTAACATTGCTTTTTCTGGTGGGGAGCTTGGGAACCTACGCGGTAGCACGCGCAGTTTGCCAAGTGGGTGCGGCCGGAGGATGGTCGCCACTTTTTTGCCTAGCCGTAGCCGTCCTGACAGGTGTGGTTTCCTATGCCCTCTTTCTGGCTCCAGCATATCAGCATATTAAACAGTTGCTTACAGCGCTAAAGAAAATGTGATCTGCCAGCATCGGTTTCCATCATCCAAAAAAAGCGGGACACGCGGCATTGTTTTTCCTTGACATTTCCGCATATCAAACGCTAAAGGCAAAGTTACGCAGTAGTGACACTGCTTTTTTTTGAACCTTACGGAGCCAAAGTAGCTTCCGAACTTATCCCAAAAAATGGAGGGAATGATCATGGCTTGGACTGTTACTGTAGACAGCGAAAAATGCACCGGCTGCAGCGAATGTGTGGATACCTGTCCTGTTGAAGTGTATGAACTTCAGGACGGCAAGTCTTCTCCCGTCAAAGCCGAAGAATGCTTGGGCTGCGAATCCTGCGTTGACGTGTGCGAAAGCGGTGCCATCACCGTTGAAGAGAACTAATCGTATCCTTTTTGAAAAGGTTGCGGACGCTCCATCATTCTCATTTGTTTGGTATGGAATATAGCGCCGTTACGCGCCTTTGCCCTCCTTCCGTGCTGAATGGAAGATCTGGATACGCTTTTAGAACGTGGAAGGGAAATATCCCTTTCACGTTTTCGTTTGCGCGTTATTGAAAATTTCGATACGCAAGTAAAAAAGTTGGCAGTGACTCCGATTGTCTGGCAGGCAAAAAACGCCCATTGGACGTCAGCAGAGCCGGTCATAATTGGAAAACGTCCCCCTCCCTACAGCATGTTCAGGCATGCCCTGTATTTCCAAGCAGTTTTTATTAACCTTATTAAGGCATATATCCTGCTGCCGCAGGCCACTGCCAAAGGATTTGTTACATATGTGTGGAATTATTGGTTATACTGGACATCGCCCTGCCGTTCCCGTTGTTATTGAAGGATTGCGGCGCCTCGAATACCGCGGCTATGACTCCGCTGGTATTGCTTTTATTGAAAACAGCCAGATGAAGCGCGTCAGGGCAGAAGGTAAGCTTTCCTCCCTTGAAATGCGCTTGGCTCATACTACTCCCTTTGGCGCGCTAACCGGTATTGGCCATACCCGCTGGGCCACGCACGGCGCCCCTATAGAGCGCAACGCCCACCCGCATTTTGGCGGCAAAAACAGTCCCCAGCTAGCCATCGTGCATAACGGCATTATTGAAAACCACGAAAGCATCAGGCAGGAACTGATGGAAAAGGGCTACGCATTCACAAGCGATACCGATACGGAATCCGTGGCCCATCTCATTGCGGATGAGCGACTCTCCAGCGGTAGCCTTCTGAAGGCCTTTGCAGCGGCTCTAAAGAAAATACGCGGCGCCTATGCGCTTGTAATGATCAGTCCTGAAGAGCCCGAATGTGTGTACGCCGCGAGAATGTCTGCCCCGCTGCTCCTTGGGATTGGCATAGGGGAATACTTTGTCGCCTCGGATATTCCGGCCTTCCTGCCATACTCGCGTGATGTTGTTTTCTTAGAAAACAATGAGCTGGTGCGCATCACGCCAAACGGCTTTACAGTCTTTAACAGCGATACACTGGAGCCCGTGGAGAAATCTGTACACCATATTCAATGGGATATGCAGTCTGCACAGAAAGGCGGCTATCGGCACTACATGCTCAAGGAAATTTTTGAACAGCCGCGGGTGATTACCGACTGTCTTATCGGACGTACACTTATTGCCGGCGAACCCCAGAGAAAAGAACTCAAAGCCGATTCCGTGCTACTTCCCGAATTGGATGATCTGCCTGTTCCCGAGCGCATTCATATCGTAGCCTGTGGCACCTCTTACCATGCCGGACTCTGGGGGCTCCATCTAATGGAAGATTGGGCGCGCATCCCCGTTTCCCCGGAAATTGCTTCGGAATTTCACTATAGAAATATTATTTTCAAGCCTGGGGACATGGTTCTTGCCATTAGCCAATCCGGCGAAACAGCCGACACATTGGCCGCGTTGCGCCTTGCCAAGGCGCAGGGATGCACGGTGATCGGCCTGTGCAATGTGGTAGGCTCCAGCCTTGCCCGCGAAGCCGATGCCGTCCTCATTACCCAGGCAGGCCCGGAAATCAGCGTGGCTTCAACCAAGGCCATGTGCAGCCAAATGACGGTCCTCGCACTTATGGCACTCTATTACGCCCGCCGCAGAGCCACGCTGCCCCCAAACGCGCTTGAAGCTGAACTGGACCGCCTGCGGAGCCTGCCCGCTATTTTGGAAGGGGCCATTCCCGCCATGCGGGAAACAGCCCGCTCCCTTGCCGCAAAATTTTCCACTGTCAAGAGCTGTTTCTATCTTGGCCGGGGCCACGGCTTCCCTCTTGCCCTTGAAGGCTCCCTCAAGCTCAAGGAACTTTCCTATATTCATGCGGAAGGTTACGCTGCTGGCGAAATGAAGCACGGCCCCATTGCGCTCATCGATCCTTCTTTTCTGAGCATAGCGCTGGTTTTGAATGATGATCTGGCCCCCAAAATAGCCTCCAACATTCAGGAAATCAAAGCACGGGGTGGCCCTGTTATCGCCCTTGCCGCTGAGGGCGTTACGCCTTCCGCGGACCATGTTTGGCGCATCCCGCATGTGCAGGGCAAGCTTGCGGGGTTCGCCGCGCTTCCGGCGCTACAGCTCTTTAGCTACGAAATGGCAGATTACCTTGGAAAAGACGTGGATCAGCCCAGAAACCTAGCCAAAAGCGTTACAGTGGAATAAGTGCTTTTGAAGTAGCATCAACCTGCAGCGCCGCATACGTGGCCGCCTTGACGATCATGACCGTTTCTGCTGAAGACACCCTTGCCTATTACCGCTACGATTTGCCTGAAAATCTCATTGCCCAGGAACCGCTGGCACGAGGCGAATCCCGCCTGCTTGTTCTGAATAAGCGCACGGGCTCACGCAAACACCGCTATTTCCGCGACCTGCCGGATCTTCTCCCCGATGGAGCATTGCTTGTTGCCAATAATTCCCGCGTGCTTCCGGTCCGCATTCCAGGCGTACGTCCTACAGGCGGTAAATCAGAATGCCTGCTTTTAAGTCCCGCTCCGTTGCTTGAGCAAGTCGCCGTTGAAAGCGGCGGCTGTTTCAAAGCCAAGGCAAACGTGTTGCTCAAACCCAGCCGCGCCATCCATGAGGGAGACTGCCTTGCTTTTCCTGATGAACGGGAAGGCGCCCTCCGCGTGTTCGTGTTAAACAAAGGAGCCTACGGCCACCATGAAGTATTGCTGGAATGGAGCTGCGGACGCTCGGGGCTAACAGCGTTTCTGCAACATTTCGGTAAGCTGCCTCTTCCCCCGTACATTCATCGGGAAAGCAGCTCCTCTGACGCCGATAGTTACCAGACCGTTTATTCCCGTGCCGATAAGGCCGGTTCCGCTGCCGCTCCAACCGCTGGCTTGCATTTTACGGACGCTATGCGCTCCACGTTGCGGGAACGTGGCTTTGGATGGGCGGAAGTCACGCTGCATGTGGGATATGGTACCTTCAGCCCAGTGCGCTGCGATGACATCCGCGAACATGTAATGCACAGCGAGTTTATGGAATGTCCAAAAGAAACAGCGGACGCCATCCGTGCAGCAAGAATTGAAGGCCGTCCCGTCATTGCCGTTGGCACTACGGTCTGCCGCGCTCTGGAAAGTATCACGCTGCGCTGCGGAAGCGTTGAACCCTACACGGGGTGGACTAATATTTTTATCCGCCCTGGCTTCGACTTTCGTGCGATTGACGGCATGATTACCAATTTTCACCTTCCGGAGTCCACGCTTCTGATGCTTGTCTGCGCGCTAGCTGGGCACGACGTGGTGCTTGAGGCATATGAAGATGCCGTAAAGGAAAGATACCGTTTTTTTTCTTACGGCGACGCTATGCTGATATGCTGAAAAAAAGCTTGACCTTTCCCGCGGCATCGGGTACTTGCTTTTTCACATATGGCGGATGTAGCTCAGTTGGTAGAGCACCTGGTTGTGGCCCAGGGGGTCGCGTGTTCAAGCCACGTCATTCGCCCCATTTTTTACCCCACGGCAGTGGGGTTTTTTTTGGGGCTTTCACAGTCAGATACTTCTGGCCTTGCTTTAACCTGTGTTGATGCCTTCCTAAGGCAGGCAATGTATTCCTGATTGCCTTTGGGACCTTTGATGGACGATGGTACCACGCCGACTGTGCTCAGTCCCAATTCGTGGCAGCAGGCCAATACCTTATCCACGGCAGTCTGCTGTAAAGCAATGTCCCGCACCACACCTCGGTCTGTCTGATGTGGGCCAAGCTCAAACTGGGGCTTAACCAAGACAGCGGCCCAGCCGCCGTTCTTCAGCCAGCGCAGGCAGGGCGGCAACACGAGAGTTAGAGATATAAAGGAAACGTCCGCCACAAGGATATCCACTGGCTCTGGTATCAGCTCTACAGGAGCGTAGCGCAAATTTACTCCTTCTAGGCTAATGACCCTAGGGTCGCCGCGCAAACGCTCATGAAGCTGGGCGTGTCCCACATCCACGGCGTACACGCGCTCAGCCCCGTGCTGAAGCAAACAGTCGGTAAAGCCCCCTGTGGAGGCTCCCGCGTCTAGGCAGACCATGCCAGACACATCCAGGTTAAAGGCCTTGATACCTGTCAGTAGTTTATAGGCGCCTCTGCTGACAAAGCGCTCTTTGTCCACAAGGCGGAAACGAACGTCTGTCGGGAGCTTGTGTCCAGGTTTATCCACAAGCCTTAGGGGGGCGCCCGGAGGCAATGGCTCGTCAAAGGCGATTTTTGCCGCCATAATCAGACGCTTCGCTATTTCGCGACTCTCTCCGAGCCCCTGCCGAAAAACAAGTTCATCTGCTCGTTCTTTTACCATGGACGAAGAATAGCCCCTCCCTTTCCCTTGGGCAAGGAAGAAAACATCAGATACCACGAAAAAGAGAACACTATGCGCATTACCGTTGTTCAAGGCGATATTACCAAAGAACCTACTGACGCCATTGTAAATGCCGCCAATCAGTCCTTGCTGGGCGGAGGCGGTGTTGACGGCGCCATTCATCAAGCAGCCGGTCCTGAACTGCTTGCGGAATGCCGAGGACTTCATGGCTGCGCCACGGGTGACGCCAAGGTAACCCGCGGCTACCGCCTGCCCGCGGCTTGGATTATCCATACCGTTGGTCCTGTATGGTATGGCGGAACGCATAACGAGGACGCGCTTCTTGCCTCCGCCTATCGTCGAAGCATGGAAGAAGCGGCTAGGCTCGGCGTGAAAAGCGTCGCCTTCCCGGCCATTTCCACGGGCATTTATTGTTTTCCAAAAGAAAGAGCCGCTCATATCGCCATTGACACACTCAAAAAATTTGCTCATCACTCCGGAACCATAGAAGAAGTCCGCCTTGTCTGCTTCAGCGCGGAGGACGCCAGCATCGTCAAAAAAGTGCTGGAAGCCTCTCTTTAAAGCTTTTACAGCTCTTATTTAAACGGAGGTAACGAACATGAAAGACGATTATATCAAAATTAATAGGGACGATCGCTTAGCTCAGCATCTAGGCATACAGGTTGTGGAAACCGCAGAGGGCTATGCCAAGGCTACTGTGGATTTGTCCCCTAACGTTCTCAACGGCGTTGGACTTGCCCATGGCGGCCTTATTTTCACACTCGCGGATATTGCTTTTGCCGCTGCCTCCAATACCAAGCCCGATACTGTTGCGCTAAATGCCCAAACCTGCATTTCTTACCTTCGTCAGGGAAAGTATGGCCCGCTTACGGCGGAAGCCCGGGCTGTGCGCGAAGGACGCTCCCTTGTCACTTTCCGCGTTGATGTGCATGACAGCGAGGGAACCCTCCTTGCAATCGCCACTATCACCGGTTGCCGGACGGTAGTAAGCCGCTAGTCCTGCTTTTTTTCTCTCAAAAGGGGAAGAGTAAATTAGCAGCATTTAGCCGTTGCTTTTCGGTTTTGCTTGCTGATATGGAGGACAATAGCAAGGAAGGTTTTTTAGATGTCGCATAACTATTTCATATTATAAAAAAGCCCTGCTGGTACGGTACGCGGGGCTCGTTTTCATAGGGAAAATAGCATTCGTGACAAATTATGCAGCCCTGACACGGGCTTTCTCAGCACGGCGGATTTCCCGGTCGATTATCTGCGCCAGGCAGAGCGAAGTTGCAGCCAGGCACATCCCTAGATAGAACGGCATTTGGTAGCCGTA
>CAYWQK010000062.1:2178-7620 GCA_964460575.1 uncultured Desulfovibrionaceae bacterium | reverse complement strand
TCGCCGAATTGATCGATTTGTTCCATCGTGACAACGGCGCCGCGGGACAGAAGCATTTTCACCACCTTCTCGGCTCCGGTCAGGGCGGCCAATTGGATCGCGGCGACCTTTTTAAATGTTGTCTGGTTGACGTTCGCGCCGCGGTCAATCAAAAGTTCCGCCACGTCCGCGTGTCCGTTGAGCGATGCCAGCATTAAGGGGGTTATTCCGCTGGTATCCTGCGCATCGATAGTGGCGTTTTGGTTGAGCAGAAGCGTGCTTATTTCCTTGTCGCCTTTGGCGGCGGCATACATAAGCGCAGTCCATCCGTTTTTGTCCTGTAAATCCAAAGAGGCTCCGCTATTCAGAAGCAGGCGCGCGATTTCCGTCTTGCCGCTTACCGCCGCGGCCATAAGCGCCGAAACACCGTCCTGATCCTGCGTATTCACGTCTGCGCCGTTCAAAATTTGTGACTGAACGGCTAGGATATCGTTGCCTGTGCAAAGCTTTACAAACGCTTCCGTGGAGTTGGTTTGGCTCATTACTTCCATCCATAGTTAAACATTGAGGCCGTGCTAGGGGCCGGCATTGGCACCATGCGGCGGCATGACCGCAAAAGGCCGGGCGCGCTTGCCCTCATGCGCAAATTTTTTAAATACTATCCGACTCCCTTGAAGGAAACAAGCCCCAATACCTACTTGGCGTGCTTTTCCGCGGTATTTCCGGCTTATTTTTGTTTTTCCCGCGTCTGCTATGCGGCTCGGCGCTCCGGCCGGTCTGTCTTCGCGTGGTATGCTAGCCTCCCACGCCTTAATGCTGCCGTCCGCCTCTCCCGCGATCCCATCCTTCATGGGTTTTGGCGGGTTGCGTTCGGCTGCGAATTATACCATCTTTGAAGCGGGTTCAGGCTGATTGGCTTACTAGAGCACTGCAACATAGATCAGAAAGGATTTTTTTCATGCAGATTCCTATGCGCAACGTGTTCCTTCTTCTTTTGACTTCCGTTATTTGGGGCATCGCCTTTGTCGCTCAGAGTGTTGGGGCGGACCATGTGGGGACTTTTACCTTTTTGGCCTCGCGAAACTGGCTTGCGGGATTTGCCCTTTTGCCGCTTATTGCGTGGACGAGGCGAAACCGCTGGGAACGCGGGACGCATGCTTTTTACGGCAGGAAACGGCTGTTTTCCGCTGGTTTCCTTTGCGGTTTTTTTCTGTTTGCCGCAAGCGCGTTGCAGCAGGCTGGCGTTGCTTCGACAACGACAGCAAAGGCGGGTTTTATCACCGCCATGTATATTCTTATCGTACCGTTTGTCGGATATTTTTTGGGAAAGAGGATTTCCCTCAATGCGTTTATCAGTCTTTTTATAGCCTGCTACGGATTATATTTGCTCTGCATTAAGGATGTATTTGTTTTGGAAAAGGGTGACTTTTTTATGCTGCTCTGTGCCGTCGTTTTTTCATTCCATATTCTTGCCGTTGATCGCTTTTCCGCGAAGGTTGACTGCATTCAATTGAGTTGCCTTCAGTTTTTTGTTACGGCGATTTTGTCAACGCTTGCCATGCTGGCGTTTGAGCGTCCGCTATGGAACGATATTTGTTTGGCGGGTCAAAGCATCCTTTACGCGGGAGTAGTTTCGAGCGGCGTTGGTTATACGTTGCAAATTGTCGGACAAAGAAGTGTAAATCCCACACTCGCAAGCCTAATAATGAGCCTTGAAAGCGTATTCAGCGCCCTTGCCGGCTGGGTCTTTCTGGGGCAGAAGATGGCAAGCCAGGAAATACTGGGATGCGCGTTGATGTTTGTGGCCATCATATTGGCCCAGGTGCCGCGACGTAACAAAAATTTGTCGTGAAGAGCCGCGTATGCGGCATGCCGCATGGCTGGGGACTGCGAAGATTATTGATAAGCGTATTGCGTAGATATAAAAATTTCCGGCAACGGGCTTTTGCGTTTGCCGGCCGCGCTTGACTTTTGCGTTGTGTTTGGGTATTCTCCTAACTAGAGTGTTGACACTTCATAGGTAAGGTCGCGCGAAGGGGTACACCACCACGGGTGTAGATCTCTTCGTGTGCTTTTTTTTAGGGGCATTCCCCCCTTTGGTCGCGCGTTCGCAGCGCACAAAAAGTCCGCTTTGGAGGCGAAAATGGTTACGATTAACGGAAATCAGGTTGATGCTGCGGGAAAGTTGCTTTCGGACTGGCTCGAAGCCTCGGGCTTTAGGATCAACAGAATAGTTGTGGAAATAAACGGCGTAATAGTTTCTCCGGGATCGTATGCGTCGACGGTCTTTAAGAACGGCGACCGCGTGGAAATTGTGAGCTTTGTCGGCGGCGGCTAAGCCGCGCTCCTCGAGCGGAAAATTGGGAACAATCCAAACAAAGGAAAGCTCTTCTATGGTACAGGAACTGGGTACAGTACAAGGATATGTCGCCGTGGCCGGGCTTGGTGGCTTGGGGTCGCATATATCCGTTTTTTTGGCACGGGCCGGCGTAAGGCATCTGCATCTTATCGATTTTGATCGTGTCGACGAAAGCAATCTGCATAGGCAATATTACCGCATGCAAGATATCGGAACCTATAAAACGGAGACGCTTCGCAAAGAAATACAAGCCATTACGTCTGAATGCGCTGTAACAATCGATACGGTGCGCGTTTCGGAGGAGAATATTGATGCACTCTTCGGGAACGACGAAATCATTTGCGAGGCATTTGACGATCCGGTTGCTAAAGCGCTTCTTGTTAACACGGTTCTTGATCATTTTCCTCAAAAATACCTTGTTTCCGCGTCTGGACTTGCGGGATGCGGAAGCGCCAACGATATTGTAACCAGAAAAGTATCAAGCCGCTTCTATTTATGCGGCGATGGTATTAACGAGAAAAAGCCTGGGGAACGGCTTGTTGCCCCCCGCGTTGCGCTGTGCGCGGCGCATCAGGCGCTGATGGTTATTCGCCTGCTGCGCGGCGAGCAGACAGTTTAACGTTTTTAGGAGTTATTATGAGCAATACGGACGCGTTTATTTTGGGCGGGAAAACATTTTCTTCCCGTTTCATACTGGGGTCGGGCAAATATTCGCTGGAATTGATCAAGGCGGCCATTGAGCGTGCTGGCGCGGAAATCATTACGGTCGCCATCAGGCGCGCCAACCCGGGGGGAATGGATAATATCCTTGATTACATTCCAGACACGGTTACGCTCCTTCCTAACACCTCGGGAGCGCGCAACGCGGAGGAAGCCGTGCGGATTGCACGCCTTGGTAGGGAAATGGGCTGTGGCAATTTCGTAAAAGTAGAAATTATGCGCGACACCAAATACTTGCTGCCCGATAATGAGCAAACGGTTAAGGCAACGGAAGCCCTGGTCAAGGAAGGCTTTGTTGTTTTGCCGTACATGTATCCCGATCTTTATGCGGCTAGGGCCATGGCCGATGCCGGCGCGGCTGCCATTATGCCGCTAGGTTCGCCCATTGACTCCAATCGGGGGCTGTGTACGAAAGAATTTATTCGCATTCTCATTGAGGAGATCCCTTTGCCGATTATTGTGGATGCGGGCATAGGGCGCCCCTCCCATGCTTGCGAGGCCATGGAAATGGGTGTAAGCGCCATTATGGCCAATACGGCCATCGCCACATCCAAAGACATCCCGCTGATGGCGGAAGCTTTTCGAAAGGCCATAGAGGCCGGACGCAGCGGATATCTGGCCGGTCCCGGCCGTGTTTTGACGCGGGGGGCAGCCTCCGATCCGCTGACAGGCTTTTTGAGGGATTGACCCGCATTCACGCTTTTCGTCTGCCGCTGGCAGGGATAAAGGCGGAACAACGAAATTCCCGTGTTTCTTTGACGGGAAGTGCTGTAAGGGAAAAGTAATGGACAGCATGCAGCAGACAAACGTGACATTAACTGACCATATGCAATACCTTCCTAATATGGAAGTCATCGATTCGACTGTCATGGACCAAATCCTTGAGGCGCGGAAGAATTACAGCCCCGAGCGGTATACGCAGCGGGATGTGCGCGAAGCCTTAAGAGTTGACCATATTTTGCCGGAACATTTTGCCGCGCTTCTTTCGCCGGCGGCTGAGGGGCTCCTAGAAGAAATGGCGGTCAGAGCGGAGGCGGAAACCCGTAGGCAGTTTGGCAATTCTATTATGCTTTTTACCCCCCTGTATATTTCAAACTACTGTCAGAACCGCTGTGTGTACTGTGGGTTCAATAGTCGTAATAAAATCAAACGGGCCAAGCTTGATCCGCCGGCCATAGAGCGCGAAATGCGGGCCATTGCAAAGACCGGCCTCCAAGACATTCTGATTTTGACGGGAGAAAGCCGTTCCGCGTCCGGGCCTGAATATATTGGCGAAGCCTGCAGGCTAGCCCGGAAATATTTTCGCACGGTTGGCCTGGAGGTATATCCTGTTAACAGCGGCGAATATGCCTACCTGCATCAATGCGGCGCGGATTATGTGACTGTTTTCCAAGAAACCTATGATCCTGTGCGCTATGGCGAACTGCATCTCGGCGGCCCTAAACGCGTTTTTCCTTACCGGATCAATGCGCAGGAAAGGGCTTTGATGGGTGGAATGCGAGGGGTTGGATTCGCGGCGCTGCTGGGCATTGCCGACTTTCGTCATGATGCTTACTCGACCGGTATCCATGCTTGGCTTATCCAAAAAAAATACCCTCACGCGGAAATTGCCTTTTCTTGTCCGAGGCTGCGCCCGATAGTGAACGACAGCACGATACATGCGAAAGACGTGCACGAGCGTCAGCTGCTGCAGATTATTTTAGCTTACAGACTATTGATGCCGTTCGCCAGCATCACCATATCCACACGCGAACGCGCCGGATTCAGGGATAACGCGATTCGTCTTGCGGCAACGAAAATTTCGGCCGGCGTTGACGTGGGAATAGGCAGGCGCGCTGGGGAAGATACGGATAACGGCGATGGCCAGTTCGAAATCGCGGACTGCAGGTCCGTTGACGAAGTCCGCGCGGCCATTTGCGCGCAGGGGCTTCAGCCTGTTATGAGTGACACCGTGTAGGTTTAAGGTGCTCTGCGTAACGCATAGCGCTATATGCGCGGAACCGTTTCTGACGCGTATGGAGCGTATCGCCGCGGCCGGACCGGCAGGGATTATTCTCCGCGAAAAAGCCTTGGACGGCGATGAGCTGCGCAAGCTTGCGGAACAGGTGGGCTTTCTTTGTTCCGAGTATCATGTGCCCCTGTATATTAACGGTTCGCCTGAACTTGCCATTAAGTGTAACGTGGGGGTTCATCTCCCAATGTCGGCCTTGCGCGAGTGGGAAGATGCCTCAAGCAGGAGATGCCGTACGGTGGGCGCTTCTGTACATAGCGTGCAGGAAGCGGAGGAAGCCGCGCGCCGTAGCGTTTCATACCTCGTGGCGGGACATGTTTTTGCCACATCCTGTAAACCGGGGGTCCCTCCAAGAGGTGTATCCTTTTTACGG
>CAYWQK010000062.1:0-2168 GCA_964460575.1 uncultured Desulfovibrionaceae bacterium | reverse complement strand
GGTGAACCTGCCGGTATACGCGATAGGCGGTATAACACCGGCAAACGTTGGGTTGCTTAAGGGCACCGGAATTGCCGGTGTGTGCGTAATGTCCGGGATGATGACATGCCCCGATCCCGCCCGCTTATTGCGGGCGCTTAACGCCGGCTGGAATTCCGCGCGGGAATATACCGCATAAATGCCGCTGTCCTTTAGGCGGCTGGCAAAATCCCCGGCATGCGGAGGCATGCCGGGGATTTTGCTATTTTTTAGATGCTGCAGCGTCCTGCTTTTTCTTTTGTCCGGATAGCTGGTAGCGCTTAAACGCGTCCAGTTCGGACTTTCGGAGCCGGATTGAAAGCGGAGTCACCTCGACCAGTTCGTCCTCGCGTACAAAATGGATAGCCCTTTCTAGAGTCATTGGCTTTACGGGCGTTAAAATAACGTTTTCGTCTTTGCCCGCCGCCCGCATGTTGGTAAGTTTTTTTTCCTTTGTGGGGTTAACGTCGATATCGTTTTCCCTGTTGTGCTCCCCTACAATCATTCCTTCATACACGGGGTCGCCGGGCACCACAAAAAGCGTGCCCCGCGGTTCTAGATTATATAACGCGTAGGCGACGGCGCTGCCCGCTCTGTCGGAAACTATGGAGCCGGTGTAACGGGTTGGGAAATCCCCCCTCCATGGTTCATAGCCGTCAAACAAAGAGTTCAAAATGCCAGTTCCTTTCGTATCCGTTAAAAATTCGTCCCGATAGCCAATCAGACCGCGCGCGGGCACTGAAAATTCCAGCCGCACACGGCCCGTTCCGTTGTTTATGCAGGAGACCATGCGCCCTTTTCTTTGGGCCAATTTGTCCGTCACTATACCCATAAAGGGTTCATCGCAGTCAACGTAAACGGTTTCTATCGGTTCGAGGATTTCGCCGTTCTCCTTTTTCAAGATGACTTCAGGGCGGCCGACGCACAATTCAAAGCCTTCGCGGCGCATCGTTTCAATGAGAATGGCCATTTGGAGTTCGCCGCGGCCCTTGACAAGGAAGCTGTCTTTTTCCTGCGTTTCCTCAACGCGGATGGCAACGTTCAAGAGCGCCTCGCGGAACAGGCGGTCTTTGATTTTTCTAGACTGTACGATTTTGCCTTCCCGTCCGGCCAAAGGAGAGGTGTTGATCATAAAGCGCATGAATACAGTGGGTTCGTCTACACATATGCGGGGAAGTGCATGGACGGCGTTCTGCGTACAGATGGTATCGCCGATGGATACGTCTTCAATGCCGGCAAGCACGATGATATCGCCGACTTCAGCTTTCTCCATATCCACAAGACGGGGACCGGCATAGGATTGGAGGCTTGTCACGCGCAGCGGCACGGTTCTGTCGTTTTCCTTTATGCAGAGGAGGGCGTCCTTGGCGTGGACCGAGCCATTGGCCACGCGGCCCACAGCCAGGCGTCCCAGATAATCAGAGTAGGACAAATCAGAAACAAGCATCTGGAAGGGAGCTTCCGGATCGTAGTCAGGGCCGGGGATAACATCAAGGATAGTTTCAAAAAGAGGTTTTAGATCCACTCGTTCGCCGTCGGGGGTCCTCATGGCAACGCCGTCTCTGCCAATGGCGTACAGAACCGGAAATTCAAGTTGCTCTTCCGTGGCGTCCAGATCGATAAACAAATCGTATACCTGATTGACCACATCCTGAATGCGGGCGTCCTTTCGATCGATCTTGTTTACAACTACAATAACCTTAAGCCCTGCCTCGAGCGTTTTGCGCAGGACAAAGCGGGTTTGGGGGAGGGGACCTTCCGCGGCGTCCACAAGAAGAATAGCACCGTCTGCCATGGATAAGGCCCGTTCAACTTCCCCGCCGAAATCGGCATGTCCTGGCGTGTCAATGATATTAATTTTTACGCCGTTCCAGGTGATGGCGCAGTTTTTGGCGGCAATGGTAATGCCTCGCTCGCGTTCAAGATCCATGCTGTCCATCACGCGGTCATCCACTTGCTGATCTTCCCTGAACACACCGCTTTGCCGGAACAGCGCGTCAACAAGGGTTGTTTTACCGTGGTCGACATGCGCGATAATGGCGACATTGCGCAAATGATTATTTCGTTCTAACGTACTCAATGGATATTCCTTTCGTTTTTGCTTGTTACCGTACGGATGGTTTTTGGATTTCTCCATCCGCAGAACTTTT
>CAYWQK010000061.1:3526-7622 GCA_964460575.1 uncultured Desulfovibrionaceae bacterium | reverse complement strand
AGGGGCGAGGATCTGGAAAACACTAAGGGCTTTCTCCGCTCCAGACTGGCGCTGCTCGTGGCCGTACTAACCGCCGGCGTTGTATACCACGGCATGATAGCCCCGGGCATAACGCTCCCAAACGGCGCGGCACGGCTTTCCACGCATCTGCTGCACTCGGTCGCGCCCGCGGCGATGCTTGCGGATTACCTGGCTTTCGCCCGCAAGGGACGCTGGACTTGGAAAGACCTGCCCTGGGCGCTGTTCCCGCCGATCGCTTACCTGCTCTACCTGCTTATTTACAAACTCTGCGGCGGCTCCTTCCCGCTCTCGCCAGGCGACAGCTCGGTTCCCTACCTTTTCCTGAGCGTTAAAAACCTGGGCTTTCCCGGCGTGTTTATACGGTGCGCGGGCATCGCGGCGGGTATCGCTACCGCGAGCGCAGTTCTTGTCGGTCTAGACCGCAAGCTAGCCAAACCCGAACCGAAGCTTTCGAAGCTGACGGCTTCCCTATTCGGAAAAGAATACAGATAGCGCAGGCTCCGCGCGCGGCGCAGGATGGCTTCCTTGATACGGTAGAAGCTGCAGGCTTTTTCGTCGCCGCGTTTAACGATGGGGAAGCTCTCCATAATGTACTCCAGCGCGTCACGCTGGGTGTGGAAATCCGCAGGCAAGGCTTTCGTATTCCGCGCCGCTCTCGCTAGGCGCCCTTTTCCATCCGCCATCCAAATCGGCGGGCAGGTAGAGGTGGAAGAAAGCCGTGTCCAGCTCGACGCGCAGGACGAAGCGCGGCGCTCGCACAAGACATACCTCGCGATCACGTCAGTGCCGTACGCGGGAATCTTCCGGCGGCAAAAAAAAGAAGTTACGCTTGCCACGTAACTTCTTTTGAAATTTCTGGTGGAGCTGGACAGAATTGAACTGACGGCCTCTTGAATGCCATTCAAGCGCTCTCCCAACTGAGCTACAGCCCCTTGAACAACAAAGCTTTTATCCAATCGCCCTCACCTTGTCAATTCTTTTTCTCAAAAATTAAAAAAATTTTTTTCTAGGCCGTTGGCGGCGGCTTGTTTCGCCCTCCTCTTCAAAAAATTGCCGGCGCGACGCCGCGCGCCAAAGCCATGACGGAAAGCAAACGGCGTTTCGCAGCACCGCCCTAAGTCAGGCACCGCGCTTCCTGTTTTACTATAGACAGCGCGCTTTTTTTTGCCTACGTTACCGGGAGGAACCAAACATCAACCCGGACGACACGCGTCCACCCATCGCCATGCAAACAGACAATAATTACGATGAATTGCCCGAAGCACCTACGCGCGGCCAGCAGATTAAGCGCTGGATCGGCATCGCGTCGCTTCTGCTGCTGACCGCCTTTGTGGCTCTAACCCTTTATGCCATCTGGACGACATGGAAACTGTGGACCAACAGCTCCGTCGCGGAACCTATCCCCATCGCCGAGAACGCCACGCCAGCGACTTCTTCCTTTTGGAATCCCCAGCGGGGCGCGGAAAGCGGCGCCGGAGGGCAGGAAGTCCGCGGTTCGCTGATTAACCAGCCGGAACCCCAGGCCCAACCGGCTCCGCAAGCTTCCGGCCAGCTTGCTGTGGATTCGGCCGGAGCGCCGCGACCCGCCGAAACACCTGGAACCGAAAGCGGTACCGTCCGCACGGACGCTTCCGAAAGTCCCCAGACTGTTGTAGCCAGCGCTTCTCCCGGCTCCGTCCAGACGGATCCGGCCGGAGCGCCACGGCCCGCCGCAACACCCGGAACTGAAAGCGGCGCCGTCCAGCAGGCGCAGCAACCCCAAACACAGCCCGCGCCCGCTCAGGCAATCGAGGAAAAAAGACAAAGAGCCGTGGAAGCGGCGCCTCCGCTCGCGAAACGGGACGCGAAGCCGCAAACAGCGGCACGGCAAAACAGCGAGGCTAAGCAGCCTTCAGTTAGAAGCGCCGAAACGCAAGCGCCCGCCGGAGCAAAACAGTACGCGGGCGCGAAGGTCGCCGATACGGCTCAAAAAACAACAACATCTTCTTCCGCCGGCATCGCCACCCGCCTGGACGTTGACGCGGATTCCGTCATTTTCATCATTTCCGGCCCACCGCCACTGAAAGGCCAAAGTTCCAAATTCGGCAACCGCGTTATCCTGGACGTTCAGGGCGCCTGGCGCATAACGCCCGCCCAGCCCGGATCGACGGCTTTCCTCAAAAAAATCCGCACGGCTGTCCAGCCGTCCGGCACAACGCGATTTGTGTTTGACCTGGCTAAAGAACCTTCGTCATGGCGCCTCATCCAGTCCAATCCCGGAACGCTGGAAGTCAAAATCTTCAAATAAGTCCCACCAACGAATAAAGGCGCGGGGGAAAAACCAAGTTCCCTAGCGCCTTTCCCTTTCACCCATCGGCCCCGCGATGCGCAGGCGGCGTGACATGCGGAAAAAAACGCTATTTAGCGGCGGCCTGGCGCTCCATCTCCAGACGGCGGTGATACGCCGCCGTTTGCCGCTCTTCCTCTATTTTCCTGTTCTTTTCGGCCTGGCGCTGCGCCTCGCGCTGCTCCTCAAGGCGACGTTTCTTTTCAGCCTGAACTTTCTCCTCGCGTTTTTGCTCCTCAGTGCGTCCTTCCTTATATCCGGCCTCAAAGGAATCCATTTGTCTTCCTATTTTAGCTCCAGCCACGCCTACGGTTTTTCCCATATACGAACAAGCCGCGCAGGCGACCGCGCAGAGTACGCACAGTGCAAGTACAAACACTTTTTTCATAGACAGCGTCTCCAGAAAATAAGAAAGATTTTGGGATATAAAAATGCCGCTGACCCTATGGAACGAACCGCGGCGACGCCCATGCGCGCGCAGAGAGTCGCTCAACAGCCGTTTATGGCCGCCGCGTCTAGCAGCGGAATGCCTTGTTGTCTCAAAAAGGCAATGGCCTCGTCCGCCTTTTTCAGGCGGAAAATCATGGTCGCGTGCCGCCTACCGCAGCGCACAAAGGGATACATGTACTCAATATTGATATTGTGCGAAGCCAAAGCCTGCAAAATACCATTCAATCCGCCGGGAACATCGCTCATCTGGACACCCACTACTACTGTGCGGCTTACAGTGAACCCCGCGCTTTTCAGCAATTCCGCGGCTCGCTCTGTGTCGCTTACAACCAGGCGCAGTATCCCAAAATCAGACGTATCCGCCAGCGCAAGCGCCATGATATTGATACCGGCATCCGCCAGAACCTTTGTCACCTCCGCCATACGCCCGGCCTTGTTTTCAAGAAAAATGGAAAGTTGCTCAAGCTTCATTGGTAGAACCTCCAAAGCGAAACTTGCAAACCTGTCAAAGGGAGCTGAAGGTGCCAGAGGAATACGCTTATTCCTTCTTTTCGTTCTTGCCAGGAGTAATGTCGATATCGTCAGGTTCGGAGCTGGCCTTTTTGAAATTGCGGATGGCGCGTCCAAGCCCCCCGCCTATTTCCGGAAGTTTGTTCGCGCCTAAAAGGACAACAGCAACCAAGAGGATGACGAGCAGTTCCTGCATTCCTATGCCAAACATAACTGCCTCCAATAAAAGCGACACTAAAGCCTATTTTTTTGTAACATAGCCGAATGAGTAAAAAAAAGCAAGTCGCCAGCCTTTAGCCCCGCTCTGAGGGAAATGCCGGAAAGCTAAAACACAGCCTCGTTTTCACTCACACCTGGCCTCCGCGGAATGAAAAACCTGCCAGCTGTCAACCATCTGCAAAGCGAGCGCCAACCAGACGGAGGAAAATGTAATTAGCGTCGCGGCGGTCAAAGGCTCTTTATAAAGAAGCACCCCTATCAAAAAAGAGCCGGACGGGGAAAGAAACTGGATAAATCCAAGCGTCGTCAAGCGTATCCGCCTGGCTCCATAGGCATAGAGACCCAAAGGAAAGGCCGTAATCACGCCGGTGCCCAAAAGAAGCAAGCCATCGCGCCATGAAGGCGAAAGCAAAAAGCCATACCCGCGTAAGCCTTGATACAAAATCCAGCTCAGCGCTACCGGCGCAAGAAGCATCGTTTCCACAAAGAGGCCGGACAAGGCCTCCAAGGAAACTGTTTTGCGGATAAATCCGTAAAGAGCGAAAGACACAGCGAGCCACACGCCAAGCC
>CAYWQK010000061.1:0-3516 GCA_964460575.1 uncultured Desulfovibrionaceae bacterium | reverse complement strand
AGGGAATGCCCCATAACAAAACATCGCGTACAATACCCCTAGCAAAGCCACGATGAAAGCCGCTATTTGAAGCCGGGAAATCCGTTCCCGCAAAAAGAAGCACCCTAACGCCACATTGCAAAGAGGCGACATGTAATAGCCAAGGCTTGTTTCCAAAATCCGTCCGTTGTTCACAGCCCAGATGTAGGCGAACCAGTTTAAGGCTATAAGTAAGGTGCTGCACACCATCCGCCGCAAGATCCTTCCATCCCGCAAGGCCGGGGCAATCTCTTTCCACGAATGACACAGGAGTACTACCGGCAGCATAATCACAAAAGAGCTTACCATCCGATACGCTAAAATCTCATACGCGGGTATTGCCTGGAGCTGCCGCCAGTAGATGGCCAGCCCTCCCCAAATAAGCGACGCAAGCGCCGCCGATCCCAAGCCCTTTTTCGAAGCGTCAACCGCCATGCCTTTCTCCCTACCTTGTTTTTGCCGGCAACGGCAAAGAGCGTAATCCCGCCTTTAGGCTTGGCTCCGCCATGAAAATCTTCCGCTTGGCATTAAAAAGAGGCGGACAACGTCTCCGTTCCCCGCAAAACTCGGCCGCATTGCCCTCCGCGACGGGCTCGCAAAACAGACGCAAACGGTTTGAAGCGCTTTTTTTCATGGTACGGCTATGGTTCGCAACAGAAACCAACACAATTCCGCGATAGTATGAATTTCGCCGAAAAGAAGGGAAGGATAGATCCGCGCGCGGCCGTCTTACTGCAAGGGCCATATTCCGCTTTTACGCGAGGGGGAATATCCTTCCCACAAAGCCTCTTCCAACGAACGGAACACCACCCTATTCTTGGAAGAAATGCTCCGATAAAGCGACGAATTCAGCGGATACACGCGCCGGGTATTGCGGTTGCCCACAAATCGCTCCCCTGCTACCGGCAGGGAAAGCATAAACGCCCAATGGCCCGTCTTTCTTTTTAAGGCATAGCGCTGGGCAAACAGCATCCGCTGGCAAAAATCCTTCGGCAGGTTGCTGTACCAATAAAAAACAGCCAGCCCCTCGCTGAGCAGCTGCTGCCCCAGCGATTCGCCGGACTGCAGCAAAACCTCGGCCACAGTGCGCCGATAACGATCCTGCGCCAGAACGTCCGTATGCACAAGATTTTGCGATTCCTCCACAAGCTGCTTTGCCCGCTGCATAGAGGCTTGCGCCCCTTTTTGCGCCTGAGGATGCAGCTCCGGCGTATCAATGCCAGCCACACGCACACGCTCGCCATCTTCCAGGCGGAACGTGTCCCCGTCTACCACCGCGGACACCCGCCGCAAGCCATCGTCGGCGCAAGCGGGCATACAAGTCAAAAAGACGAGGGACAAAACCAGCGCAGCTATTTTACACCGGGCAATTACGCTGTTTCGCCAATCCATCTGCCTAGGACCTCAGCAATTTCCCGAGCCTGTTTGACACTGGAAATGGTAAATTTCGAGTGGCAGACATAGTCGCCGCCTTTTTTCTTGTAACGGCGGATGGAATATTTTTCCGCTCCGTACTCCCCTGTGTCCTGAATAAGCTCCTGATACCGAAAGAGAACCGTAACCCACAGTCCTTTGCTCAAAACAGCTTTATCCAGCTGCTTAACAAGAATCTGTCCGTTTTCCTCATACTCAATGGTAATATCGTCCGGGGTGCTCATAACCGCTCCTTCAATTTGCGTCCCGCGTACCGTTACGCGGCGGCATTCGCTGTTTTCCTAGCCCGCTTTGCCGCGCTTGGCAACCATATACTCTAGACTGGATTTCCGGCGCAAATACAGATATACGCAAACGACATTCCTCAACCTCTACGGGCAAGGCGCGCTATGGCTCTTCTTTCTTTGCAGAACGCGGTACTCAATCTCGGCGGGAAACCGCTTTTGGACAACACGGAGCTCTATGTTGAACAGGGTGAGCGCCTCTGCCTTGTCGGCCGCAACGGCGCGGGCAAATCTTCATTGCTCTCCGTGCTTGCTGGGCTTATTACGCTCGACAGCGGAATTTTTCATAAAGAACCCGGCGTACGCGTCGGCTATGTTCAGCAGTCAGTACCGTCGCAATGGAAAGGAAGTGTTTTCAGCATTGCCGCAGCCGCGCTCGGATCCCAAGGAGAAGCCATGGCCGACGCGCACCTGCTTGCCTCGGGAAAAAATCCGCTGCTCTCTCCCCAGCGCTTAGCAGCCGCGGAGCAATTTCTCAAGAACGGAGAAGGATGGGAGCGCTACGGCGAAGTGCTGAGCATGGTTAACAGCCTCGGTCTTAATCCTCAAGCCGAGTTCGCGACGCTTTCCGGAGGCACAAAGCGCCGCGTGGCTTTGGCCAGGACACTGCTTGCTTCGGACACTCTTTTACTGGATGAGCCAACAAACCACCTAGACATCAACACCATTAGCTGGCTTGAGGAATATCTTATCCGGAAGGCGGGCACCCTTGTTTTCGTCAGCCATGACAGAGCGTTTGTACGCCGCTTGGCCACGCGCATCGTAGAAGTGGATCGCGGGAAGCTCTACAGCTACGCGTGCGGATACGACACCTTCTTATCCCGCAGAGAGGAACGGCTTGCCGCCGAAGAAAAACAGGCGGCCGCTTTTGATAAAAAACTCGCCCAAGAAGAAATGTGGATACGGCAAGGTATAAAAGCCCGTCGCACCCGCAATATGGGACGCGTGCGGGAATTGGAAAAAATGCGCGCCGCACGCGCGTCCCGCCGCACGCGGCAAGGCAATGCGCTTCTTAACGTACAGGAAGCCGAACGCTCAGGGAAGATCGTCATCGAAGCCCGCAATCTCTCATTCACTTGGCCGGACGGCCATGAAGTGCTTAAAAATGCCAGCCTCCTTATCCAGCGCGGAGATCGGGTCGGCATCATCGGAAACAACGGCACGGGCAAAACCACTCTGCTCCGCCTGCTGCTTGGCGAACTTACGCCGAGCGAAGGCAGCGTACGGCACGGCACCCGCCTTGAAATCGCCTATTTCGACCAGCTCCGAGACAGCTTAGACCCAAAAAAAAGCGTTATGGCCAGCCTTGCCGACGGTAACGACACCGTTATCATCAACGGCGAGCAAAGGCATGTGGCCGGCTACCTGAGAGACTTCCTTTTTGAATCGGACAAACTGCGCATCCCCGTTGAAAAACTTTCCGGCGGAGAACGCAACCGGCTTTTGCTGGCACGCCTCTTCACCCGCCCCTCAAATCTCCTGGTGCTGGACGAACCAACCAATGACCTTGACGTGGAAACCCTCGAATTGCTGGAAGAGACGCTCTCCTCATACCAAGGGACTGTGCTTGTCGTCAGTCATGACCGCGCGTTTCTGGATAACCTTCTCACCGCCACCATCTCCATGGAAAACGGCACGGCCCGCGAATATGTCGGCGGCTATAGCGACTGGCTGCGCCAGCGCGGGGAGGACACGGCGCCAGCCCCCAAACCCGCCCAATCCGCCCGCACTGTTCCGTCCGCGAAAAAACGGCTAACGTTTAAAGAACAGCGCGAACAGG
>CAYWQK010000060.1:609-7877 GCA_964460575.1 uncultured Desulfovibrionaceae bacterium | reverse complement strand
TATCGCGATCCGCTGCGGCGAACTTACCGCGCCCTCCCCTGCCTGCCCTGCTCCAGAACAAAAGGATCGCTGGGGCGCCGTATGGCATGCCCTTGTCCTCGGCATACGGGATTATGTGCGTAAAAGCGGCTTTGAACGCGCCGTTATCGGGCTTTCCGGAGGGATGGATTCCAGCGTGGTGGCGGCCCTCGCGACAGAAGCGCTCGGATCAAACAAGGTATCCGGCCTGCTGATGCCCTCCCCTTGGTCCAGCCAAGGCAGCTTGGACGACGCCCGCGCGCTCGCCGACAATCTCGGTATCGCTACGCATACCGTGCCGATAGAACCCGTTATGAAGGCCTTTGGCGGAGCACTCGCCCCTCTCTTTGCCGGCACCAAGCCAGACACTACCGAAGAAAATCTCCAAGCGCGCATCCGCGGCAGCCTGCTTATGGCATGGTCAAATAAGTTCCACGCGATAGTACTCTGCACAAGCAACAAATCCGAAGGCGCCGTGGGCTACGGCACCCTCTA
Source organism: uncultured Desulfovibrionaceae bacterium (assembly GCA_964460575.1). Classification (GTDB taxonomy): domain Bacteria; phylum Desulfobacterota; class Desulfovibrionia; order Desulfovibrionales; family Desulfovibrionaceae; genus Avidesulfovibrio. The sequence goes on along the minus strand of CAYWQK010000060.1, from coordinate 7,364 downwards.
CGGCGACGTTGCCGGAGGTCTTGCTCCCATTATAGACGTTTACAAAACGGACATCTACAAACTTGCCAAATGGTTCAACACGCAACGCGGCAGCGACGCGATTCCCCGTTCCGTATTCGAGAAAGCGCCCTCGGCCGAATTACGTCCGGGGCAAAAGGATCAGGATTCCCTTCCTCCCTATGAATCGCTGGATGCTTGCTTAAGAAGCATTTTTGAAGGCTCAACGCTTCCGGAATACGCTCCCCGCGGAGAGCTGGATGAATCCATGCGCCAGCGCATCGCGCATCTTGTCCGCTGCAGCGAGTTCAAACGCCATCAATGCCCCCAGGGTCTCTTCGTTACGGCCCGTCCTCTGGCTCTCGGACTGCGTCCGCTGCCGGCTCTGTCCGCGGAGTGATTCATGGATTCCTATTATGTACCCAGCCTTCCCGGCCTTTCTTTTTTTAGGCAGGAGCGCGTTATCAAGCGCAGCCGTTTTTTGGTAAGTCTCGGCCACGCAGACGGGGCAGCTATCGCTAAGCGATTCATCGATTCCGTCAAACGGGAGTTTCCTGATGCCTCACACAACTGCTGGGCTTTCGTTGCCGGTGCTCCGGGCGATACGGCTTCCGTAGGCTATAGCGACGATGGAGAACCCCACGGAACAGCGGGCCGCCCGATGCTTACCATCCTGCTGCATTCCGGGATAGGAGAAATTGTCGCCGTGATCACGCGCTATTTCGGAGGAATAAAACTCGGCACGGGAGGACTGGTTCGCGCTTATCAAGACACAACGCGGTTAGGACTTGAAAAGTTGCCTTTGCGTATGTACCGCGCAAGTCAAGCGCTAAAGATTACCATACACTATCCGCATGTAACGCCGCTGCGCAGACTGCTCGCCGCAAGGCAAGCAGAAATTACCCGCGAAATCTTCACAGATACCGTCGCGTATGAAATACAGGTGCCCCTAGATGATATGAGCACGTTAAAACAGGCCGTTATAGAGGCGACAGACGGCGACGTAGTGTTTGGATAGGAGGTCGATTTCCCCAAGAGCCGAAAACACAACCCGCCGGCAAGCGGCGCACTATGATGGGGAAACGAAATACGGCCATGGGGGGGGCGAAACCCCATGGCCGTAACAAAAAAAGCCATCCCGTGCGGACGACAGGCGCAATTTCCGATCGGAAAAACGCCACGCGTATAAGGCTTGAAGGTCTGTACGGGCGCTGTTTTGCGCGCCTGTCCCTTCAAGGATATTACGTTCTTCCGCCTTCCTTTGCCAGCCGGAGCCTGTTGCCTTCTTTTGCCATTTGTGTAAACTTCACTTGCTTTGTATCGCTAACCCATTTTTCTGCTCGGAGCCATTTCCATGACGGATATAAAAAAAATCGAATTTTCCAAACAAAAATCACTCCACGCCGCCGATCCTCAGGGATTCTCCAATACACCGGACATATTGGGCGAAATCAAATCCGAAGTCGCCGGCGAGGCCACGCCTCTTCTGAACTTTGTTGTTACGCATATCAAGGCCATTGTAGCTATCATTGTATTACTCATCGCGGTTATTGCCGGCTATGGGACGTGGCAATGGAAGAAGGAGCAGACCGCCCGCGAGGCGCAGCTGCAACTCGGCCGCGTGCTGCTTATGGAAGATCCCAAAGCACGCCTCAGCAGCCTTGAAAATCTCCTAAAAGACGCTCCCGCCTCCAGCCGGCTGGGAATTCTCGCGGAAATCGCGTCATTGGCTGCGCAAAGCGACGCTATCGCAAAAGCCGCCGACGCGTATAGCCGCCTCTACGAACAAGATCCCAAAGGCAGTATAGGACTCTTCGCGGCAATCAACGCCGCCGATCTCTTTCTGCGTCTTCATCAGCCGGCTCAAGCCCTCGCCATACTCCAAAAGATCGAGCCCGAGGTGCCCGAAGCACTGAAAATTTCCATACAGATGGAAATCGCCTCCGCACTAGAACGTTCGGGGAATATCAAAGGCGCCATCGCGCGTTACGAAGCAATCTCCAAGCATGAATCCGTTGTCGCCAATGAAAGCGCGTCCGACTACTGTCGCTTTAAGATTGCCATGCTTGAAAAAGAACTTGGCGCGAAATAAATTTTCTCCATGGATACACTGGCTTATCTTGAATCCTTGCGCCGTATAAGCGCCGGCATGGATCCGTCCCGCGGATTCCACGCCAGCCTCACGTATCTTTTAGGTATCTTGGTTAAAACACCGCTCTTCATCCGCCCTCACTTGGTTATTTTCGATCCGGAAGCCCGTAATTTACGTCTCTACGTTTCGGAAACTACTCCGCGCGCGTCGCAAATCGTCTATACTCCCGGCATGGGTATCACAGGGCAGGTATTTTCCAAAGGGCAGCCCGTTATTGTGGAAAAAATTCTGGGGCACCCAGTCTTTCTTTGTAAATTTTTTGAAAGAACGTCGGAGGAAATGAGCCGTCTTGCCTTTATCAGCGTACCTGTGCTTATGCCCTCGCAGCAACGCGGCATCTCGGAAAAAAAAGTGGTGGGTGTACTTAGCATGGATACCCCGTGCGCCCCGCTGGAAGAGCTGAAAATACGATGCTCGTATTTGGAAGCCGTAGCTGGCATCATCGCCACGCAAGCAGCCTATGCTCAGCAAGACGTTATACGGCAGCATCAGGCGCCTGCCGCGGACAGCTCCTCCTCCGCGGCTCCGTTCATCTCCGTTTCAAAAAAGATGCGCTACATCTCCGACCAGGCCGTTTACGCCTGCAACGCGCCGGGCCCTGTACTCATCACGGGCGAGCCCGGTTCAGGCCGCGAATACCTTGCCGCAAGAATTCATGCCTCCAGTACCAGGCGCGATCTGCCAATGCAACGGTACGCGTGCAGCGACCAATCGGACGATATGATCGAGCGTGCGCTTTTCGGGTACCGCCGCTGCGCGTTTCCCGGCGCCTCGCAGACGCGCAAAGGACTCCTAGAGCTCGCCAGAAACAGCACGCTCTTTCTTGGGCATATTGAAAAACTCCCTCTCCGCGTTCAGGAACGGCTCAACAGCGCCCTTCAGGAACAAAAATTCACACGCGTCGGTGGCGGACAATCCATAGACTTGGACATACACCTGATCTGCTCGTCCTGTCCCGAACTTGAAAAATATGTGGAAGAGGGACGCTTTCTGCCGGATCTTTATAACCGCCTGCTCTCTATTTCAATCGCGGTCCCTCCTCTGCGTGAGCACACGGAAGATATCCTTCCGCTCGCGCGCCTTTTTCTTAAGCGGCAAAAAAACGCCCATGGGCAGTATGTCGAGCACCTATCCATCCCGGCGCAAAACCTGCTTCTCCAATATACTTGGCCGGAAAATATCCGCGAACTGAAATACAGTATCGAACAGGCTGTCCGCGCATGCGAAGGAACTTTTTTGCAAGTCAACGATTTTGCGTTAAGAAGCGCACAAGCATCCGGCATCATATCCTGTTCGTTCAACGACGCCGTCAGCCAATTTGAACAGGAACTGCTGATTGACGCTCTGCGCCGTGCTCAGGGGAATATGCTGCAGGCGGCTAGGGAATTAAAAGCAAGCTACCGTGTCATCAATTACAAAGTCAAAAAATACGGTCTTGACCCGCGCAAATTCGCAGCAAAAAAGCAAAGAGGCTACGCGGCGGACATAGCGATTTTAGATAAAACGGATATCTGAGCCGGCAACGTCCAACCTACTTTTTTGCGGATTTCAATACCATGCCAGAACGTTCGCATCATTTTCTCTGCGCCGATATCGGCGGCACACACTGCCGATTCGCGCATTTCGCCTCAACAGATTCCAACGAACCCGTTCTGCGGGAAACATGGAACGGCCACACCGCCCGCTTTGCAAATTTCCGCGACCTCATCATAGCGGCGCGAGACTCCCTTCCCGCTGAATACGACGCCGCCGTGCTGGCCGTACCCGGAGCTATTGTCAACGTGCAGGCAGTTACATGCCCAAACATTCCCTGGCCTATCGGCAGCGGCATTCCCGAACTGCCCCCGGCGGCCTTTCTTCTAAACGATTTGGAAGCTCAGGCCTGGGGATGCCTTCTGCCTTCAAAACAAAACCTGCTACCTCTTTTTTCCGCTGAAAATTCTTCACGGCAACCCCGCGATGCCACAGTCCGTGCCGTGCTTGGGGCCGGAACGGGCCTAGGGTGCTGCCTCCTCATTGGAAACGGCATGTCTTACCGCACATTACCCTCGGAACTTGGTCACGCGTCGCTCCCGATAGATGACGCCGACTACGCAAACTATCTCCGCTCGCGCGGCATTCGTTCGGATGGGGAGCACCTTCTTTCCGGCAGAGGGTTAAGTACGCTTGTTGAATTTTATACAGGGCAAACAATGCCGCCCGATAAAGCGGCAGCCTGTCTTCCCGGAACAGAAATGGAAACACGGTACGCGCATCTTCTTGGAATGCTGTGCCAAACTCTAGCGCTATCGAGCTTATGCTTAGAAGGCCTTTATCTGTGCGGTGGAGTACTTACAGCGAATCCGTCCTTGGCTCTGCACTCGGAATTCCGGCGATCTTTCTGCAATTGTCCGAATTTTGAAACGCTTCTCCAGACTATCCCCATCAATCTCGTACAAAACAGCAATGCCGGACTGTGGGGAGCCGCCCTCTTCGCTCAAAAACAAACATCAGCGCAGTGAGGCGCCGTTTTCCGCAGCGAAAGGAAGCAAACCGCCCCGCGTACCGCCGCGAAACCGCGTATCTAAGCTAGGACAAGCATTATGATTACACGCAAAGCAACACGCGCCATCCATGTGGGACCGCTATGCATCGGCGGATCCGCTCCCATTGTTGTGCAAAGCATGACCAATACCGATAGTCGCGATCCCGACTCCACATTAGCGCAGATCGCCCGATTGGTTAACGCGGGCTGCGAGCTCGTCCGCATAGCCGTTCCGGACTCTAACGCCGCGCGGGCATTGCGTGCCATTCACGACGCGGCACCGGTTCCGCTTATCGCCGATATTCATTTTGATTACCGCCTCGCAATTCAGGCATTGGAAGCGGGTCTGGAAGGATTGCGTATAAACCCCGGAAACATAGGCGGAGAACGCGAAGTAAGCGCTGTTGTGGACGCGGCCAAAGCCAATGGCGCGGCAATCCGCATCGGCGTTAATAGCGGTTCGGTAGAAAAGGATCTTCTAGAACGCTACAACGGCCCCACACCCGAAGCTATGGTGGAAAGCGCTCTGCGGCATGTGCAAATCCTGGAGAAAAGCAATTTTTATGAAACGAAGATCTCCATTAAATCTTCTTCTGTTCCGGATACCATAGCCGCATATCGTCTGCTCTCCGCCCGCTGCGACTATCCCCTGCATCTGGGGGTAACCGAGGCCGGAGGCCCGCTGCGGGGCGCAGTGAAATCCTCTGTCGCGCTTGGAATTCTCCTTTCCGAAGGGATAGGCGATACATTGCGTATTTCGCTCACCGCAGATCCCGTACAGGAATTAACCGTAGCATGGGAGCTTTTACGTTCTCTGGGACTGCGCCGGCGAGGCGCGGATCTCGTATCCTGCCCCACTTGCGGACGCTGCGAAATAGATCTTATCCGCCTCGCCTCCACCATAGAACAACATCTCGCGAACGATGCCACACCTATTAAAGTAGCCGTTATGGGCTGCATCGTAAACGGTCCCGGAGAGGCGCGCGAAGCGGACATCGGTCTTGCCGGCGGACGAGACAAGGGAGTGATTTTCCGTAAAGGGAAAATCATCCGTACCGTACGCGGGCAGGACGCGCTTCTCGCAGCTTTCTTGGAAGAGCTGGATGCAGTGCGCGCCGAAAAAAAACATATCGAGGAAAAATAATGGAAGTTTCTCTGATTGTTGGGCTTTCCGGTGCCGGCAAAAGCACTGTTTTGCATGTTTTCGAAGATATGCGCCTCATGACCGCAAACGGCATTCCGCCGGCATTGGTGCCGGCGCTTGCCAAGCTGTGCGCAGCGCCCTCTTTTCATAAGACACGCGGCATGGCAGTGGGAATAGACCAGCATTCAAATGCCTTTGTGGATGAATTAAGCGAAGCGCTAAACCAGCTGCGCCATCTCAACATGACGCCGCGGCTTCTTTATCTTGAGGCCACTCCGGAAGAACTCATGCGCCGCTATGCCACAACGAGGCGCCCGCATCCCTTAGAACTCGGCAACATCGGACTGGAGCAAGCGATTCTTGAAGAAAGCAAGCAGCTCCAGCCCGTGCGGAGCATGGCCGATATTATTCTCGATACAAGCGGATACTCCATTCACGATCTGCGGCGCGCGATTCAGCACCTGCACGCCGCCCCAGAGCACAGCCACGCCATGAAAGTCAACCTTATCTCTTTCGGATTTAAGTACGGCGTGCCCCGCGAAGCCGATCTTGTTTTTGATCTCCGCTTCCTTCCCAATCCCTATTTTGTCAGCGAACTGCGTCCATTCAGCGGAAAGGACGCCGGAGTCGCCGATTACATCTTCGCTTCCGAGAACGCGAAAGCATTCCAAGACAACTTTTTTTCGTTTCTTACTTTTCTCTTGCCCCAATTCGAAAAAGAGGGACGCTACCGCCTTACGATTGCCCTCGGCTGTACAGGGGGGCGCCACCGTTCCGTAGCGGCGACAGAACGTTTGGCGCAAAAGCTTCAGGCTATGGATTACTGCGTCTCCATTGAGCATAGGCACATAAATCTTGTTTGAGTTCCTCCGCTCAAAAACAGCCTTGTTTCCCAGCCTCGGCCCGCGTGTTCCCCGCGTCCAGCGCAGCGGACGCCG
>CAYWQK010000060.1:0-599 GCA_964460575.1 uncultured Desulfovibrionaceae bacterium | reverse complement strand
TATGAAAGATCGAGCCTATATCGCCATCGACCTCAAATCGTTCTCCGCCGCCGTGGAATGCGTGGAACGGGGACTCGATCCGCTAACGGCTAACCTCGTTGTCGCCGATCCCGAAAGGACGGAAAAAACTATCTGCCTCGCCGTTTCGCCTTCCCTGAAGCGCTACGGCCTCCCCGGCAGGCCAAGGCTGTTCGAAGTCGTCCAACGGCTGGCGGAGATAAACCGCGAGCGCCGGCAAAAAGCCCCGCGCGGCAGATTTGAAGGAGAATCAAGCAGCAGCGCCGTTCTCGCTTCTTCGCCTCAGCTCTCGGCAGGCTTTATAACAGCCACGCCCAGAATGGCGCTGTATATGGAATACAGCACAAAAATTTACACTATCTATTTAAAATATTTCGCTCCTGAAGACATACATGTTTATTCCATAGACGAAGTCTTCATAGACGCCACGGCATATCTTAAAAATTACGGCATGACACCGCATGACTTGGCCATGACCGTCATCCGAAGCATACTTGCGGAAACAGGCATCACGGCAACCGCCGGAATAGGAACAAACCTTTATTTGGCGAAAGTGGCTATGGATATCGTGGCCAAGAAAA
>CAYWQK010000059.1:0-7898 GCA_964460575.1 uncultured Desulfovibrionaceae bacterium | reverse complement strand
AAAAATTTTTTCGGCAGCGCCTTTTTTGCCATCGTACATCAGGCGATTGACAAAACGTGCTACAAGCCGGCTATTATAAATAGGATCCGGTAAAATTTCTCTTTTGGGAACAGGACCTTTACGAGGCATTAGAGTTCTCCAGAACGGCTTAGCGCCGCGTTGCAGTGTTCATTCAAAATCAGCTACCTTCTCCATCCCCACTGCGCCTAAATACGGCATAGCAAACAAATTCACCGGAAAACACCGACAGGCATGGGACGGTTTCACCGAGCTGCTAAAATTAACCGAGAGCGTTGCTATTTCGGACGCTTGGCACCGTACTTGGAACGGCGCTGACGGCGGTCCGCAACACCGGCAGTATCAAGCGTTCCGCGGATGATATGGTAACGAACGCCGGGAAGGTCTTTTACACGGCCGCCGCGGATCATCACAACGGAGTGCTCCTGCAGGTTGTGTCCTTCGCCAGGGATATACGCCGTGACTTCAAGCCCGTTGGTAAGACGCACACGGGCGACTTTACGCAGAGCCGAGTTAGGCTTTTTCGGGGTGGTGGTGTACACGCGGGTACAAACACCGCGGCGTTGCGGGCAAGCCTGCAAAGCTGGGGTCTTTTTCCGCTTGATCACCTGCTTCCGTTCAATACGGATAAGCTGGTTAATAGTAGGCATATTTTTCTCCGGTTAGAGGTTTAGATAAAAGCGCTATTAAATAGCTGGTTGTTTCTAATATGTCAAGATGAAAAATCAATGGATAGGCAAAAGGTTCCAGCAGGCTCATATGCCGCAAAGGCTTCTCCATTTACTGTCTATGCCGGCAGCCTTGCCATGCCACCGCGATCGCATTCCTAATCAAGCAAAAACGATACGCTCATATTCATCGCCTATCGTCGTCGGCTCGCCATGCCCGGGAAGGACCATGGTCAACGAAGGCAGTACCATAATCTTTTTTTGCAAGTCGGGATACAAAAACTCTGGGCAGGATTCCGGAAGGTCCAGCCTCGGATCCTCTCCCATAAACAAGCTGTCGCCCGTCATAAGTATTCCCTGCTTATTGAAGTAGTAGCAAATCCCGCAGGGGGAGTGCCCGCGGACAAATATCGAGACTGCCTCGACCTTGCCCCACTTGCAGGGACCATCAGGCAGCGGAGTAACATCAAATGGTTCAACATCTACTCCGATACGTATAAACGAGCGTTTAAGCATTGATTCTTTGTTAGCAATTTCAGCGCTGGACGCGTAGACATTGAGATTGAATTTCTTCTGCCATTTTGCGCACCCGATGGCATGGTCATAATGAAGGTGCGTGCAGAGAACCGCTTGAAGCGTAAGTCTTCTGCTCTCGATTGCTTGAAGCATCGTATCCATATCCAGAGGGGGATCAATGATAACAGCATCCTCGTCTTCCCAAACAAGATACGAGTTGGTTTTATATACCCCCTGCTTTTCATAGGAAAAAGGCATTTCCGTATCTCCCAATTAAAATCCTGCTCCCGCGCGGCACTGTCCGCGCCTGTAAGGAAACTGAAAAACGGATCTTGGCTGGAAAACTATGCCCGCATATATAAATCAAGCCTGCTTCCTTTTCAATGTCTGGATCCGCGCGGGCTTCATGGACGGAATGCGGATAGCCGCTCTTGTTTCAGTTGCCAACATTTTGGACTTTACCACCCTGCCCATGGCGTAACGCTTTCTTCACCGCCTGCGGCTTGTTTGGACTGTACCCAAACAAGAAGGCTTCTTCCAGCCGCTGGCGTGGGTTTTCGCCGCTATGTGCATAAGCGGACGCGATGGGATTATGTCCGCGCCAAACGCATTCGCCGCTGCGCAGGAAGCTATGGTCTCGCCTTTAGGGGGCGGCGGAACCTTCAAGCGCCCAATCCTGCCGGCACGGAGTACATGGCAGCCGGTACGTGCTAGACCTTGTGTAACGCCGAAGGAGTCCGACTCATTGTCTGAAGCGATTTCAGATTAGCCGCCAAAATTTTTGAGGCTATGTGCCATGTCAAACGGTACTCGTTAAAAGGCGTTTTTTTCTTTGCGCACGATTCGTCCCGTTACAGGTCTGAGTAGCGGAGAATATTTTGTTAGGTATGCGGAAAGCAAATCAACGGCTAACGGCTCTGACGAGGGAACGACTTTGCACGTGGTAAGCATAGCAAAAAAATCTCCCCCATTGGCGATATATTTGGGCAAAGCAACTAGATAACGCTCCCTCGGATTCAAAGGCGCCGCACTCTTTTGAACATTTAGCGCTTCTACTTTAAGCACGCGCTTTCCTGCCGGCTTTTTTGCATCTACGATATAGCGCAGTCCGGCAACCTGCAGCATCTGAGGTCCTATGGAGCCTTCCCCGGCAACGCCATGCTCCAAAGCTTCCCATAGTTGTTCGCCACTGCATTCCCTAAGGACAATACTTTGATTAAACGGAAAAGCCGTAAAAATATCACCTAGGGTAATAGTGCCTTTTCCCAGAGGCGCGCGTATGCTGCCGCTGTTGCAGAGAGCTATTTGCGCTCCATATGCCTTGCCGAAATCCAGCATGGCATCAGCGACGATCATGCCGGTCAGGCATTCATGCTTACGGCAAGCATCCAGACCGTCGGGTCCCAAATCGATACTGTGGCTGCCAAGCTTGCGGCTTCGGTATTCCACCAGGCTTGAGGCATATCCGGCAATTTTGGCCGAAAGCAATTCATCCCTAGGGTCAGAAGGCTGAAGTTCGCGCTCGCGTCCGCTCCAGGCTGTGAGTACGCCAGCGGAATCAAAGCTACAGAACAGCTCTCCGAGGTATTGTGTGCCCCGCTTGGCGGTAACCACGAGCACAGGCTTGCCGGACGGCGATTCTTCCACAATGGGATAGGGGCCCGCGCTTGAATCTGGGCCTAGGTAGGAATGGCTGTGGCCGCCCACTATAATATCCACGCCATCTACGCAGCGTGCCAGTTTCCTGTCATCAGGAAGGCCAATGTGCGTCAAAAGGACAATGCGCCTAACACCTTTTCCTTCGAGCTCACGCACAACGGCCTGTACGGTTTCCACCCTATTGGAAAAGCGCGTTTGCGGACAGGCACTGGCTAAACCAACCACTTTATCGTTGCTTATTCCTATCACTCCTACCTTGTGCCCGCCTATCTCGCGGATACTATACGGCAAAATATTAACGGATAAAAGAGGACAGCCTTTTTGGGGCTTGAGATTAGCCGCCAGCAGAGGAAAATGACGGTTGGCTTCAATGTACTTAGCCAGCTCTCCACAGCCTTCATCCCATTCGTGATTGCCTAAGGTCGCCGCGTCCCAGGGCATGAGAGCGTTCAAGTCGGCAAGCATGGGCCATTTGTTTATGCTGTAGAACAGTGTCCCCTGAAACATGTCGCCCGCATCTAGGGCCAACACATTTTCCCCACGTTGTTTAGCGTCCCTGATTGCGGCGGAAATACGCGCCAGCCCGCCTCGGCATTTTTGATCTCGCAGACACGCGTTGCCGTCCTTGTCTATGCCGGCAATATGGGAATGTGTGTCGTTGGTATGCAGGATAAGCAAATCAGCCTTTCGGGAATCCCGCAGCTGAAGCTGCGAACAAGCCGTTTGCATAAGCAAAACGCAGCATAGTAAAAGTACGATGAGGCAGCTGCCTTTTGTCTTAAGTCGCTTCGCAAGCATATCGTGACCCTCCCACAACATAGCGGAAAGTAACAGTTACGCGTACTTTTGGCAAAATTATCCGGGATCGGCAAGTTCTCCTATGTTTTCAGACAAAAAAAAAGGAGCCCTGCTCACGAAGGCTCCTCTTTCTATGCTGGAATCAGATTGCTAGCTGAACAGCTTGGCACAATATCTCTTAGCGGATTCCGCATCTTTTAAAAATTCAGCCGCCCTGGCGTCATCCTTCGCCAACTTTTGTTCTGAGGCAGCCAGCACCTCTTCCTCCCGTTCCCGCGGCACGGATACCACACCGTCCGCGTCACCCACAATAATGTCCCCGGGACGGATCATTACCCCGCCGCACGAAATAGGCACATTAACAGTGCCAGCGCCGTTTCGAGCACTGGCTGAGGTAGTACTCCCCTTGCAGAACACGGGAAAATCCAGCGCCCTAATGCCCACAACATCACGGATGCAGCCATCCACCACAACACCGGAAAGCCCCATATTCCGCGCGAGCCCGATAACAAATTCCCCGGCAATCGCCCTGCCCTCATAGCCCTTGGCATCGACCACGAGCACAGAGCCCGGCTGCGCCTGGGAAATTGCCTTCAAAACAGCGGAGTTGTCCCCAGCGGGCATGTCAACCGTCATGGCTCTGCCACAAAGGGTATACTCGCTTTTTAGCGGTTTAATACGCCAATCAAGGGCGTTGAACCCGCGAAGCCCATCGGCAACACAGGTCGCCGGCAACAGAGAAAAACGCCGTACAATTTCGTCCACCATACACCTCCTCGGCTGCGACGTTTCAAACGGCGCGCACGTTTTATACTATGCGCGCAAGTGGCGATCATACCACAAACGGAGCTAACCTACACGCTTTTCCTTTTCAAGGCAATTCGCCAAAATTTCCGCTATTCCTTCTGCGCGTTCGCTCAATGCTCCCGGTCTTACCCGCATTGCTGATTTTTGCTTTTTTTCATGCATAAACCTATTGACATAGTATGTTAATAGGTTTATCTGTTTTCCCACGCCGCGAGTTCCATGCGTACTCGCGATAAACAACAACGAAATCGGCAGAGATACGCGCGCATCCTGCCACAAAGAAATTTTTCTGCATACAACAAGAGGATATTGCTTATGGACGCCAAAGCATACCGTTTTGAAACGCTTCAGGTACACGCCGGCCAAGAAAGCGCCGATCCAACCACAGATGCCCGCGCCGTTCCCATTTACGCAACCACATCTTACGTATTTCGCGACTCTGCGCAGGCCGCAGGCCGTTTTGCCCTAACAGAAGGCGGAAACATCTATTCCCGTCTGATGAATCCTACGACTGACGTGCTGGAAAAGCGCATCGCCGCGCTGGAAGGAGGCGTTGCCGCGCTTGCTACGGCGACAGGAGCGGCCGCCATCACCGTTGCGGTCCAGAACATAGCTACCGCGGGCAGCCACATTGTTTCCTCCTGCAATTTATATGGTGGAACCTTTAACCTCTTTACCAATACCCGGCGCGAACAGGGTCTTGATGTGACTTTTGTTGATCCCACGAATTTTGAGGAAGTAGAAGCGGCTTTCCGCCCGGAAACCCGCTTGCTGTTTGCCGAAACTCTTGGCAACCCCAATTCAGACGTAGCCGATCTGGAAGCTCTTTCTGCCATCGCGCACCGCCACGGAGTACCCCTTATCGTAGACAGCACCTTTGCCACGCCCTACCTCCTTAGACCCATTGAGCATGGCGCGGATATTGTAATCCATTCCGCAACAAAATTCATAGGCGGGCACGGAGCGGTCATGGGCGGCCTCATTGTGGATTCTGGGCGCTTTGACTGGACGCAAAACGGTAAGTTTGCGGGAATTACCGCGCCCAATCCATCCTATCACGGTTACGTGTTCTCGCAAATAGGAGGAAAAGCTGCCTATGTGCTCAAAGCCCGAGCCACACTTCTGCGGGACCAGGGAGCAACGCTTTCCCCATTCAATGCCTTTATGTTGCTTCAGGGGTTGGAAACGCTATCTCTGCGGGTAGAACGCCATGTCCAGAATGCTCTGCGCGTGGTCGATTTTCTTACAAAGCACCCGCAGGTAGAAAAAGTCAACCATCCTTCACTGGCTGAGGGACATCAGAAGGAGCTTTACGACGCGTATTTCCCAAACGGCGCGGCCTCCATTTTCACTTTCGAAATAAAAGGCGATACGAATACGGCAAAGCACTTTACAGAAAGTCTAAAGCTCTTTTCGCTCCTTGCTAACGTGGCAGATGTCAAGTCGCTTGTCATCCATCCCGCGTCAACCACCCACGCGCAGCTTTCGGAAAAAGAGTTGCTCGCTTCCGGCATTAAGCCCAATACCGTCCGCCTGTCCATAGGAACCGAACACGCGGATGATATTATCGCCGATCTCGAGCAGGCTTTTGACGCCGTTACTCGCTAGTTTTCATGAAAGTCCATGTTCAGCAGCTGTCTTTTTATCCACGGAGATCCCAACCATGATGATTTCCACCCGGGGTCGCTACGCCCTTCGCGTGATGATCGATCTTGCTGAAGCCGGCGCCAATGCCGTAATCCCTCTCAAAGAGATCGCCAGCCGACAGGAAATTTCGCAAAAATATCTGGAAACCATCATGGTTTCTCTCTCCAAAGGAGGACTTGTTATCGGCACACATGGCAAAGGCGGTGGCTACCGCTTGGGAGCTACGCCGGAAAAATGCACGGTAGGCGACATTCTCCGCCTTACAGAAGGGAACCTCGCTCCGGTTGCCTGCCTTGAAAGCGGAGCAGCCCCCTGCGGAAGGTCCTCCTTTTGCAGAACCTTGCCGATATGGTCTAGGCTGCATAAAATCATCAACGATTTCTTCGATGGCATCACTCTGGCTGATCTTGCAAGTGGCGTTCCCTGCCTTGCTGAAGGGCTGTCTTCAAAGAAAACCTCTCTTCAGCTAACAACAGCCGCCGGGCCGTCGAAAACATGCTAAATCTCTGCCGCCGAGCGGGCGTGCGGGTAAAACAAGCAAGCAGCCGGACGGACGTAACACGTATCGGCTGCGCATATTTTTTAGTGCGCTCCAAGCGCATGTACATGGCCGCCATCTCTTTGCAAACGGCCTGTAAACCTTGTCAAGTTTTATTAAAGGAAAAAAAATGATCGCGAAGAACATGCTGGAACTGGTTGGGCGTACGCCTTTGGTGCGGCTGAACCGCATTGCTCCTGAAGATGGCGCCGAGGTTGTTGTTAAACTTGAAGGACGCAATCCCTCGGGATCAGTTAAAGACAGAGCTGCGTTGGCTATGCTCTTGGACGCGGAAGACCACATCACGCCGGACACGCTTCTTGTTGAACCGACCAGCGGCAACACGGGTATTGGACTGGCTTTTATCTGCGCGGTAAAAGGCTGGAAACTTACGCTTGTCATGCCGGAAAGTATGAGCCTTGAACGGCGGGCACTACTTAAAGGACTGGGCGCCACGCTTGTGCTGACCCCCGCTAAGGAAGGTATGGGAGGCTCTGCGCGCGAAGCGGACAGGATTGTGCGTGAAACGCCCGGGGCGATCATGGTCGGGCAGTTTTACAATCCTGCCAATCCCCGTATCCATCGCGAAACAACAGCCGAAGAAATTTGGCATGATACCGAGGGCCATGTGGATGTGCTTGTGGCCGGTATCGGCACCGGAGGCACGCTGTGCGGAACATCCAGCCGCCTGAAGGAACTGAATCCGGTCCTGTACGCTGTAGCTGTGGAACCGGCCGAATCCCCCCTGCTCTCCACGGGCAAAGCGGGCCCGCATGGCATTCAGGGCATTGGCGCAAACTTTGTACCCGATAATTACGATAAATCCGTTGTCGATGAAATCCTGCCTATCCCAACACAAGAGGCTCTGGCTACGGCCCGTCGTCTCATGAAAGAAGAAGGCATCCTCTGCGGCATCTCCTCCGGGGCCAATGTGGCCGCGGCCGTGCGGCTGGCAAAGCGCCCTGAACTGAAGGGAAAGCGCATTGTTACCGTAATCTGCGATGGCGGCGACCGCTATGTCAGCACACCGCTGTTCCAAGAAAGCTAAACTATTCTCAGCTTCTTCCGCCGCGGACGGAAATGCTCTCCGCCCGCGGCGCGTCACATAGAGCGAAGTGACTTTTCACCTAAAAATAATTTTTATTTTTCACTTGACAGATATCCCCATTTAGCGTAGAAATTCTTTTTGTTGTTGGGCTATCGTTCAATTGGCAGGACGACGGATTCTGGCTCCGTTAATCAAGGTT